>CANNLO010000565.1 GCA_947505055.1 Methylococcaceae bacterium | reverse complement strand
CTGGTCATGAGGTGGCAATATCCGAGAGTGACGCGCAAGTTCCTTATTCTCCGTATGGATTTCATAAAAAAATGATGGAGCAACTGTGCCACAGTTACGCAATCACTTATGGAACTAAGGTGGTCTCGGCAAGATTGTTTTCGGTATATGGAATTTTTCTTCAGAAACAATTGCTTTGGGATTTATGCACTAAGTTGTCATCGGGGATATCTACAGTAACTCTTGGAGGTACTGGAAGTGAGTTGCGTGATTGGACGGATGTACGTGATGTCGTGCGTGCATTATGTCTTATTAGGGAGTTGGCATCAGATGAAGCACCTATTATTAATGTAGGTACTGGCAAGGCAACTAGTGTCCACGACGTGGCATTAATGGTGCTTGATGCTTGGCCGACTAAAGCCACTATTGCTTTTAGTGGACACTCACGCAGTGGGGACCCATTTAGTCTGGTCGCTAATAGTGCCCGCTTACAGAATATTGGTTTCGAATGGGCTATTCCAGTTGAAATAGGGATTCGTAATTACGTAAAGTGGTATCTAAGTTCTAATCGGATTAGCGTTTGATCCGTGTAGCATTTACACTTATTGATGGCCGTAATTGGAGGGGAGGTTACAACTATCAACTTAATCTAATGCGAGCTATAGCTGATTATGCGCCTAAACGTATCCAACCAATCTTGTTCGTTGGTACTGATATGGATCAGAGCGATGTCGCTCCTTTTGAACTTATTAAATGTGTTGTTGTTCGTGATGGTGTTTTTAATCAAGTTAACAAAGCAAAGCGTTTGCGACAGGCGCTATTGAATGGTCGTGATCAAGATGCGTTAGCCATCTTTCTTTCGCATAAAATAGATGTTGTTTTCGAATCTGCACAATTTTACGGTTGGCGATTCCCTTTGCAGGTTCTTGCATGGATTCCAGATTTTCAACACCGACATCTTAAACATCTATTTGATTTTAAAGCATACTGGAAAAGAGAAATTGGGTTCAGAGTTCAAATACTCAGTGGACGTCATGTCATGTTGAGCAGTGCTGATGCAAGGCATGATTGCGAGACGTTTTATCCTAGTGCCATTGGCCGTACACATATTGTACGTTTTTCTGTTCCACCATCGATTGATATTAATGTTTATGCTGCACGTGAAGTAGCAGATAGATATGGCCTGCCAGAAACTTTTTTCTTTTTGCCTAACCAGTTTTGGAAACATAAAAATCACGAATGCGTGATTCAAGCGCTGGCATTATTGAAGGCTCGTGGGGTAAATCTGGTGATTGTAGCTTCTGGGAAGCAAGCTGATCCTAGAGATCTGCTATATTTTCCGATGATTCAGCAGTTAATAAAGTCATGTAATCTAGAGCAGAATTTTAGATTATTGGGCATGATTCCGCATGAGCATATCCCAGCTTTAATGAAATCATGTGCTGCATTAATCAATCCATCTAGATTTGAAGGTTGGAGTACTACAGTTGAAGAAGCTAAAGCGATGGGCACACCAATGATTCTCTCATCCCTTAATGTTCATAGGGAGCAAAGTTGTGATGCACTATTTTTTGATCCCGCATCACCAGAACAGTTAGCTTTAATTTTAGAAAATTTTATTCCCTTAAATAATAAAGAGCATATAGCTAAAGAGAAATATTTTAATGACAGAGCATTCAAAAATATGGCTATATTTGTAGATGAGTTTTCTAGTCTAATCGAGTTGCAAATGAACTGTAAGAGAGGGTGAGTTAAAGGTGCTAAAGATATCGGTGGTGACGGCTGTTTACAACAATAAAAAAACGATATGCCAGGCGATTGATTCTGTTCTATCGCAGTCTTATCCTATGCTTGAGTCGGTTGTTATTGATGGAGCGTCGAATGATGGGACGCTTGAAGTTTTGGAGCATTATCGATCACGCTTGGGCTTATTGATTAGTGAGCCTGATGGTGGAATATATGATGCGTTGAATAAAGGAATAAATTATTCCAATGGCGATATAGTTGGATTTTTACACGCAGATGATATTTTTGAAGATAATAATGTGCTTGCTAAGGTAGCTGCGGTTTTTGAAGATCCTAAGGTTGATGCTGTATATGGTGATCTTGTATATGTTCAACATGATGACATAACTAAAGTAGTTCGTTATTGGAAATCTGGCCATTATGACGCAGTTTCACTATCAAATGGTTGGATGCCACCTCACCCGACGTTTTATGTGAGGCGATCTGTATACGATCGATTGGGGGGCTTCGATACTCGGTATCGTATTGCTGCTGACTACGATACTGTTTTACGTTTTTTAGCGGTGGGTAAAATTTCTACTGTTTACATCCCTGAAGTATTTGTTCGTATGCGTGTTGGGGGTATTAGTAATCGCTCTTGGAGTACTATTATACGTAAGTCTTTTGAGGATTTAGACATTCTTAAACGTAATAAAGTGGGTGGCATTGTTAGTCTTATCAATAAAAATGTTAGCAAGTTGAGTCAATTCTGGCTACGCTAATTATTATGTGATTTTTCTATCTGTATATTTAACATAAAGTACCGTACCCTCTACAAGGTACATTATTGGGGGAAGCTCATATCCAATGTTTACTGACATGACTGAGTTTAAAAATTATGCGGAACGCGCAGAGGAATTAGAATGAAAGGCATTATCCTAGCCGGTGGCTCCGGCACGCGTTTATACCCAGTCACTCAGGTAATATCTAAGCAACTGTTGCCTGTCTACGACAAGCCTATGATTTACTACCCTCTCACGACGCTCATGTTGGCAGGCATTCGTGAAGTGCTTGTTATTTCAACGCCGGAAGATACGCCACGCTTTAAGCAATTGTTAGGCGATGGCAGTTTATGGGGCATGGATATTCAATATGCAGCGCAACCATCACCAGACGGTTTGGCGCAGGCTTTCATTATTGGTGAAGACTTTATTGGCAATGACAGTTGCGCCTTGGTATTAGGCGATAATATCTTTTACGGCCATGAGCTTGCGCATAAAACACAACTCGCTGCAAAAAT
>CANNLO010000564.1 GCA_947505055.1 Methylococcaceae bacterium | reverse complement strand
TGATGACATCAAAATCGGGACTCATACAACACCTGCCGCACGACCTAATGATAAGCGAATTAAGTGAAAAGTGAGTACACGTAATATTCGCCAGAATATCTCGTTAATCACTGCAGTTGTCATCAAAGTCAAACTTTTTAACAATCCCTGCTGACTGCCTAACCCCAAATACCGAGAAGCACCTATTGGTGTAGATTCAGCTAGCATGGTTGCAGCATCCAACCGCCATATAAACTCTGCACCTATTGTTTTATCACGCCAAGAAGATTGCACAAATAAAGACAAAAGAACTGGATGGTTCAAAAAAATTGTTGGTAATCCTAATGACTCCCCACTACGCAGATTCTCAACCGCTCGGACATAACGGCGTAACACAGCACAGCCTGGTCGCACTTTTAATACATAAGTAAGTAGCGCCCCCCCCTCCCTCAACAAATATCTTCTGCGATTATTGCCTGAAGGATGCATACCGGCGCCAAGTGGACGTAGCACAATCCCTAACTGCTTGAGGTCAGCGGCCGTATCCATGATAAGTAAGTCAAAAAGTGAGCGCAAGCGTTCCAACCCTAGCTTGGTTCTTACTAATTCGCCAAGTGCATTAATAGCTATAACGGGTATAGGCACAAATATACGCCAGCAACGGAGCCTTGATTTGGCGATCTCACCAAGAAATTTTGAGAACATAACAGGTTCAGGTGCAGCAAGACAATACACGCCAGTTGGCACATCACTACGCTCGGCAACAATCAACAATCCCATGACAAGATCAACCACATGAATAGGCTGAACCTTGGGGGCAGGTATGAATGCGGGTAATATAGGCAAGCGTTTAACGGTATCGACCAAGGTTCCAAATAAACCACGCAACTGTCCGCCATATACTTGCCCGGGTCGAACTACCCAAGCACCCGCAGAAAGCACTTTTTGTTCAATATGCCACTTTGTGCGTCCGTATAATGTCGGTGCATCTAATCGGGCAGCTTGACTAGAAACAAATATGAACTTTGCACCCGCTTTTTGAGCAGAAATAATTAATTTTTTAGCTGCATTTACTTCGCAATCTTCTTGTGCGAAATTGGCACTTGCAGTATTAGCTGCAAGATGAAAAACAGCATCTGTACCTGTTGGTAACGTAAATGAGTCATTTGATAACAAATCAAAAAATAGCCACGTACCTGTGAAATTTAAAGGCTTTTTGCGGGAAGCTATCACAACTTCATGTCCATATTTTAATGCAACCTCTATTAGGTATGTACCTATGTAACCTGTGGCACCAGTTATTAGCATCTTCATATGCCAAACTCCGTAGATCTCTTTTTATTCTTCTTTATCTGAACCTGCTGCCCAGTAAAAATAAAATACTTGCTCAACCCATATGTCAAAGCAACGCACACAATATCAGCAATAAATTTTGCAGCAATCGGCAACCCAGTAAAAACCAAATGGGTACTCTCTTGGCAAGACATAGGTATACAAATAACATCAGAAATGAATTTAATAACCGATGGCATATTAAATCCTATGAGTAGTCCAGCAAGAATTATTGAGGCTACAGGTATATTTAATGCCAGCAATGCAAAATATCGGAAAGCCTGTTTCCTGATAGCAGAGCGATCCACCACACGAAAAGTAAAATTCCTATGTACAATAAAAGCAAAAAAACCAGCTGCGAGTTTAGCCAACACATTAGCAAAAATAGGCCCCGTCAATCCTATCTTTAAAATAATCAGAAACAATCCCATATCTATGCCATAAGCCAGCAATTGAATGGCAATATATCGCACTAGAGTCATAGAATTATTTTACGAATAACAATTATGTGATGAAGCGCTATCCATCTATTGAAAGGTGTCATCAACCGCTCTAACCTACAAACAAATCCAGTAAATGAATCTGGCAAAAGTTGCCGAAAGTTTAAACCCCCAGAAAGCAAATATTTCATATAATTTCCAGCTAACTGCTGATGTACAATCTTAAGTGAAGGATGCTTCAACTCAAACTGATCACGGTCACGGATAAACACAATATAACTCAAAGCCTGATTCGCCCCGTTCATGGGCCCAGCCACCGGCGTTTCCCATGACAGATAATCTTTATCAAAACCCTCGGTACGAAACAGTCGCTTATAAAGAAATGTTGCAAACAGCCCATAATAAGGCTCAAGTAATATGGCACCACCACCCGGAACTAAAACTCGATCAAGTTCATGAAAAAATTCATCCGGATGGGGAAAGTGATGAAAGCAATTCTGTCCATAAATTGTTTTAACCGATTTATCTTCAAAAGCCATTGCTTCTGCATTAACAACCTTATCTAAGTTAGGTGCAGTAACGATGTCTGTAGCCAATACTTCAGGATAGGAATCGCGCATTGGAGAAACGCCAGCCCCCAATTCAACTTCGATACCAGTGCCGGATAAAAAATTTTGATCAAGACTTCTGAATAAATGATGAAACTCGGTAAAAGTTTCTCGCAACATACGTTTTTTTTCAAGCATCTTGCGATGAAGTCCCAATCGATTCTCTCCATCTACATCCATTCCGTCGAGAAGCGGTTCGCGTAAGCGATCAAGCAATGATCTCATTTTATTTTTCCCCTTGCCAAAAAACGTGCGGCACTAATTACCTTATGTCGCGGCCTACGAGGCACCGATGCAATGTCATAACCTAAAAATGCCAAGACTAGTTGCAATCCCATGAGAATTGGCAAAGCAGATAGCATGACCGTACCTGCCGGCGTAGTAATTGAACTTTGCGCCGACGCAAACCATGAATACCCACCATAACCGGCACCCGCTAAAAACAACACGATACCCAATGGCAACTCAATAGAAGCAAGCGACATGTCCCGCAGGTAATAGTTATAAAAAATTCGTTTTATTAGGTTCCGGGTATGTTTAAAAAGAAATTCCCCCAATATCTTTGAAATTTTCAGGTTACTGACTTCATCCCCGTATCTTGCATCCATCGGTATATCAACCACAACAGCCCGCAGAGTATTAAGCCGAAACAACATGTCGGTTTCAAAGAAATAACGCTGACTGATCTT
>CANNLO010000563.1 GCA_947505055.1 Methylococcaceae bacterium | reverse complement strand
TGGCCATTGGCACAATCCGTCATTAAATAAATGATATGCGGGGCATATTCTTGCCCATACCGATCAATACGCCCGTTGCGTTGCTGAAAGACCATCAACGACCAAGGAATATCAAAATGAACCATGCGATGACTGAGGTAATGCAGGTTAATCCCTTCTGAGGCGACATCAGAACAAATCAATAAGCGCACCGATTTGTTCTCTTGGCCAAAATCTTCAACGATACGTTGTTGATCAGTATCCGACAAACTACCGTACAGGACTTCAATCTGATTATCTTTAAGCTTCAAATCGTTCTGTAAGTGGGTCTGAAGAAACCGTAATGTCTCGATACGCTCCGTAAAGATAACCAAACGATCTTTACTGTCATTAGGTTTCCAGGCTTGTCCATTACTGTTATCACTGAGTGTTTTTAGTAACGATTGGTATTTTGAAAACTGGCTAACATCAATCTTGGCCAATAAAGCATTAAGCGTGGTGAGTTGATCCCGATCGCGTTGATAGTCAGTTTCTGTTTTTTGTTCTAAGGTTTTTAAACGATTATGTATACTCTGTTGACAAGCCACCGGACTGGAAAACAGGGCTTTAATCAAGGTCGTTTTAAACAACATACCGGCAGAGCGCACTTGATCCAGTTTGGCAAACTGAATATCCATCAAATAATCAAAGGCAGCTTGCTCTGTAGCAAAAGCCGTTGACTTAATTTCTTGTGTGGTTCGCTCTTTAAATTCAGTTTTAACTTGATCTATGATGTCTTTTTTGAAACGTCGAATGACCAAGCCTTTATCAGCATAATCATCCGCGCTGTAGTTTTCGGGATCAGCGATGGCTGTTGCATCCAGCATATTTAAAAGGCTGGCAAAACTTTTAGCGCGGCCATCATGGGGTGTGGCCGAGAGCATAATCAAGGTATCGGAACGTGTAGACAGCAATCTGGCCAAACGCGCACGCTGACTGCTACCCGACCGTTCTGCAACGTTATGGGCCTCATCAATGATAATAATATCCCAATAAGCGTTTTCTAAATAATTGCGGTATTCGACGCCTTGTTTTAGCGTGTCCATTGAAACAATGGCTTTATCAAAATAAAAAAATGGATTGTGATTAGTGGGAATTTGGTTTCTGACTCGCTGGATACCAATTGAGTCCAAGCGTGTTAGTGGAATGGTAAAGCGATTCCAGAATTCTTTTTGGAACTGGGTTAGCATGGATTTAACAGCGACGACTAAAATGCGTTTACCTTTACCACGCCGCATCAATTCAGAAACAAGAATACCGGCTTCCAAGGTTTTACCCAAACCCACTGCATCAGCAATTAGTATGCGTTGTCTGGGTTGATTAAAGGCTTGAAGGGTCGGCTGCATTTGATAAGGCACGACATCCATGGCAGCACGATGCCCTAAATATAACTTATTATCAGTAGGTGGAGATTCTCTTAACAGCGCTTCCAGATAAAGTCGGCTATCAATAAATCCATCAGAAGAATCTTGAACAAACTCGGTATCTTCAGGTTTTAGAACATTGATACGAGTGCGGAAGGTCGGATTATTATCCAGTTCAGTGAGAAATATCGATTCCTTATCTTTAACAAGTTCACTCAAGCCAATGCAGGTTAGCTGCTGCCCGCCACTAGTCGTTAAATCAACCCGACGCACCAGCCATTCTTCATTTCTTAATTCAATGCGCATACCAGGCGCGATAATGGGGTGGGTCATCAATTCGTCCTTGAAAAAAGGGGGTTATTGGATATAACCGTAGTATAAAGGATAAGCCTGTAAAATCTGTTAAAATCACAAAATATGGTTGGTGAACTAGAAACTGCCATAGCTCTATAGATCTTGATTTGTCGTAAGGCTGACAGAGAATGGATAGTGCCATTTAGATCAGTGATCTTTTTACTATCACCCCCTGGCTTCCTATTATGACGGACAATAAATCTTCGTTAGGCTTATCCTGGCTTAGGTTACTCATGTGGTCTCCGAGATTAAATTTTCAAGATAAGCTCTTCTTCTGACGTTGACGAGTTAACGTCAGTTATCGTTCTAACTGATCTGTATTGTTATTTTATGACAGAATAATAACTGCCATTGTTTATATAAGGGACTTACTTTGTTAAAAGCCGATCAAAAACCACTTGAAAACAGCTACTGGATCATCCCTGAAAAATTACTTGCCGGGGAATATCCAAGAACTCCAGAATACATCTCTTCAAGGTCACGCATCGAAACCATGTTTCGTGCCGGAATTACACGCTTCATTGATCTGACAACTAAGCATGATAATTTATCAGGCTATGAAGACCTGCTTAACGAAGTTTCGGTTGGCGAAGCACAACGATTAGCCTTTCCGATTCCGGACATATCTATCCCTGCAGAACCAAACCAAATGGTCGCAATTTTGGATGCTATCGATACAGCATTGTGTGAAGGTCATGGCGTCTACATTTATTGCTTGGGCAGTATTGGTAGAACGGGTACCGTAGTTGGTTGCTGGTTAAAGCGACATCTTGACGGAAAAATTTGCCAGTCCTATCCTGACTCAAGTAAGTCGCCGGATGACCTTTGGAAAGAATGCCCAAAATCACTTAAAAAACCCCGCTAACCTGAAACCAAAGAAAAACAGACCTATGTTGAAAATTGGCAAGAACCCAAACAAAGCGGACTGACACAAGACCATTGATTTTGGACATTTTTACCGGTGGTAAACCGTGAAGATGCCGGTGAAGATTTTATTGCTGCAAATAATGCTATTGCTGTTGCAGCTCGGAAGGGCAATTGGGATAGTCTATTCAAAAAGCTGGAGGAATGGCCGGAGTTAATCAATTACCCTCGCATCTTGGGGCAAGCACTTTATACGCCGCTACATCAGGCGGCCAGAAATGGGACATCGACTTATATTGTCGAATTATTACTCAGTCTTGGTGCCTTTAGAACGCTTCAAAATAAGAAAGGTGAAACACATCAGGATACGGCACGCAGAGCGGGCCATACCCATCTTCTTTAAGTGCTGGAACCGCGTCCATTACATCCGGTCAGCTCTAATGATGGGTGCGAATATGCACTAATCATCTAGTCGGGCT
>CANNLO010000562.1 GCA_947505055.1 Methylococcaceae bacterium | reverse complement strand
CTTGGTAGCGGTGGTAACGATGCCCTAGAAAGAGCCATACGCGCCCAAGCTAATTTTACTGAATACGTGCCGACCGGCCTCATTCTGATAGCTTGCTTGGAAGTAAATGGTGCGCCCTGGTGGCTAGTGCTTATTCCCGGCCTGACCCTAATTATTGGTCGCGTGTTTCATGCGCTAGGTATTAATCAAGCCCCGCCAAATTTTTCAAAAAGGGTGCTGGGCATGAAATTCACCTTTTATACCTTGATTGCATTGGCCGTACTTAACTTGGCTTGGTCCTTATATAAATTCATCACCTAGTTAGCAATAGCTACTGCGCACTATTATGTCTCTGATGTTTTTTAGTCTGATGACAGCTTTGGGTCATAAGAAGTCATTAATCGCTAGTTGAAAATCCGCGTGTCACTGGTTCGATTCCAGTCTCGGCCACCAATAAAATCAAGCTCACAGCGATGTGGGCTTTTTTTACGTCTATAGCTTTTGAGAATTCCTTACAAAGACTGACTGTGCTGACAACATTGAACGTATCTAATCCTAGGAGTGGGGATGTACCACGCTGATTGACCAGGGGTGATACTGTTTAACAGACCAATTTGTTAAAAATCAAATATACTTCCTAATACCATCTAAGCTTTGAATTAAAGGTAAAACTTCTATTATGGTAGTTAAAAGTTGGTACAACGGCTACAGCCCGAAAGAACGTGACGACAAGTTTAAAGTCATGAAAAAATTGCTAGCCAAAGGCGAATTACTTCAACCTTCTGGCTCATGTGCTTTATGTAACGACAATGAAGTCCCTCTTGAATACCACGATGAAGACTATGGCGCTCCATTTATTTGGGAGCCACCAGCATTGCTTGCTTTATGCCGACACTGTCACAGAGATAAACTGCATAAAAGGTTCAGCAGGCCTATTGCTTGGTCAGCATATATTGCACATATTCGAAGAGGCGGATATGCCAGAGACCTTAAAGATTTAAAGATAAAAAAAGAAGTCGATGCATACAAGGCTGCTCTTGAGAAAAATGAGGCTTTTGTACTAAAAAGCTTGCGCCCTTACGAGCATGAAATTGGTAAAGAGTGGTTTGCTAACCTGAGAATGGATATTGAAAGTTTATCTGACCCATTAGCACGAGCAAGAAAATAAGCAATGGATTTAAGCGTCGCGTTACGCGACGCTTATGGAAAGTTAATCACACGAACTGCGCTAATTTATATAGAATAAAAAAATGAAAAACGTGTTATCTAAACTAACAAAGCTCGATTTAAGAGAAGTGTGGAAACATGAAGCACTCGATTTCACTAATTGGGTAGCTGAAAATCTTGGTGCCTTGAGTGATGCAGTTGGCGTTGATATTAAACTCATCCAAACTGAGGCAAGTGTAGGTAAATTTAATGTTGATATTCTTGCTGAAGAAGATCTCACTGGCAGAAAAATAATAATTGAAAACCAGCTTGAAGCTACCGACCATGACCATCTCGGAAAAATAATTACCTACGCTTCTGGCCATAATGCTGAAATCATTATTTGGATTGTAAAAGATACTAGAGACGAACATCAGAAAGCCATTGAATGGCTTAATGACCATACTGATGAAGACATTAGCTTTTTCTTAATTCGCATTGAATTATGGAAAATAGACGATTCAAAACCAGCTCCAAAATTTGAAATTGTAGTTAGTCCTAATGAATGGGCAAAAGCAATTAAATCTACGCCCGTTAACAAGGATCTAACTGATACAAAATTACAACAGTTGGATTTTTGGGATAAATTTAAAAACTTTGTTAAAAAAGACAACCTAAATATGAGACTTAGGACTCCAAGGCCTCAGCATTGGTATGACATCAGTATTGGAAGTGCTAATTGTCATGTGGCTTTAACAGTAAATACCCGTGAAAATCTAATAGGCTGCCAACTTTACATAGAAAAAAATAAAGAATTTTTCCACCACTTACTTAATCAAAAGGATGTTATTGAAAAAGGTATTGGTGAACCTGCTGAATGGGTTGATGCAGCTAAAGCATCAATGATTAAAATTACGAAAGAAGTTAATGATTTATTTAATGAGTCGGAATTAGATGATAATTTTGCTTGGTTGCTATCCAAAGTTATTCTATTTCAAAAAGTCTTTGGTCCGCATATTAAAAGTTTTAAAAATAGCTAGCCCGATAAAACAATAGAGATGTCATCTAATTTGAAGTTTAACAAAGGTCCATATTAATTACCTTGACTCCAATCTCCACACCTCTTCTTGGTCCCTTTGGATGGCCTAAGCTCGAAGGCACTCAATTGCCATTACCAAGTAATGCAGGTGTATATCTAATGACTATTGAGCACAAAGACGGTTATTTACCTTTTGGGGTTGGCATCACAAGACGCCCAATGCGCCAGAGGTTTATAGAGCACACCCGCAGTTTCAAATCTGGCAATTACAACATATTGGATGTTATGTCTGCACATGCCGGAATTCGAAAAGTAGTATGGAAAGGTTGGGGCTGGACTGCAGATAAAAAAACAGATTTTGAGCTCCGCAAAGAAGAAATAATTTCTTTAGCCCTCAACCAACTTAGATCTACAAGAATATTCATAATTGATATATCTAATCCACCTAGGGTTTTAGAAAGGCTTGAAAGTGCTTTAGTAAATACCTTTCATCAGGCTGGCAACGAACTTGTAGATAAAGGGATGTTATTAATGCAACGAAAAGAGAATGAAGCGCCAGTATTACTTGCATTTGAATCAAGATCTTTGATTTATGGCTTACCTTCAAATCTTATAGTCTGATGAACGTTGAAATTCCAGAATTTATTAAGGCTTTTATATCACAAGAGTGTTGGACATTTGCGAAAACAATGCCGCAATGGCCTCACTGGTATCTAGTTCGTGCCAATTGTGATGATGATACTTTTTCGAAATTCGTTTCATTCATTTATAGCAACGGCCATGTTCGCGCTTGGCGTGACAGAGAATTCACTTATTTAGATATAGATGATTATACTTACTGGACGATGGGCAACCCTGTCGACCAGACAACTATAATCAACAGGGCAAAGGCTAAGTATTAATAATTCATATGAATGTTTT
>CANNLO010000561.1 GCA_947505055.1 Methylococcaceae bacterium | reverse complement strand
TTCTGTTTTGTATTTTTCGTGGGCCGTATCGGTATTTAAACCGACAGCAATGGCTAATACGACAATGCTGAGCACTGCTGTTTTATAAATAATGGACATTGAGTCATTCCTGATGTTTCTATCAACAGATTCGGCACTGAATAAAAAACATCGGTTCTGTCGCAAAGTTTAGCTAAAACCGAGAAATGCCTATCTTGGCGATAAGTCTATACGGATAAGGTGTAAAAGTTCAGATTTAATCTGGCAAAATTAAAACTTACATTGACTGGCAACTTAGTGCCATGAACTGCCGGTCGCGACTGACGGCTTTATGACGGTGAATATGTTAATATAAAGCTAGGTATTGGGGCGAGAGTGGGTGGAAAGGTTATTTATTAACTTCATCACATAACAGGTCTTATTTCTTTAATTGAACCGCTTTTCAGTGTTTAATGGACTACATATTTCAATTAATTTTAATAGATGCATTCAAAGTAACTTGTCTTTGACTTTTATGTGAACATTATGACCTTAGCACCTTATCAACAAAATCTATATAACTGGTTTATGCGTAAAGCGACAAATAGCGCAGTTCGTCGTGTTGCTGAATTACCTATTGCTATTGCTACTGACATTGGTTTAGTTCGACCTGAAAATCAAGATAGATCAGCAATCCTTCGTATCCAATTAACTGCAAATCGTTCATCAATTGTAGTGGTTTTATGCGATGGAATGGGCGGCATGATTGATGGGGCGGAGTGTGCTTGTCTTGCTATTGCAACCTTTCTATCTAGTTGCGTGCAAAATACTAACCTTCCATTGCAGGAAAGAATTGTAATCTCTGTAACAAATGCTAACGATGCTGTATTTGCAAAATATAACGGCCGCGGAGGGGCAACACTTTCTGCATTCATTGCCGATAGCCAAGACGGAATCTTAGGGATTAATGTAGGAGATAGTCGTATTTACTCAATAGAAAATAACAAACTATCTCAAATCACGGTTGACGATACTATCTTGGGCCAACTTGGTCAGGCGAATGAAAATATTCACGGACAAAATGAATTACTTCAATACGTTGGGATGGGGCAAGGCGTCGACCCTCATGTAATAGCCTTCTCCAAAGACTCCCCGTTACCCAACATACTTTTGACCTCTGATGGCATTCATTTTTTAGACAAACAGACCATGGAATTGGTGATCAAACATACTCCAGATTCGGCAATTGCTGTTAGGCGTTTAATAGAACTGGCGAAATGGTGCGGTGGTCATGACAATGCGAGTGGAATTATCGCTACTAATCTTTCATCGTTATTGATGCCAAGATTGAATGCCAGTTTAGGCGACATTGAAGTATGGGATGCTTTTGGTGAAGTTCAACTTATAAGTTTTCAGAGCCCTTGCGCAACTGCTTTTAAGAATGAAAATAAAATGGAAATTAACGATCCAATTGATAAGAAAACCAAGCCAACTAGAAAGCGAACACAACCAAACCAAAATTCATTACTAAGAAAAGCTATTGCCCTAGAAAAAAAGAATGCCAAAAATGTTGCAAAAAACCAAGCTGAGACCAAGAAACCTATTCCTCAGTTACAAATTGATTTTGATGCTAACTAAGGAGTGTACAAGTGTTAGATTTACCAAAGCGATATGTGCCTAATGGGTCTTCAGCTAGTGGTGGATTCGGAAGTGTAATTTATTGTCAAGATGAGCATCTTGAACGGCCTGTTGCAATAAAATTTATTAAGGAGGATTCTGAAAAACATCGTTTAATGGACGAATTGAATGCTCTTATGCTGTTGAGATCAAAGCATGTTGTTCAGGTCTATGACATAGTCAAAGGTGAAAGCGACTCTATCGGAATTGTAGAAGAATATATTGATGGCGATGATCTATTGAATAGCCCAATTCCTCAGAGTTCATACGAGTATTATCTTAAAACGCTTTGGCAAATAGCCTCAGGCATTGCTGATATGCATGAGGTGGATGTTATTCACAGGGACATTAAACCTAATAATATGAAGTTTGATAAAGAAGGCATTGTAAAAATATTTGATTTTGGTCTTTCAAGAGATGAAGGAGCGAAAGCCGTAACAAAAGGCTTTAAAAGTACATTCGGCTTTGCTGCACCGGAATTAGTTAAATCTGGTTTTGTTGCTTTTTCGCGAGCTGTCGATACTTACGCCTTTGGTGCTACAGCTATAGCCCTATCTGGAATGGGGTTGCCGGATGAATTGCAGAAAATCCCTCCTCAACCTCTGCTGGTTAATTTCATGTCTACACTTCCCTTTAAATTAACTCCCGATTTGGCATCGGTTATAACAGCTTGTTTAGCGCCTAATCCGAATGATAGGCCATTGATGAATCATGTTCGTGATTTACTATCACGTCATTTATTGCATAACAAGCATCAAGCATTGGCTGTTTATAACAATCAGCCAAGTGTTTTAAATGCCTCGAAACGCGTCGTTTCACTTAAATTTGATAATATTGGTGAAATAAAAATTGAATATGATGGCTTTCGATTTTTTGTTTCTTTAGTAAATGGTGAGGTTCTTATTAATAATGAGGTTGTATTAGCTGGTAAAGAAATCCCCAAATCATGTGTGGTCGCTTTAGGTGGCTCACATAGAAGAGCTAATATGAGAAAGTTTATAACTTTTGATGTTTCTAACCCTGAGGTTGTCCTATGACTGGGCCGCTTGATATAAATGAAGTAATTGATGGGCGCTATCAAATTAAAAGTTATATAGACAAAGGTGGGATGCAATTTGTATACAAAGCAAACGACCGAATTCTTAATAGGCTGGTTGCCTTAAAGACACCACAAAATCCTTCAGCCGAAAAAAGGTTTAAGCGCAGTGCAATAGTCGCGGCAAAAGTTAATCACCCGAATTGAAATGGTCTAATAAAACAGGACACTTCTAAAGACAGATTTATAATGTCCACAGAGGTGATTATGAGTAATAAAAATAAACAAATCAGGCCCAGTTTTACGCTTGAATTTAAACAATCAGCAGCAAAATTAGTTAATGAAAAAGGTTATAGCCAGCGACAAGCTGCTAATAGTTTGGGCGTTTCATTAAGTGCACTGAGTCGATGGGTAAGAGCTG
>CANNLO010000560.1 GCA_947505055.1 Methylococcaceae bacterium | reverse complement strand
TGCCGCTATAAATGGTAAGCTAGAAAAAGCTTCTGATGGAGGTGGCTTATATTTTATTGCAGAACCTAGCCGGTCTTCGTGGTGGCGGTTTGATTATCGAATTGCTGGCAAACAAAATTCTTTATCTGCTGGTATTTATCCAGAAGTAACACTGGCGAATGCTAGAGAAAAAAGAGCAGAGTTTAAATTACTGGTATCAAAAGGCATTGATCCAAGCGCACAACGTAAATCAGAAAAAGACAGCAAAAGCGGTGCTGATTGCTTTGAGACAATAGCACATGAATGGTGGAATCATAAAAAAGACGCTTGGACAGAAGGACATGCACAAAGAACCCTAACTAGATTGATTAACGATGTATTTCCCTATCTTGGCAGTATATCAATCAATACTATCAATGCCGCAGATATGCTTAAGACAATACGTCGAATAGAGTCTAGGGGCGCAATAGAAACCGCTCATCGAACCAATCAAACCTGCGAATCAGTTTTTGCTTATGCCATTGGCACGAGTCGTTGTGACAACAATCCCAGCACAGCTATTAGATCGGTATTGAAAGAATCTCCGCCACAGAAAAACTTTGCGCGCTTAAAAGATGTTGCTGATATTGCTAACCTACTTAGAGATATTGATTGTTATAAAGGCTCAATAACCACTAAAACAGCTTTGCAATTAATACCGCTTACTTTTGTTAGGCCTAATGAAATAGCTTCACTTGAATGGAGCAATATTGATTTTGATAAGGCACTTTGGACAGTTCCAGCACACATTAAAAAACAAAAGAAAAAAGATAAGCAGGACGAATCTAAAACTCACCTTGTGCCCTTATCAAACCAAGCAATCGCAATACTAAAAGATATTTTTCCCCTCACTGGAGCTGGTCGCTATGTATTTACTAGCCTTAGAACATCATCTGGAAGTACTTACGAAAGACCCATTACAACAGAATCGTTATTAGCAGCCATAAGGCGAATGGGCTACACCAAGGAGGATATGACAACGCACGGATTTAGAGGAATAGCTTCAACACAAATACGAGAAATTAATAAAAATAGGTTTGCTGATGCTGTTATTGAAACACAACTGGCTCATAAAGTCGGCGACAAAGTTCGTCAGGCTTATGACAATGCTCACTATTTACCAGAACGCATTGAGTTAATGCAATGGTGGAGCGATTATTTAACTGAATTAAAGACTCAGCATTTACCATTGGAAAAGTAAAAGGGGGACAGCTAGGTTGCTGTAACGTTAAGACCCCTGAAATAAATAGTTGCTTTAATTAGATATTAAAATAATTGTATATCTAATCAAACCCTGTAAAATACTAAGTGCGATGTCGTTTTAAGCGAAGGTTTGGTACAGTTACCCTACTAATCAAACTTGCAGACATTTGTAAAAGGGACTAAGTAATTCAACAACGCTTAGTTTAAAAGAAAAAGCGAGCAAGCCTTTCAGTACTAGTTGAAAGAATGGCCTGTAATATACTAAAGAATAATCCAGTCGTGGCTCATCGCCGGAGGTAAGGTCTTAGTATTTAGCACATGTTCACCCCTAGTGGGAAGGTGATGAAAACTTTTTTAATTAATAGTTTTCATTGCACCCATTCTTTTCAGAATTATTCCAAGCGTAATGAAAACATCTACCCTATAGGTGTTTTATGTCCCAAATTTTATCCCCCAGAATTATTCGTTTACCCGAGTTGATCAATCGTACAGGCCTCGGCCGTAGCACTATTTATCAATTAATAAACGACGGTAAATTAAAAAGAATAAAGCTTGGCGCTAGGTCTATGGGCTTCCTTGAAACTGAAGTCAATGACTGGATTGCATCTAAAGTTAGTGGGGCTTCAGTATGAACTTTAGCGAAATGCAAATCGAAGATATGAAGCTTTTTGTTGAAGTCAAACAAGGTATGCTGTCGCACCAAGAGAGACTGCTTGATTTGTTGTTCCTCCTTAATCAAATACAAAATCCTGAAGCTTGTGACGATAATATCCCATTTTGCTTTGAGCACTACTTTGAAGATGGCGAACATTATCTAGGTAAAGCAATATGGATTATCCAAGAGGCTATCAACACATTAGATGCTGATGCTCTAGGGATCACTCAATCTCACTTTAATGAAGTAAAAGAGATTTACTTAGCTTCTGTAGGTATAGCAGATGAGTAGTAATTACGCCATTATTTGTAATGTAATTGATATGTCAGCTAATATCCCAACTGCTGACATTTTTCAACGAACCTTCTCTCGAGCTTACAATATAGTTGAACAAGTATTATCTCGAGCTTTCAGTATAGTTCAAGTAGATGATGATGCTGCTGACTTAGTTGTTGATATCGATTTAGATGATGATGCGAGTTATCTCGATGATGACACGAGCTATCTCAATGATCTAGTTGCTGTAGATATAGAAGGTGGCTCAGATGTTTGATACTAACAATAGCCAGAGCCGCACCAACCCAGCGTTAACCGATGTAGGCAATACATCATTGGCTAACGCTGAAGTGATGCCTAATTATACCAATACCCCTACAGAAAGCAAGGCTGAAATTAGGGCAAGTGCAGGGACAGCCAAAACTGTCTTTATGGTAAAGATAAAGCATCCTGCCGGTTTTAAAAATCGAAACTTAGATATATTTTTAAGGGAGGTGAAACGTAATAAATATGGGAGACTTATTGACCCAATACGTAAGACTGAAAATAAAGCTCATAGAGCTAACCTCAAGGAAAAGTTACCAGCTATAGCCTTTGGGGAATACACAGGGGCTCCAAGTAAGAACACCTACGTGTCGGGCTCTAGCTGTATCGTTATAGCTGATTTGGATAATATTGGTGAGGTGAATCTTCAAGCTTACAAAGATATATTAAGCTCTCATCCTTCGGTTGTAGCATGTTTTGTTTCGCCTAGTGGTAACGGCTTAAAAGCTTTTGTTCTTGTACCTCCTATTAGAGATAACGCCCATTCGCATAAACTTTGGGAACAAGTTAATGATGGGTTTCTAAAGCTGATACCTAACCATTCTCTAGACCCGTCCGGTAAGGATGTAAGCAGAAGATGTTATGTTTCGTCTGATCCTAATATCCACACTAACTTACAAGCTAAGGT
>CANNLO010000559.1 GCA_947505055.1 Methylococcaceae bacterium | reverse complement strand
TTTTATTGAAATGATGCCAGACGTCACTTTAATAAAAGATAAGAGTGATGGACCTTTAGTTATTGGAGGTGACGTTGATATTCAAAAAATGCTTGAAACGATCAATAACCGAATTGAAGCTTTATATGATCGTGAGCATACTATCGGCCATGCTTTTTTTATGAAGTTAAAGGATAAGCCAACCATTAATGAATTAGCATATATTTTTAAAAATAAGATTTTGCCATTGCTTGAAGAATACTTTTTTGAAGATTGGGAAAAAATAACTCAAGTTTTAGGTAAGTCAGACATCTATAAAGATGAAACATTGAGTGAAATACAACTTGGTTTTAAGCCTTCTGGTAAAAATTACTCGCGAAACGATGATAAATTAGCCAAAGCGCAAACCTACATTAATATTTATAGCACTGATCCGGTTCAACAGGACTGAGTTGATGAGCGAATTGAGTATTCGTGAATTTGGTTACATTATCCAGAAGGACGCGAATGAAGATCTCAGTAACGATGACCCTAACATATCGATTGATGTGTGTGCTGTTAATCCTGAAGTTTGGAAGTATCTTGAGGACTATGCTTACAACAGTGACAAAGAAAATAGGTTTATTAGACCACGCTCCTATAACGGTAAAAAAGCCTTACAAGTTGTTAATTTTGTCGGTGTCATCTCTCTCCCTGGAAGTATTCACTTAGAAATATTGCCTAAAACTAGTGAAGATGATCAAGATAATATCGAAGTCAGAAAGTTGCTGGTGAGAATGATTAGTGAGGTTTATGAATTACCTTCTTTAGAGCATACAAAAGCTAATGTAGCGGTATTTAATCGACCTTTACTTGAGGTGCTGATTACTTGGTTTTTACAAGACTTAGCTAATGTTGTTAGAAAAGGCATCCGTAAAGATTACGAACGTATAGAAGCAGAGGAACGATTTTTAAAAGGTCGCTTGTTAGTGTCGCAACAAATCAGCCAACCCATTAGTCGGCGCCATCTGTTTCGTATTGCTTATGATATCTTCTCTGAAAATCGTGCTGAAAATCGCTTAATTCATTCAGCTTTAGTGCAAGTAGCTAAATGGAGTGATTCCGAAAATAATCAAAAGTTAGCCAGAGAACTTCGCTTTGCCTTTAATGAGATTCCTAGATCTACAGATTATAAAGCTGATTTTAGTCTTTGGCGAAACAGCCGAGATATGATTAGTTACAAGCCGGTATTATATTGGGTGAAGCTGATTTTAAATCAACAAAGCCCCTTTAGCATTAAAGGTGATAGCAATGGCATTTCTTTTCTATTTCCAATGGAAACCTTGTTTGAAAAATATGTCGCAAAGATTTTGGAAAAGAAAGTTCAAAAAGACTATAGCGGCTATAGAGTTGAGAAGCAGTTCAAAAGCGAGTCTTTATCGATAAATCCTAAAGCTTTTTTACTAAAACCTGATTTAGCTATTTATAAAAATAACAAATTTATGGGAATTTTAGATACCAAGTGGAAGTTAATCGATCAATATGCCAAATATCAAAACGATAAAGATGATCCAAAATCGAGCATCAGTCAGTCTGATATGTACCAAATGTTTGTTTACGGACATAAATATTTAGGAGGTGCTGGTAAGCTTATGTTGATTTATCCGAAATGGACAATGTTTAAGGATGAGAATAAGCAGTTTGATCTAGGGAATGGTTTAATGCTTGATGTTTTCCCTTTTGACTTAACCGATCCCATTACATCTGCAAAAAGAATTATTGAAAGATTCAAGCCAAGTATGAAGGCATAACTTATGAACACAAAATTCGATGCCGTACCCCTTGAAAAGGACACAACCGTATTATTCCAACTGAATGCTACATTGAATGACTACGATGTTTTATATCAAATGTGGAACTGGGATGGAGTAACCGCTGAGAGCTTTATTTTCTTAAGTTCAGATATTGCTAATCTGACCGATGATGAAGTAAAAACCTTAGCCAAAAGCTCGCCCATGATAAAAGCGGATTCCGATTTAACCTTGGTTCGTCATGAGGATGGTTATACTTTTGTAAATTTCAACTTTAAGGCTGATTGATAATCATAGTCTATGACTGGTGAGAAATAAATCACGACCCCTGAGCTTATGACTTCAGCCGTTTAAGAAATTAACGATTTAAATTAAATTATGCTAAATATAATTGCCATTGCTGACGATGACGCTTTAGTTGGGCATATGGAACCCGATGCGGATATTGATTTACTAATATCTTTGGGCGATCTCTATGATGTCACCTTAGAAAAAGCGATTGATATTTATGCGCCTGAACATGTTGTTGCCATTCGTGGCAATCATTGTGTTGCCGCTGCGTTTCCTGTGCCTACCGTTGATTTACATTTACAAACGATAGCGTGTTTCGGTTTAACACTAGGTGGTTTTGCAGGTAGTTGGCAATATAAAAGACTCGGTAATCACATGTATACGCAAGAACAGGTACATAAGTTACTAGACGGTTTTCCTGCCGTTGATATTTTTATTGCGCATAATTCTCCGCGTGGTATTCATGAGCGGGATAGTGTTAATCACCAAGGTTTTGATGCTTTTTTAGATTATATTGATAGAGTCCAACCTGCCTACTTTTTACATGGTCATCAGCATTGTAATGATGTTTCTTATCGAGGTAAGACTCGTATTATGGGGGTTTATGGCGAAAGACAGTTTCAGATATGATGTGGTTAAAGGTCACGAATTTTTAAACATATAAATATCGTTTAATTAGCTAACCCGTAACTCACAATCTATAGGGCGTTAATAGCGTAGTATATTACGCCAATAATACGCGTTGCACACGTTGCAATGCGCTGAAGCTATTGCACCTTACAACATGCAGGTCAATTTGCTTAAAGAAAAGTTCAGCTATTTAAATATAGGCACTATAGATAAGTTTCAAGAGCAGGAAGCTCCTGTAGTTATCATCTCAATGGCAGTCAGCAGTATCGAAGAATCACCTAGAGGGTTTGACTTTATATTTGATATTAACCGATTGAATGTCGCGGTTTCTCGCGCGCAAGCCTTAGCGATTATTGTAGCAAATGAAGGTTTGGAAGAATGCAAGGTCAATAACTTGGGACAGATGGCAAAGGTTGGG
>CANNLO010000558.1 GCA_947505055.1 Methylococcaceae bacterium | reverse complement strand
GTGATCATGATTGAAATGTTTTTGGAAATACTGACGTCCATTTTCCCCCATATTTTTTCGCTCAACGGGTGTCAAACTGTATAGTTGCAGTATCGTTTCTGCTAAAGCTTTAGCATCTTCTGCAGGTGTGGCCAGCCCAGCACCTGCTTCAACAACCAAGCGTGCACCCTCACCATTTAAACAAGCAATGATAGGTTTCCCCACCGCCAAATATGCCTGCACTTTGTTAGGTACAGTCGCAGCAAAGATCGGCTGATCAGTAAGCGTTACTAACAATGCAGATGCTTTCTGCATAAAACTAGGCATTGCTTCTATAGGAAACCTGCCCGGCAAATGTAAATTTAGCAAACCTCTCTTTTCAACTTCATCGAGCATCCATTGTCGCGAATGTCCATCACCCAGCACTACAAAATTAATGTCGCTATAACTTTCCAAAAGTGATGCCGCCTCCACTATCACGCCGACAGCCTGAGCCCTGCCAATATTACCCGCAAACATCACGGTAAAGCAGTCACCGAGACCCGCAATATGATGTGCCTCATCAGTAACTGCCATCGTAAAGGCTTCTCCGACCGAATTCGGATAATATTCTATAGGAGTTCCTGATGCCAAATCGCGAATAAACTCCTCAAATGCTTGCGACTGAACTAATAATAAATCTACATGGCGATAGATAAAGCGAACCGCATACTCAACTAATTTGAGCACCAATCTATTTTGCACATAACCGGTTGCCGATAAACTTTCCGGCCATAAGTCCTGGACCCAAAGTACAACAGGACAATCTTTAAGCCAACCAAGAAAAATTGCCGGAATAGCTTGCAATATCGGGGAAGGTGCATAGACAAAAATCACATCAAATTTTTTCTTGCGCAACACCCAAGGTGCGAACAACACTCCAGAAACAATAAAAGAAAAATAATTTAACACTAAACGCCATCGGCTGTTTCCACGAGGTAAAAAGGGTAGGCGATGGATACAAACACCCTGATGATTTTCTTGCTGACATTTCCAAGCATGGTATCCAAATAATATTTTTCCACCAGGATAGTTCGGTTTACAGGTCAACACATCAACCTCAACGCCTTTTTCTACTAAGGTTTTGGCAACTCCATTGATACTAAAGTTTTCCGGCCAAAAATACTGACTAACAATAAGTAACTTCATCAGCTGTTAACAGTACTATTATGCCAATAAACTATCAATTTATTTGCCATCAGATATTCCTAACAGACTTCCATACAAATCTAGGTAAATATCAACAATAAAGTCCCATGAGTATCGTTCCGATACAAATTTTTCAAAGGCAAAAGACACTTTTTCTAGTGCCTCAAGATTAGATAAAAGTTGAACTAACCCGTTTGCTATATCTACTGAATTCGCTGGTACTTCAAGACCAGAATCAATTGATTTTATTTCACCAAAGCCACATTGATCTGTCAGCAAAACGGGTATCCCACAAACTCCTGCTTCCAAAGCCACAATGGACATTGCTTCTTGGCGGGATGGAACCACTAGTAAACTGGCCATATGGTAAGCTGCTGATTTATCGTTACCACTAATAAAACCCAGAAAATGTACACGATCAATTACCCCACCTTGTTTCGTCATCTCAACCAACGTAGATTGCATGCCTTCATCTGGGCCTGCAAAGACAAGATGATATTCAGATATAATATGGCTCACCAATATGAACGCTTGCAATAATAAATCAGGCCCTTTTATCGGATTAAGACGCCCCATGAATAAAATAATTGGTTTATCCGACAAGCCTTTACTACGTCGAAAAGAATTAATGTCTACAATTGGGAAGTCTGCCTTAGATATCCCGTTGGGAATCACAGTAACTTTTGAAGCATGGATACCATAACTTTCGAAATGAGGAAACTCAGCTGAAGTTACAGCGATCCATCCTGATGCATTGTAAATAATGTTTTTGCCTACAATGAAATTGTATAAGCGTTTAAACCACTTTGAGCGCCCAAACAGGGGCAATGCACCAGCTGGACAAACAACATAAGGCTTATGAGCACGACGAAGCGCAACATAAACAAGGGCATTGAGTATGCTCCAATGCCCCATAAGATGAACAACATCCGCATTGCCCACCAGCTCTGTGATGGTTTTCCAGCTAATTTTAGGGATGTAATACCGTCTCCAGATCAAAGGAACCATTACAACCTCTACTGGCTTTAGCGCATGCACCCTTGACCAATCAAGCCCGGTATTTATAGTTAAGACAGCACATTTAACGCCTTTTAACGCCAAAAAACGGCTCATTTGAAAAGTACGTTCGGCTGTGCCTCCACCCGTCATTAAATCTATAGTGGTATTTACATTTAAGATTTTAAGCTGGCATTCATCAATCATCTTTTATCAACACAAATCGAATATTTTTCTTGTAACATTCTCAACAAATGACTAATAAAAACTTTCATCATAGCCAATACCCAAAGCCATCCAGGTAGTTTCTGACCATTGATCCTTTGGGCTAATCTAATCTCTTGCATAGCTCTTAATGTGTTATCAGGATCACTACTGACGCCGCCTTCACGCATGCCAATTGTAATCAAATTAGGAATAAATATTGCATTACCTGTTTGTAACTCTCTCAACAATAACTCATAATCACCAGCAATTCGAAATGACTCGTCAAACTGTCCATGCTGCTCAAATAAGCTATATCTATGCATTAGTCCAGGATGTGGAATACACATAATATGCTTAAAGCGACTTTTTACTTTTAACCATGGTTTTCCAATTTTATAAAGACTTACTCCATCATTATTAAGCAGCATAATTTGACCATAAACAACACGAATAGTTGAAGGTGCCATTAGTAATGATGTAGACATTCGTTCTAGCACTAACGAGTCCCAAAAATAATCATCCGCACCTAAAAAACAAATCCATTCTCCATTAGCGTGTAATAGTCCTTTGTTCCAAGCATTATAAATACCAGAATCAGACTCAGAAATCCAATAACTAATTGACTGATCATTAGCCTGCAACAAATCAACCGTGCCATCAGTAGAGCCCCCATCAATAATGATTAACTGCTTATTTGAATACGATTGCTGGGCAACACTATCAATACATTGCTGTAAAGTTTTCGCGCC
>CANNLO010000557.1 GCA_947505055.1 Methylococcaceae bacterium | reverse complement strand
GGCTTTTTTAAGTCGGGTCGACTCAGCTCCTTTTTTCCGGCATCAGTTATACATGGTATGTTGGCGGCCATTGGCATAATAATCATGGCAAAACAAATTCATGTCATGTTGGGTGCTACGCCAGAGAAAGGTAGCAGCCTGTTTTCAACGATTGCGCAAATACCGCACAGTTTGCTTAATCCGAATTATGAAATTGCCATTATTGGTTTTACTGGCCTAGTCATTCTAATTTTGTGGTCGATGGTAAAAAATCCGTTGTTAAAGATGATACCAGCGCCACTGCTTGTGGTGTTGGCAGGAATCGGTTTTGCACGTTATTTTGATTTAGACCATGAACATATGTATTTGTTTCTGCCGGATGCGAGTTTTTTAACGCATCATGAAGAAACGGTCGGACCTAAATTTTTGGTCGCGATTTCTGAAGACTTTATGTCCAGTTTTTATTTTCCCGATTTTTCCAAAGTCGCGACACTGGAGTTCTGGGAAGCTGTGGTCAGCATTAGTTTAGTCGGCAGTCTTGAAAGTTTGCTCAGCGCCATGGCGGTTGACAAGCTTGATCCTTACAAACGCCATTCTAATCTGGATCGCGATTTGACTGCCGTCGGTGTCGGTAATCTGGTAGCAGGTTTAATTGGCGGTTTGCCGATGATCGCCGAGATTGTGCGGAGTTCAGCCAACGTAAACAATGGTGCAAAAACCCAGTGGGCCAACTTTTTTCACGGCACCTTGTTGCTGTTGTTTGTAGTGCTATTTCCCCGGTTGATTCATAGTATTCCACTGGCTGCCTTGGCGTCATTACTGGTATTTACCGGTTTTCGTCTTGCCTCACCCAAATCTTTCGCATCAGTTTTACTGATCGGTAAAGAACAACTGTTTATGTTTGTTGTAACCATTATCGGTGTATTGGCGACTGATTTATTGATTGGTGTCGCTATTGGAATCATAACTAAGTTCACGATTCACATCTTACGTGGTGTCAGGCCGAATAATATGTTTAAGATTCACTTTGTGATTGAGTCCAAAGACGCCGATACTTTAGTGGTTTCGATAGTGGGGTCAGCTCTTTTTTCCAACTTCATGCGCTTGAAGACTGCCTTGGCTAATCTGGAAAATGGCAAGACGGTTATATTTCAATTGAACAATGCCTATCTGATTGACCATACCGTTATGGAGTTTATCCATGATTTTCAGCATAACTATGAAAGCCACGGTGGTCACTGCCAGTTTTTTGGTATGGAGTATCACGATACTTTTTCAGCGCATCCTTTAGCCGTTCGTAGAATGAGACGAGATAATATGAGTCGTCGTAAAAGCGATCATTATGGGGTGTAGTTGCCTAGTAAAATTGATAATAACTAAACAACCACCAGCTGAAGCTGGTGGGTTTGGGTTGGTCTGCCACTCTGCGCTGGATTGCGGCGCTGCGCGAGGCACTGGCAACCAGTAAATCAAGGTGATCCAGGTCGCAGGGTTTTTTCAGGAAATCATACGCGCCCAACCGCAAGGCTCTTACAGAATCAGGCACATTACCGTAGCCGGTTAAAAACAGCCACTCGGCAAAAGCACCGAATTCGCCGGCGGGCATCGATGCAACTTCTTTTGAGGTGTTGGTGTAAGTTTTTTGCCTTGATTTTCTCCATAAAATCCAGCGCGTTCCTGCCGCCGCCTTCAACAGGGAAGGAGGCGGTACTTATGTAGATTACTGCGCTTGGTAAAAGGGAAGATACTGTTTTTTGGGCTAATTTTATTTAGTTGTGCTCATGGCCTTCAGGTTATTTTGAACGGCCTAATGTCTTCGCTGCAGCTTGCCGAATTACTTTGTCCGGTAAAAAACTCAGTATATATAGAATGGCTTAAGACCAGTCATCACCGCCATCGCTAGAGCTGTTGTCATCCCAGGAAGAAGAATCAGCGATACCAAAATCGTTGCCACCCATATCATCAGCCACATCATTGGAAGCCGAAGTCCAGGAGGCGTTGCCCTGTTCAGGAGGCGCAGTATTTTTATCGCCATCGATGAAATGATGCATCAGCGCTTCACCGGCTACAACACCAGCACCCAATGCCGCGCCTGTTGCCAGACTTCCCATCAAACCGGAACCCATGCCGCCCGATGCTGCTTGACCCATACCCGGAGCGCCTGCGGGCGGGATGTTTCCACCGGGCATGTTGCCGTTGTATTTGTTGCTGGGAAACTGATTGGCATTACGACGACTCAGGAACACGACCAATAAAATGATCAACATCATACCCAAGATCATCAGAATGACCGGAGACCAGTCTTTAACATCGGGTAGGGATAGTGGCGCGGAGGCAGGCTGGCTTACGTTACTTGAGCCGGAGGCAAGATGGTGTTGGAGCTTTTGTAAAGTTTCAGGTTTGACGAATGGTAGGCCCGGTTCCAGTTGCTCTGCTGTTTTTAGTTCAGCGCCGGCTTTGCTGAGTTGTCCTTGCTTGGCCAATAATTCGGCTTCGACAAAATGTGCTTTGGCACTGTTGGGATGATCACGCAGGACTTTGTCCATCATGGCTTGGGCTTCGGCAAATTTGCCGGCTTCAGCAGCCAGATAAACCTGATGCATGGTGGCATTTTCTTCCGCAAAAGCGGGCGCAGTAAAGCAAACGCTTAGCAGCAGTAATAGGGCGGTCGCAAGTGTAGGTTTAAACATGGTTCAACTCCTGGTCAAGTAAAGAAAATGTAGGCGATAGAGAGTAATTATAAGCCTGATTGCCAAGATCATTCAGCTAAGTCGTGGCTTAAGTGTTGTTTAACATAATCGATTCACGGTCAAGAGACCAAAGGAAGGAAAGTTTACAGGCTTTTTTGCTGATTTCTGCGTTGCACACGCTAAAGAGGTTTGGGTTGGTTAACTTGCAATATTTGCTTATGAATTTGCTGGGCTACGTCGGATAAGTCTATCCCAGTGCCACTATATATAATGGGTAATCACTGATGTCATAAAGTTAACGCCGCTTTCATCACTGAGGAATAACGTAGCAGCACAGATTACCCCGATCATCTTAACTTTTCTGGTTTAGGTAGAAAGTAATGATTAAAAATGTTACTGCGTCCATGAACCTTTATCCATGAATAGGGAGCTAACTCAGGAAAAGGATGGG
>CANNLO010000556.1 GCA_947505055.1 Methylococcaceae bacterium | reverse complement strand
GTTCCGACATCATGCGCGAGATGTTTGAGCAAGGCGAACTACAAAAATTGCTGCAAGCGGCACAGCTATGAGTTACTCCGTTTGGATAGGCTGTTATTTTCCTTTAATAGGAGGAATTCGTATTCCAGACGCCAAAAATACTGTTCTGTTTTTAGGGAATTGAGAGGCAAAAAAATGTTGAAATCGAAGGCACGCCCAATCCGAATGCATGAAGTTCATACGAACCTAACTTAATGAACCGCAACCCCGCGATCCTCGAATCAGGTTTGGACTTAATTACGCTAATTATTGAAGCCAAATCCGACATGTTTGAAGCTGAAGCTCTCAGGCTTGACGCTGAAGTCAATATGACTAAAGCTGAAGCTAACATGGCTAAAGCTGAAGCCAACATGATTGAGGCTAAAAAGAAACTTGATCAAAATAAAAAAATGCTGCTTGAAGCCATACAGGTAGTGGAGCAATCAAAAGAGCTTTTAGAGAAATACAAGAATATCGAGGATTAACATCTGCATCATTGGGGCTTCTTAAAGTCTGGCTGGCTGGCCGCTATGTTTGAGTTTGCTGTCATTGGGAAATGTAAGGTGAATGTCGCTGACTGCTCGTTGACCAAAAATTAATGCCATTTAATTTATAAAGTAATTGATCTGGAATCATCAATGACGACATTACGCACAATGTTAGCATCAACGTAACCACGATTCAGGGCGAATTTATAAACGCTGGATAACACTGCTTTCTTACGATTAATTGTTGTAGGTCGCTGCCCTTCATCGGTCATACTGTCGATATGCTTACGAAGATAAAAAATATCAATGTTGGTCATAATCCTGTCACCGAAAATTTGGCGCCAATAATTAATCCGCTGCATCTGGCCTGAATAGTCCTTTTTATTCCAGCGAGACAGATATTCATTACTGACTTCACGAAAGGTCTTATAGCGAATACGTTTACCGGCTTGCATAAATAACTCAGCACCACCCATGCGTTCAATATCCTGCGGCGATAGTTGCAATAATTCTTTTTTGCTTAGCACGTTAATGGATTCTAATCGGGTCTGATTACGCACAGCAAATAGATCAACAGCCAACTGCTTAAATAATTTGTCGCCGCCCTTACTATCAATATCGGCCTCAGACAGCGCCAGCAATTGTGCTTAGTCCAGATTCGGAATTGTTTTGATGCTGTATCTATTTTATCCGCCCAAGTTTGAGCGAGTAACTGTGAGGGAAAGGTTTTGTTTTTAAGAATACCTTTCATGCGAACATCAGCGCGATAGTGGCCGTTTGACAAAGCTCTGAGGTAAGCCATTATGCAATTCCCGCATAGCAAAGGGACGAATAACATTTCGCAAAAGCTGCCAATACCGGGCCGGTATCAAATTGAAATATATTTTTTTGAAATATGTTGTCGATTAATCGGCAAAGACTGCCGGAAACGACTAGTTTACTGTCAGTCCAAGACTGGACTGCTTTGGGATATTGCTGATTCATTACGCCACCTCATTGAGCAAACAAAACAGAAGTGCGGCTAAATTTACGCCTAACTGCATTTATCTTGCTTCAACTCGACGGGCAATCTAGTTGATTTCCTTTGTAAATCAAAGGCCTTTGTGGTGGGTCGTGCGCGATTCGAACGCGCGACCATCGCATTAAAAGTGCACCAATCAGACATATAAACCATATAAATCAATGACATAATGCACGTCATTTGCGTGACTTTGCACAACAAAGCATAACGAATCACAACCGAAACACGCAAAAGTCACGCATGGCGTTTTATGGCTTTTAGGTCATTTCCCACCGGAGATATTAGAGTTTATAAAGAAACTCACCTTCATGTTTTATCCAATAAGCACACACGGCATTTTCAGGATCATTGTTTCGAATACCCTTTGAATAGTCAGGATGATATATGGTTGGCTGCGGATAGTGCATAGAAGAATGTCTTTGAAGAGCATACAGACACATAGAAGCTGATGTTGGTTTTGGCCCCAACGGAGCGAATGCTACATTCTTTAGCGGATTTTCTGCAAGCGAACAAATGCGGTTAAAAGCGGCTGACATATCAACAGAATCGACGCGATACTTTTCAAAGCGATGATCTATATGCTCTCGTTCAAGCTCAGCAACTGAATGCCAAGTCCTTCGCAAAGTCCCAAGTGGAGCGGGAAAAGGTATCAAAATTTTCATTTTTTCGTTGGGATGGTCGCCGACATACCGTCTCAAGCTTTCGACAAGAAATCCGACACTGACAATCCATGTTGTGTCAGGTTTATCCATTTCACCAAATCCCGGCAAGGTTTTCCAAGAGTCGATGTCCTCGTAAAGTGGAGCATCGTCCGCATAATATTCGGGAGATGTATAAGTCACTATAAGATTTTTTATGGAGGGATTCGTAACTAGTACTTTGAGAATAGGAAAAAAGAACCTTTTTGGAAAAGAAGTTATATCTAACACTAGAGATGTATGTCCTTTACTTGCTTCTTTGGCAAAGGCTTGAATTCGAAACAATTCAGTCATGAGGTCAAAGTCGAAAATAGTTGTTAACTTTCCACCATTATTAGTTAGTTTTGTACGATTACCCTCCAATGCGCTCATGTTGCGGTTTCTATATTTCTCAGAATCCACATCATGAATTTCAGCAAATAATTCTGTAGCAACTACTCCCTGTTGCCGCATTACCGCCCAAGCGCAGAGCGACCGATCTTCAGTCCCAATTACTCCAATGAATCCCCACTCTTTCTGGCTACTTAATGACAGAGCCCAATTAACTGCCCCCCAAGGACGATACTTCATGATTCCAGGTCCTCAAAACCAGGAATTATTGACTGTTTTGAGGTATTGGACTTTGGATTTCGAGTCTTAGGTAGCGTTATCTGTGCCTTCTTTGCTAGTTTAAACAAATCTTCAAGTTTCCAGTAGTAAGGTTCCTTCGTTCTGGCTTCAGGAAGTTGGAATCTTGGGCAGAGGACTGGATTAAGATAAAACTTCTTTCGACGCCCGCTAGACTTCGATTTCGAGGAATGCTCAGTTTCAAATAAGACTCCGTAGCCTACTGCTTCTAGAATAAAATTCCTTAAATTCATCACGTCTTCCGCTTCTGAGTCAAATTCCGAGATAACGAT
>CANNLO010000555.1 GCA_947505055.1 Methylococcaceae bacterium | reverse complement strand
TCAATCGTGCCTAGTAATATCCGTAACTCTGGGTGGCCAAGCGTAAGCGAAGTCTTCGGTATCAAGCGTAAGATTGGGGGAATAATAAGGATCATTAAGCAAACTTTCACCCCAGCGTGACTTAACATATTCGACTTCTCTGTTAAATCGGTCAATTTTTTCAGGGCTGTCTTCATAGCCACGCGTTGCCGACTCATGATGATAGAGTTCCGCATAGGGCGTCCAGATATTTCGATACCCGAGACTTCCGATGCGCAAACAAAAGTCAACATCGTTAAAAGCGACCTCAAGCTGTTCATCTAAGCCACCAACTTCCTTAAAGATTGATTGGCGGACTAACAGACAAGCAGCGGTAACTGCACTCATTGTACTTCGAAGACTTACTCTTGAAAAATAACCCGGATGGGTGCTCAATAATCGTTTATGTGAATGCCCCGCTACGCCGCCAACGCCAATGATAACGCCGCCATGCTGTAAAGTGTCATCTGGATAAAGTAATTTTGCCCCGACACATCCAACCTTAGCTTGAATGGCTAACGACAACATCTCGCTCAGCCATCCTTCACAAATGACTTCAATGTCATTGTTCATCAGGCAGATAAAATCCGCAGTACTGGCTAGACCAATTCGATTATTCAAGGCAGAATAATTAAAGGGCGCTTCATCACGGACAATTCTAATTCGGCTATCCTTTTTTAGTTGTGAAAATAGTTCAAAGGTTTCAGCCTCAGTCGAGCCATTGTCAATAACAGTAATTTTGAAATTTTTATAATCGGTTTTTTCGAAGACAGAGCTAATGCATTGCCTAACGAGCGATGCCGCATCTCGTGTTGGAATGATAATTTCCACTACGGGTAAATTTGCCGGCAATGCATAGCAAACTTGATTAAACCCATCTGCGTTGGGTGCTGGGCGTACTTCGGCACACACACCAATTCTTTCCAGGTGTGCATTAATGGCACGCATAGCTGCTGTCTGTGCATACGGCTTCGCGTCATGCCCGGCAGAGGTGCTAAGCGGATGCAGGCGCCAGTGATATAAAATTCGAGGCACATGAATGATGCGGTTTTTGCCTGCATGATCCAACACCCGAAGCGCCAAATCATAATCTTGAGATCCTTCAAACCCTTCTCTCATACCCCCAAGTTGTCGTACGAGCTTGGTCTGATAAACGCCAAAATGACAAATCATGTTTTGGCCAAGCATTAGATCGTAATTAAAGGAACACTTAAAATAAGGATCTGAGCGAGTACCCTCCTCGGATATTTTATCCTCATCGGTATATATCAAGGCTACGTCTGGATTAGCCTTAATTGCCTTTGCAATGCAATATAAAGCGAGTGGATGTAACTCGTCATCGTGATCCAGCAAGCCAATATAGGATCCCGTCGCTAACTCTAAAGCCGAATTGGTCGCAGCGCTGATATGTCCATTTTTCTCTCGAAAACACACTTTGAGGCGAGCATCGCGACTAGCGTAAGCCTTTAAAATAGACCTTATGTTAGCATCGCTTGAACAGTCGTCGGCAATGCATAGCTCCCAATTTTCGTAAATCTGGCTTTGCACCGATTCAATCGCTAGTCTCAAATATTTTTCTGGGGCGTTATAGGTGGGCATTAGAATACTAATGAGCGGCCTATCGTTCCATTGCCTTGATCGTTCACGCAGCTCTTCAAATTTTGACGGCATCGGTTCATGCGCCTCTATCCATTTCTGATAGGTAAATTCAGGTTCAATGTAATTATTTGTTGTTGGAATTATTTCTTTGGAAAAAAGAAAACGTGATTTGGCGAAAATCCGCTTCAAAAACGGCTCAGTGTGCGCCAGTAATTGGATTTTCATATCTGGTATAGAGAAGAATCCCGGCTGCGCTATCGGATCAAAGCGTAATCCCCTTAATGTTAGAGGAAAAATCAACTCCTGCTCAACCTTTCCATCTGCAGAAAGTTTTAAGTAGATTGCCGTCTTTTCTGACGGTCCTTCACCAAAGTCAGGATAGAGAACGCATGGCGAAACTAATAAATCTTTGATTAAAATTTGAAAAGAAACGCGAACGTGCCGCCCAGCCAGTTGTTGCCATCCTTTCAGCCAAAACTGTGGGTCACTATTCGTTGCTTCCCATTCATAGCCTTCTATTGAGGACTTTGCAACATTACCTAAAGGCAAGAGTTTGAATTTCATTATTTAATCTGTAATTGGTAAATATCTTTCAATGATCGGGTAACTGCTTGCCAGCTGATGGAGTCCGCATCGGTCAGTGTTTTTAAAACATCATTAAACAACGTGTTTTTAGATAAACTGTTTTTGATTGCTTGTACGATGCTTTGTATATTATTTGGATTTATATATTCAACTTTATCGCCGAAATATTCTATTGCTGAGCCAACTTCAGTGACCGCAACAGCGCATCCTGACACATAAGCTTCCAAAGCTGCCAGTCCAGGCGTCTCCAAGGTACTCGGCAAACAAAATAGCTCGCAAGCTTTATAGGCAGAACGGAGTAACGGGGAATCATGCTCAACGGGGCCAATATATAATAATTGCTTGCCACCTTCTGCAAGGCAAGCCTTAGTATATTCTGGATCTCTTTGATGACCAATTAGCAACAGCTTCATATCTGGAAAATATTTCATCGCTCTCACCAAGTCCAGTTGGTTTTTTCTAGGCTCAATGTTTCCGACATTCAAGACGAATTTTTCTTGAATGTTATATTCTCTCCGAAATAGCTCCGCAGCTTCTTGCTGATAAAAGATAGGGTCCACGCCATTATAAACAGTTTTAAATTTACTCCTAGACAGGTCAAGAACGCTTGATAATATATCACACTCCCTATCTGAGTTAGTGACGACACAATCAGCCAAATCTAGTTGAACACGGATTTCATCAATCGGATAAAGATGTTTGGTTTCTTCTGTGATCCATAAGCTTGAAGATACGACCAGCGGTAACCCCAGATTTTTTATAAATCGGCAAAAATGAGATGACCCGCCGATGCAAGAGAAAAAATGTACAAGGTCATAATCGAGAAAACAAGGTTTCCAGGGATCAAATAGCGACACCTTTACGCCATGCGCTGGCAAATATTTCTGGTATGCCAGCAACTGAATCTCGCCACCACCGGGGGTGTGGAAG
>CANNLO010000554.1 GCA_947505055.1 Methylococcaceae bacterium | reverse complement strand
GATGATTTTCGTCTTGCAATAATTTTATGCAGCTTTGCTTTTTCTTCTTCTGTCAAAATAAGTCTTATTCGTTTTGCTTTGTTTTGCTTATTTTACAGAAGTAGGATATTTGAATATAGTGTCACGAACTTCCGGTTTGTTGTACTAGCTTGCTTTCGTCGATGAAACGCATGTCCGAGACGATACACATTATGGTAGAGGATGCGGTGATGCTATCGAAAGCCGCAGTTGACGGCAAGTTGGCCACACGCGCCGATATAACCAAGCATCACGGCGACTTCCGCAAGATCGTCGCAGGCATTAATGACACCCTTGATGCAGTAATTGGCCCACTTAATACGGCTGCCAGTTACGTTGACCGCATCTCCAAGGGCGACATTCCTCTGAAGATTACTGATACTTACAATGGTGACTTCAATTCACTTAAAAACAACATTAATGCAGTGATCGACGCTATTCAGGCTTTGGTCGCAGACGCTAATCTGCTGTCCAATGCTGCGGCGGAAGGTAAGTTGAGTGTCCGTGCTGACGCAGCCAAGCACAAAGGTGACTACCTTAAGATTGTGTCCGGTGTAAACGATACACTGGACAATATTGTCTCTCCCATTAACGAAGTTATCCGAGTATTGAGCGCGTTGGCGAAGAGCGACCTCACCGAAATGATAGCGACAAACTACCAAGGCAGTTTTGCTGAGCTGTGTGATAACGTCAATGTCTCTATTAATAATCTGGCTCAGGCCGTCTCGACCATCAAGGACGCTACCGATTCTATCAATACAGCTGCCAAAGAAATTGCCGCAGGCAATAATGACTTATCTCATCGTACTGAAGAACAGGCTGCCAGTTTGGAACAAACCGCTGCCAGTATGGAAGAGTTGACTTCGACTGTGCAACAAAATAGTCAAAATGCCAAACAGGCCAGCCAGCTTGCCGTTAATGCCTCCGTCATAGCAGATAAAGGTCTGTCGGTAGTCGGCCAAGTCATGGCAACCATGGAAGAAATTAACCAGTCGTCTCACAAGATAGTAGACATTATCTCCGTGATTGATGGCATCGCTTTTCAGACCAACATACTTGCTCTCAACGCCGCAGTCGAAGCTGCACGTGCAGGAGACCAGGGCCGTGGTTTTGCGGTTGTCGCCATAGAAGTACGTAATCTCGCTCAACGAGCGGCCTTAGCTGCCGGGGAAATTAAAAAGCTAATTGCAGATTCTGTCGAAAAAGTTGAAAACGGCACGATGCTGGTTACTCAAGCTGGCAAAACGATGAAAGAAATCGTAAGTTCTGTTAGTGGCGTGACAGTCATTATGTCTGCAATCAGCTCGGCTTCGATGGAACAAACATCCGGTATTGAGCAGGTCAATCAGGCCATTAATCAAATGGATGATGTAACCCAGCAAAATGCTGCATTGGTTGAACAAGCCGCAGCTTCAGCAGAATCACTTGAAGAGCAAGCTCAAAACTTAAGTGTAACCGTTGGGCAATTTAAGGTTTAGTAGATATTTTTCCTACATAAGCTATTTAGGAACGATGTCTATTCTTAAAGCACTGTCTGTAAAGGATTGCTCTTAGTTGCAATAGAGGGAGATTCAGATAACACGCGATGTATCTCACAAAGTGGGCTACATCGCGTGTTTGACCAAAGATAACTGTTATCAATATTTAATAGTGATGCCAACAAAAGCCGAGCGCCCCATGCCGGGGACGTTTCTGCCCCAAGGCACCTGAGTGGTGCTGGACGGACTCATACCAAAGCGGTCGCCGAGATAAGAACCGGCCAATGAATGGTAATACTGTTTGTCTAGCACGTTATCCAAGCCGACATCCAGGCTCAGCTTCATATTGAATGGCATCATGTGATACAGATTACCGCCATCCATACGCTCTCCGCGCGCATAGCTCATGCTTGTATGCGTGGCGAATTCACCCAGTGTTTTGTCTTTGTATAACTGGGCGCGTCCGGAAACATCGGCCCCCCAAAGCCGCGCATCGTGATTGGCATATTGCAAGTAATTAAAGCCAGTAGTTGGCTGAGGAGGGCAACCAACTGATGTAGAACAGCGATCGGCATCGATAAAGTTATTTACATAGCTGAAGTAAGGTGTGGCATTAAATTCCGTCAAGTCCATGTTGCCGATATAGCCATCGACAACATTCATAACCCGTACCTATCATTAGCAAATCAAGCAGCACACGCTATATGCAGGAAGTAATTAGTGACAAAGTTCTTAAAGTCGTTGATGGGGCTGATCCTCAACAGATTTACCTGGTTGCCCGCCGCGCCATCGTCGCCCAGGTTGAAAGGCAGAATCACTGTGGCCGCGCCAGCCAGTTTGGATCCCCTATGGACTTCAGTCGGCGCCAACAGGCTTGCCCACGGAGAGTCGACCATTAATGAAGGTCGTTGACCAAATAAAGCGGCGCTTTTCGAAGGCTATTTCAATAGCGGCAACCAGTTTTGATAAGTCTTGGCAGCCAAAGGCAGAGTGAGTTTCACAGCGTTACACAACGGATTGGTGGAAGTTAGGTAAAGGTCATAATCATGATTGGTCTTCTACTTTCTTTCTGCGCCAAATAAAAACACCTAGGCACACTAAACCAGTCACTGTAATCAACATTAAAATCGGATGTTCATAAAACATCTCAAAAAAGTTGCCCATACCTTGTGAAGTATTTCGATAATAAGGTCCCATACTTATCTCCTCTCTGTTATCAGGATTAGCTGTTGGTTAATTAGAAGTCGGTCGAACAGACCAATTAAACATGAATAACAGCTTACCGTGAAAATTGACATTGTCCAGTTCGTAGCGAGGATCAGAAACGGGCGGTTAAATATATAGCCGCCTCGTTTGTCAAAGCGTTTTTTTTTAGTCCTGGACTATGCTCAGAGAACTTGATGCAAATTGAAGCTAGAACACCTTGCCTGATTTATAGGAATAGATTATGAATTTAGTAGCCGATTAGGAAACAAACCATAAATACCCCGTAGTCTTGTCGGCAATAGATATCTTCACTATAGTTAAGTTGCAGCATGAAAAGCCCTTCAACTTATTATGAGGATTTACTTATGAACGATTTATACAAAGATATTCTAATCGGAACGGTATTTGCAATCGGCCTGGTGGGCTTTAT
>CANNLO010000553.1 GCA_947505055.1 Methylococcaceae bacterium | reverse complement strand
ATGTTCTCACTATTAGAGAAAAAGCAAAAAAACAACAAAGAATTATTGATGCTCTAGTTGTTACCGAACAGTATGGTTTTCCTTCATGGGTTCAAGTTGATTCTAAGGCTATGTCAGGTACATTTAGTTCTTTGCCGGATCGTGTAGATTTAGGTAGTGATATAAATGAGCAGTTGGTAGTTGAGCTTTACTCTAAATAATCGTAGGTTTGAGGGATATACATGCAGAATTCCATTTCTGGCTTACTTAAGCCTCGATTAGTTGAGGTTGTAAGTAAATCAGCTAATCATTCCAGGATTGTTATTGAGCCTCTCGAGAGAGGTTTTGGTCATTCCATTGGAAATGCGTTGAGGCGAGTGCTGTTATCAACAATTCCTGGTTGCGCTGTTACAGATGTTGAAATTGAAGGCGTTCTTCATGAATACACTACTATTGATGGTGTCCAGGAAGATGTTATTGATATTTTGCTTAATCTTAAAAAATTAGCAATCATACTTCATTCTAAAGATGAAGTTGAATTAACTCTTTCAAAACATGGTGCAGGTTGCGTTACTGCTGCCGATATAATACTTCCTCATGATGTTGAAATTATAAATCCTGATTTGGTTCTTGCTAATCTGACACAGGTTGGCATTTTGAATATGAAAATTAGAGTTCGAAGAGGAAGAGGTTATGAGCCAGTAAGTGTTCGTAAAGCTAATTCCGAGCATAGTCTTGTAGTTGGCGCTTTACAGATTGATGCTGCATATAGTCCTATTGTTAAGGTTGCTTATCAAGTTGAAAGTACTCGTGTAGAACAGCGTACTAATCTCGATAAATTAATTATCGAGTTGGAAACAAATGGTACTGTTGATCCAGAGGAAACTATTAAGCTAGCCGCTACGATACTTCATGATCAGTTATCTGTATTCGTTGATTTTGAAAAAGTAAATGATCAGCTTGCAGATGAAGAGATAGAAGTTGAAGAAATTTTTGACCCTGTTCTTTTACGTCCTGTAGATGATCTTGAATTAACAGTTCGTTCTGCTAATTGTTTAAAAGCTGAGAATATTTTTTATATTGGTGATTTAATTCAACGTACAGAAGTTGAATTATTAAAAACACCAAATCTAGGTAAAAAATCTTTAACGGAAATAAAAGACATTCTTGCTTTAAAAGGTTTATCTTTAGGTATGCGCTTGGAAAATTGGCCACCTGAAAATCTTGCAGATCAAACTCACGCAATAACACACTAACATTAGGTCTTCTTATAATGAGACATCGTAAATCCGGAAGAAAATTCAATATTAATAGTAGTCATCGTAAGGCACTATTTAGCAATATGGTTAGTTCATTGTTTAAGCATGAATTAATTAAAACAACTTTGCCAAAAGCGAAAGAATTAAGAAGCTATGCTGAGCCTTTAATTACATTATCTAAAGAAGATACGGTCTCTAAAAGACGTCTTGCATTCTCTCGTTTACGTGATCGCGATGTAGTAACAAAGCTTTTTAATGAGCTAGGTCCTCGTTACAAAAATAGAGCTGGTGGTTACTTGCGCATTATGAAATGCGGCTTTAGATCTGGTGATGATGCTCCTATGGCTTATGTTGAACTAGTCGATAGGCCTGTTTCGATTGACGATTGATTAATTCTTTAAATTAGTTATGTATTTTTAATTTATATAATTACTTTAATGAATGATAGTAAGTAATGATTTAATCTAGTCAATAATTTATTTTTTGACTAGTTTTTTTCTGCTATTTATTGATAATAATATTAAGACTTTACGATTTACTCTACTCTGTACAATTCCCCCTTTAGTTTATATTTTTAGTTTGGTTCCTTCATCTTTTTAAATGTGTCATTCCAATTATAGAGATTATATTGGAAGATTTAGCTATTAGATCTTTTTTTTTACATCTATATCATGTAATACTGCTTTTGTATTATCTCTGTTCATATTACTTCCTTATTTAGTGTAGTTATAATTAACTTTTTCTTCTTTTTAATTTTTAATTATTCAGTCCAACCCCTTCGGTTAAAGGTTCCTATTACTGCCGATTATAGTTGAATATTTTTGTTCATGGGATTTAGTAGCTATGATCTGCTACAACTAATCTATAAAGTATTTATGGGATTTACTTTGATAAGTTTTGATGGCCTTATTCTTATTCATCACACTACTCTGTGACTTAAATGCAACAATGGTGTGTATTCCGGTCAAAAATGCCATCCAAACCCCTGGAAAGCGGACACCTAAACCGTTCAATGAAGCCACCCTAACGGAGCTTAGCGACGAGGGAACTTTATTTTTAGCCTATTTCATTAGTTTTCGTCAAATCTCCTTGCTGCTTTCTTAGTGAATCTCCGTCTAATTTTATTTTATAAGCATTGTGTACCAAGCGATCCATAATTTCGTTGGCCAGTGTTTGAGTCGCCTTTGTTAGCGTGCCATTGATCAAACGGTAATTGGCTGTTAACAATGGTTGAGCGTGAGCCGTGGCGATCTTCCAGTATTTCAAGAGATCACGTCACTGTTCCGGCGTTAGTGCTGATAAACCCCAACCATCCAATAATAAGACGTCGGTTTTGCCTAGCCGATTAAGGAGTTTGCTGTAGCTGCCATCACCTTTAGCCAGGGGCAGTTCTTGGATCAACTTCGGTAAGCGCTGACAAATGGCGGTAAAGCCTTCTCGACAGTTTTTTTGCGCCAAAGCCACAGGCAATCCAGGAATTACCAACACCTGTAGGTGGCTGTAATCATTACATTATGATGATTTTTAATCCACCTGCAATCATGTATGCTGAGTAATAAGGCCTTATCGAATCCTCAATTGGCTTGATAAGTAACATCTTCGAGACAAGGCGTTTTGTTTAAGTTTGGCCTGGTGCAAACGGTTTTTAAGGCGTCGATCAAGGTAATCAGTCATTTCTCTATCAATCAATAAACCCAAGTGTTCTTCAAAGCTCATTTGGTCAATGACCGGGGAGCATGTTCTTTAATGTGGCTTTTGATCAAATTTAGGACTTACGCACTGTGAGTAACATATTGATTTATAGAGACTGAAAAAATAATGCATTCTATAAAATCTCAAAATTACTATTTTAGATATAAATAGTGTTTTACAAGAACCAATTAAAAACAATTAGT
>CANNLO010000552.1 GCA_947505055.1 Methylococcaceae bacterium | reverse complement strand
GTTCGGCAAACTAGCATCTGTGGATGAGTTGAGCGGAATTGACTTGAGTGAGGTATTAGAAGCGCGTATTGAAGTCCAGAACCCGTCCTTTCTGTTGCAAGAGTTACTGGAGAGATTTCGTGAACTTAATTTTGACGAAAAATACGATATGAAGGCAAGCCTGACGCCCGATATTGAGTTCGTATTTGGCCCTCCTGGTACAGGTAAGACCACTCACCTTGCAGAGCAGGTTTTGATACCTATGATGCAAAAAACGGAGCCTACGAAAGTGCTTGTTCTTACACCGACCAATAAGGCAGCGGATGTATTGACAACTCGCATTATGGAAAAGATGGGAACTGATACTTCATATCTGAACTGGCTGGTTCGCTTTGGAACTTCTGTTGATGAGCGCATAGAGAAAGCAGGGGTGTGGAGGGATCGTTCGTTTAATATCGGTGAGTTGAATCATTCAGTGACAGTCACGACCATTGCCCGCTTTGCCTACGATGGATTCGCGGTCGAATATGGTAGTAAGAAGTTGTATGAAATGGAGTGGGACGCCATTGTTATTGACGAGGCTTCGATGATTCCGCTTTTTAGTATTGTCTATCCGCTTTATAGCCAGAAGTCTCGTAAGTTCATTGTTGCTGGAGACCCTTTTCAGATTGAACCAATTGTCGCAGTTGAGCAATGGAAGGATGAAAATATTTATACGCTGGTCGGCCTCAAGAAGGTAGGGGCTTTTGCAAATCCTGCTACGGAGCCACACGACTACTGGGTGACGAATCTGGAAACGCAATATCGAAGTATTCCGGCTATCGGCGAGATTTTTAGCTGTTTCACTTATGACGGCATCTTGAAGCATAACCGCGCGAGTGGAACGCAGCGGTCGTTGAAACTGAACGGACTTGATGTCCAACCGCTAAACCTCATCAAATTTCCTGTTAGCAAATATGAAAGCATCTATAGGGCGAAGCGATTGGAGAGCGGAACGTCCTATCAGACCTATTCGGCACTGTTCACTTTTGAGTTTGTTCGGTGGCTTGCAGAGCAAATACAGAGCGACCACGCAGATAAGTTCCGTATCGGGGTCATTGCCCCTTATCGTGCTCAAGCGAACCTGTTGAGTAGGCTGGTAGATTCCTGGGCGACCAAGCGGAATAGCGTAGAAATTCAGGTTGGCACGATTCACGGCTTCCAAGGAGATGAGTGTGACATTATCATTGCTGTTCTCAATCCACCGCCTACAATATCTTCAAGCCCGCAGATGTTTCTAAATAAGCAAAACATCCTCAATGTTGCCATCAGTCGTGCACGAGATTATCTCTTTATCATCATGCCGGATGCCGAAACAGAAGGCATCCAAAATCTGCGCAAGGTCGCTCAGATTGAAAAATTTGTGAAGTCAAGCGGTGCGTTCAGCGAATATGTGTCCCATGACTTTGAAAAAATGATTTGGGGCAATGAAAATTACCTTGAAGAAAACACTTTCTCAACGGGCCATCAGATGGTAAATGTTTACCGCAAGCCTGAGCGTTACTACGAAGTCCGTAGTGACGATTCGGCAATTGATGTTCAGATTCACGAAAAACAATGAAGGAGTTCTCAACCCCATGTGCTTTTTAATTGACATCGCACAAAAAAAAGAGGAAAGAGGATGCAATTATTTTCGAAGCACATTTTTTTTGCTTGTGACTACAAATTTTTGGATGTGCTTTCTTATCTAACAAAATAGTTAAAGGGACGCGTTAGTAATTAACCTAAAAGATAAGTGAATGGTTTATTGGTTACTTTCGTCGATAGTTAATTTATAAAATAATTACGTAACGATTTTAAAATAATGGATAACTTGAAAAACTAGAATACAAGCTTCAATTGATGTTTTTATATAAAGAAAAAATTTATAGGAATAATTCAATTTGCTGGTTTATGGGATATACAAAAATATGACCTCAAAATATAGAATAGTGGCAGTTGAAGCGGCTTATGCAGCAAGCAAAGGTATGCATCCTCTTGATGCATGGAACGCATCAGCAGCTAAGGTTTTTAAGAATAACCTGTCTTGCATAAGTAAAGGTTGTCCAAAATCTACTTTCTTAAGTCTTGCACAGTTGGGTGTAATTTTAGGTATTAAGCCGGGTGAATACACAAAATCGATAGAAAATAAAAAATACGCTGACTCGGCTTTAAAACTTCTTCATGAGAATAGTTCTTGGTCAAATAACTCATTGAAATTATGGGAGCGGATTATGAATGGTGTTGAAAAGAAACATAACAGTCAGATGGATGTTGTTATAGGATTATGGCAAGCTAAGCTGTTGACTGAGTAAATTTAAAATTACGAAAAATTATTTATGACAACACCTAACGAAAATTGGCACAACTTTTAACCAGCCTTGAATATGCAAAGGCAGTAGAGTCTTATACCAATAGATTTGTTAACGGGGCAGGGATGCAAAGACCTAGATCAGGTTGCTTTGCGCTTTGGTTGTTGTATAACCTATATCTAAAAGACACTAGGCAGCCACCTACCCACTAACCATAGCGCTCATAAAATAGCTAAAGAATACATTTTAACACTACAAGCACTGTTAATGTTTTGGGTAAGTGGTCTGCATATCATGGGTTTCGTCACCCTAGAACAGGTATATATTCTGAAGGACCTCTTTAAGAACTCAGACGGTAATTGAATTTCAGGTGATAATCAATAATCTTTTTAAAGATCACAAAGCTACTCAATTTGTTTTATTTTTTAAAAAAAGTTATAAAAAAATTTCTTCTAGTTCCTGCCAAAGTACAAAAATATTTAGTGTTTTAAGACATTCCATAAGAGCATTATTCCAACAATTACTAACCATTTTTCAATGTGTTTCGACCCCGTAGAATGCATAATAATTTCCCAATCTGAAGTGTATATTTACTGATTGTTAGTTGATTTTTTAGCATTTAGATATAGAGTTTATCTCATTTACATTTAACATTATTTGCCAAACACCATGTTTGGATGGTTCATATATTTCAAAAATCTTATGGTCTTCTAAATAAAATAAAACATCTCGAGCATTTTTTGGATCTGATATTCGTGGGTATTCGTTGATTGAGTTTTTAATATTTGGATTTCTAAGTTTACTCTTTGTACTGGGTTTGCCATAGATTCGTAG
>CANNLO010000551.1 GCA_947505055.1 Methylococcaceae bacterium | reverse complement strand
ACCATTTCTGATGAAATAGATGATAATTAAATCGGGCCGCCTCTAAAGGGGCGATTTTCAACAGTTTTCAGGTGTTTTTTAGTTGCCATTTGGTTTGGTAAGAGCACCGCTTGGACCTATCGTTATTCAGGAACTTACAACTGACGAGTTAATAATAGGTCTTTGATTTTAAAAATAATCCAAAATTTCTGGGGTTAGGGCTTAGAACCCCTAATAAAAATGAAACTTAACAGTTATAAAAAAGGAAGTTATTCATGATGTTAAATAAAAAGATTTATATAGTCGTGTTGGACGAAGCCGCTATCGCGGAGAATCGCCTGCCGCACAATCACTCGATAATACAATTACAATATAACCTCAAGCCCTCAATCAGAGGGTTCATTTAGCATCAAACAATGAGGTTACCAAACAATGTCATCAACCGAAGCAGATTTCAAGCAGCAATATCAAACGCACCTTAAACACCTTAAACACCTTAAACTCAAAGGACTTCAGCCCAAAACAATAGAGGCCTATTCCCGTGCCATGCGACGCATCGGCGCGTATTTCAATGAACAAGTTACCGATCTGTCCGAAGCGCAGCTGACCGATTATTTCAGCGATTTGCTGGAATCGCATTCCTGGAGTAGCGTCAAACTTGATCTGTACGGTCTTAAATTCTTCTACACCTACGTTTTGAATAAACCGTGGCCGGTGCTTAAGTTGATCAAACCACCAAGAACACAGCGCTTGCCGGATATTGTCACTGTTGCGGAAGCCGGACGGCTATTCACAATGACCCATACTCTCAGTTACCGGGTGTTCTTTTTTACGCTTTATAGCTTGGGTTTACGTCTCGGCGAAGGCTTGCGCCTGACGGTGGCCGATATTGATGCCGCGCGGCAGCGGGTGCATATTCGCGATGCCAAAGGTAACAAAGATCGTTTGGTGCCCTTGCCAGCAGTGACGTTGGAATGCCTACGCCGGTTCTGGCAGGTGCATCGTAATCCGGTGTTGCTGTTTCCCAATCGTCACGGCGGCCTTAAGTCGGCGCATTTGTCTACCACGCCGCTGGATCGGGGCGGCGTACAAGCGACGCTACGCCAAGTCGCCCAAGACTGCGGGATAAAAAAAAGATTACCCCGCACAGTCTGCGTCACAGCTACGCTACCCATCTGATTGAAGCTGGGGTTGATCTGCTCGAAGTCCAGAAAATCCTCGGTCACCACAGTATCCTGACCACCGCCCGTTATACCCATCTGACCAACACCACAAACCAGCAAGCCGACCAGCTAATCAATGCGCTGATGAATAGCTTTGCCATTGACTGGCGGAGGGTCAAATGATGCTGCTCTCGACCATCATCCAAACCTTTGAGGCCGACTTTCTGGCGACTTATCAGAACGCGCTGCTGCCCAGCCAGTTCAAGGCGTTGGCTGTCCTGAAACAGTGCCGCACCACACTAACCCATATTTAACAACCACCCTCAAGATTTAGCTAAAACCAAGCTGAGAGATCTGCGTAAGTCATTGATTCTACATATAGTCAACTGAGTTTTTCTGTTATTTTGTGCTTTGTAGGGCCATAATAGTTATGTAGACCTATTGCAAATTTGTTCAGACCGCGCTATTTTTTATGCATCATGTATATCCTAATACTGCTACCTTAAAAAATAACCATTTCAATTCATAGTCTTGCACAAGCTTCGCGTCTTGGAATTGTGAGCAAAGGATAAGCTTTTGGTCGGCGCTTAACAGCTCTAGGCTGGTTCTTTCGTCGTTGCTGACCAACGGCGGTTGAAGCAAGTGCTTTAAATAGCGCTTGTAGCGCATGGTTTAATAAAAACCCTTTCAATTCAATAATTTTCTCTGTGGATTTGATAATCAATTGCACGGCTGATTTAAAGCTCAATTGACGTGGAATTTTACCGTGCAACATCGCTGCTTGAGCCAAATTACCTCGAATAATATTGTAAGCTAACACATGTATAGCGATCTCTTTTTCAACCATTTCAGGCGTTTTACATCTCAATAGCTCCATGCCCATATGGGTTTTTATAGCTCTTAAATCGAGTTCTACATGCCATCTTTGTTTGTAAAAACAGGCAATTGCTGTTTTAGGAACTATTTTTGCATTCAAAAGTGTTGTGACAAACACTAAGCCATTTACTGCAAATTCACGAATAGTAATCGTGTCGGGCAAATCCGCATACGCCTCGACAGTCATCCAAATCGGTTTGCGTTTAGGCTTTTGCCATTCCACTAAATGATCTTTTGCACCCAATCTTTGACCGCGTCGAAAATCTACCTTTTTGCTCGCATGCACTTGAAACAAAACAGGAACTTGCCTTGCCTGTGACAAGGTAATAATTGCAAAAGTACAATAGTAACGGTCTGCTATTAGCAAATCGCCCAGTGCTAAACAATCGATCAATTGGCTAAATAAAGATGTTTCTCCCGTTTTCTTGCCCTCATAAGGCCCTATTTTATAGTTAATAACACCCCCTGCCGCTAATGAGACTAATACAACAAGGCGAAGCATGGGAAACCCCAAACCAGGTTTTTGGCTACTTGGCTGCGGAAAAATAGCTTGATTTTCTGGCGTATCGGGCATTTGCACGGTAGCGCCGTCGGCGATCACAACCTTATAACCGAGCCATTTCCATTTTTCAGCACTTTGTTGATGCAGACTCGAACCCGCATTGGTTGCAGCGGTTTTTATCTGCTCCAAGGGTAATCGTTGACGAGCTTTACAGTAAGGCCCCGTATTAACGCTATTGGCTGGTTTTCCATCAATTAATCGATCCGCTAACACACCTGCAACCGCTTCCTTACAAAAACCATCAGCACTCAACACCTGAAAGATAAAGGCTTTGAGCGTGATGAGTGGGGTAAAAACAGAGTTTCGTTTATGGGGCGTATGCTTGATAATGTCGGCAATGTCATCATCTGCAAAAAAATTACTGAAAGGTAAGTCTGGCGATTGAAAAAATGATTTTTTAAACTTTTCAAGTTGTTGTTTACTCGTCAGTTGTAAGTTCCTGAATAACGATAGGTCCAAGCGGTGCTCTTACCAAACCAAATGGCAACTAAAAAACACCTGAAAACTGTTGAAAATCGCCCCTTTAGAGGCGGCCCGATTTAATTATCATCTATTTCATCAGAAATGGT
>CANNLO010000550.1 GCA_947505055.1 Methylococcaceae bacterium | reverse complement strand
TAGAAAATATGATCACGGCGACGAAGGGCGCAATGCAATCTGACCAGGGCAGATTGTTTTTATTGGCTAGCAATACAATTTCGCTAATAAGGCGATTAAAAAAAGTGGTAATTTTTTGCTCTAATAAATCATCTGCAGATAAAGTTTACGGTCACCTTCAAAAACTAATCCCCAGGGCGGTAATTAGGCACGACAGAACTAACCGTCCAGGTTGGTGTGATTTCGGCAACAGCGACTTAATTAATGTCATTGTTTGTGATCAATATGCTGAAGAAGGGTTGAATTTCCAAGGAGGGGATGAAAAAGTTTTAATTCACTTTGATTTACCATTTGAACCGCAAAGAATTGAACAAAGAATTGGTAGGTTAGATAGATATGGTTCAACATCAAACATCAAATCAATAATAATCATTGACGATTCATCACTTTTTCAAAAATCCTACTATAAGTATTTAAGTGAAGGATTAGGTATTTTTGACGCATCTATCTCAGAAATTCAATATTTGGTCGAGCAGAATGTAAATGATTTTCAACAAAAATTATTTACGGATGGTCTTGATGCCATTGATGACAACACAACCCTTCTGGTCGATCAGGGAGTCGTTATTAATGAACGTAAAAGTGTTCGTTACCAAGACGAATTAAATGCGCTATCTGAAACTATCAAATATAGTAACTTAATCCCAAATGACGATATTTATGGTCTGGATTTTTATACTTCTTTTGATGACTGGGTTACAAATGCACTTGAATTTGAAAGCGTTGTAAAGCAGGTCGATACTCATGACTATAACGGCATAAAATTTCGCTATAAGCTAGACAAACAAAATTATAAAAATTGGTCGGATAGAGTTTTTCAACAGTTTGAATATGCCTTAGTAGATCGTGATTGGGATATTCCAGGAAGCTTCCAATACACCAACAACAGAAAAATCGCATTAAAGTCAAAAAGTAAACAATTGCGACTGTTGAGATATGGAGATCCTTTAGTTGAAGCTGTTAGAGCTTTAATGAAAGAAGAGGACAGAGGAAGAAGTTCTGCAATTTGGAGAAAAATAGATATCCCCAAAGACAGTGATGAAAAAAATAGTATTTATTTTTGTTTTGAATTCTTAGTCGAGTCTAACTTAAGTAATGCGGGAAATTTTTTAAAAAATTTAAGTATGTTTAGTGTAGATGCCATATTATCTTTGGAAAGAAGGGCTAATTCTTTATTTCCGAACATCCTAGAACAGATCTGGGTAGATGAAGAAGGTGACGAGGTAAATATAGACCTAATAATGAAATATCTAAATAAACCTTTTAATGAAACTACCGATGTCTCCTTAAATACAAATCAACTTAAAGCGTTAGAAAAAGAGGAAATGGGTAAATTTTCCAACTGGGAAAATCGTGTCTATTTGATGAGGGATAAAGCAAAAGAGATTTTGCTGTCCAGAGATAGTTTAATAGCAGTTAAACAGAAAGCTCACAAGTTAGCTATGGACGAAGATAGACTTAGAGAGGCGCAGTTAACTATAAGAGAGCATCTCTTGCGTGATTCCGAAGCTGTACTTGAACATTTGCAAAGGGTGCGTGAAAAGAGCATTAATGAGTTCTTGTATAATGGATTTAGTAACCCAAAAGTCAATATTGAATCAGTACGAGCAGTTGTTATCTCAACACACACCTACCCCCCGGATATCAAATGAGCGCTAAACAGTTTGGATTCAATGAACTTCAAAATGCGCTTATCAATTGGCCAAAATTTGATTTCGAGAATTACACCGCAGTTAATAACTCATTATTTGCTCGAATTTTACAAATATTAGACGACTCAAGATCTAGTAGTTTAAAAAAATATGATATTCAGCCTTTATTCAGGCAATTACTTCTCAGCGAAACTGCAAGCTCAGGTGAAATAACGAACCTTCGTGTACCAAATCATCACTTATGGCCATCCGGAACGGAGTGGTCTGATCATGGTGTAACTGCAATGGACATTAATGATGGCACTTTTTTGCTAAGCGCTTCATCTTGGTTCCCTAACTGGTTGGGAACTAGAGAGTTTGGTGTATTTTCTGATTCTTTTTCAAATAAAAAAGTTAGAGTGAGTGGTGAGTGTAAAGCTGACCCCTTCATTTCAGATGTTACTGGATATCAAAATTACTCAAGTCCGGGACAGCGTGAAGCTATAAGAGCAGCTTTTTTAATTCCGCCCGGGGAGACTTTAATTGTAAATCTACCAACAGGTTCAGGGAAAAGTTTGGTTGCACAAGCACCCTCTCTAGTTCATCACCAAGAAGGAAACTTAACAATATTTGTTGTTCCAACAGTTGCGCTTTCAATTGATCAAGAAAGGCAAATGAGAAAATACTTTCGTGACTCTCACAACATCAGCTTAACCATTCCCCTTGCTTGGTATAGTGGTATTTCAGAAGAAGTTAAACAGCAGATTAAAAGCAATCTCCGTAGCGGAAAGCAAAGAATTTTATTTGTATCGCCTGAGTCACTGACGACATCACTTTTAAGAACGGTTTTCGATATTACCCGTAACGGTATGCTTAGGTACCTAGTTGTAGATGAAGCTCATCTGATTACGCAATGGGGTGATGGGTTTCGCCCGGCGTTCCAATTGCTTTCTGGACTGCGCAATAGTTTATTAAAGTTAACAAAAGAAGAGGGGGTGGATTCGTTTCGCACATTATTATTAAGCGCAACATTTACTCCAGAAACCATTGAAACTCTTGCTGACCTTTTCGGCCCACCGGAAATGGTACAAATGGTTACAGCAAATCACCTCAGACCCGAACCTCAATACTGGTTTTCATCAACAAGATCTTTCGAAGAAAAAAAAGAAAGGATTAAAGAAGCAATAAAACACGCGCCCAGACCTTTCATCCTTTATGTGACCAAAAAAAAAGATGCTGTTGAATGGTATGAAATCCTAAAACAAGAAGTTGGATACAAAAGAATAGGCCTCTTTAATGGTGACACAAATGGTCAGGATCGTAGAAAAATTATCGACGATTGGATACAAAACAAACTTGATGGCATTGTTGCCACATCTGCTTTTGGAGTTGGTATAGACAAATCAGATATTCGTACTGTTATCCACGCAACGATACCAGAGACTTTAGATAGGTTTTATCAAGAGGTGGGTCGAGGCGG
>CANNLO010000549.1 GCA_947505055.1 Methylococcaceae bacterium | reverse complement strand
GATTCTGTTCGGTATTGATTTGGTGGACTGTCGCCGAAATCAATACCGAAGAATGTTCGAAGGTATGGTGATAATTCTTAACGGAAGATATCGAAATACAGCGTGTTTTGTTGTTATCCAAAACAGAATTCGGCGATGGATCTTTCACAGAATCCCCTTAAGCAAATCCGATATCCTGTCCTTGTCGATAGAAAAACCAGCGGCTCGATCATGACCTCCGCCACCAAATTTTTCTGCTATCCGACCAACATCCACATCTCCATTTGATCTCAGCGAGCAAACTCATAGCTTTCTGTCACCATTGTAATAATACGTCATACCGAAAGTGCCTTTCTCCGTAGACGGCATTAACCCAAGATCATTGGCAAATGCTGGCGAAGCATTAACAGCCATCCCGGTCACACCATCAAGCATTATCGGATGTCTCGTCTTTAACATTCGTGTCGCAATTCTTTTGACCTGTTCAGTTAGTGCTTTACCTTCGCCACGTAGTTCGCCAACTGAAACTCCGCCGAAATCAAATAATTCAATGGGCATTCGGTTGTAAAGCGCGGCAACTACCTCGCGTGACATTTCAACTGTAAACAATGACAGGTATTGGTCCTGGATCATTTTAAGCAAAATGGGAACAGGCTGGCCTTGATTGAAATAATTCCAAGCGAGAACGCAACTGCTATGGTTTTGGTCGAATATGAAAGTGACGTTCGCTGGTAGATTCTGCGTCCTGGCATAATCGTGGCATTTGGTTTTGTATGGAAGCTGATTCTCTATAACAACAATCCTTGTAGCATTGGCTGCGGCGATGCCGATAAGATCCAGGTTCATACCACAACCAAGAACAAACACTTCAGCATCTCTTTCAAAAGAAGGCATTGGATCGTTGTATCGGTACGGCAAGTAATAAGCGCCTTGCCCATAGAATTCCCAGGCAGCCCATGCTGCACCGAGACCATCGGCGCTATCTGCCGGGGAAATGATGATTTGCTGTTTGTGCATGGATTGGTTGCTTATTTCCCGTGTGCGACGGGAACATTACCCGACAATAGCGAACGATATTAAGGGATAGGCAGTCGGTATGCAGCATCGAAAGAGGCGTGTTTTAGCGTTCTCTTGTTTTGACAAACCCTATCCAGGAAAAGGATGCTGGAGCTGATTCGTACAGTACCGATTTTCGTACGGATTTGACGCATGCCCCGTGTTTTTGCTTATTGTCGAGTGTCGGACAAGAGACCAAATCCCACTGCGTGGACAACTTCCCACATATTTTTGAAACGCAGTCGCGCAAGCAGTAAAACTTGACGAAACTTGACATTGGTTTATACTTGTCGTCATGCAAAAAAGATTAAATCTCGAAAATGCTATCAAAGCCATGACCAATGCGGGTTTGTCGCAAACCGCTGTTGCAGATGCGCTTGACGTATCAAAAGAAGCTGTCTCCCAATGGTTGAGTGAGAAGTCATTCCCAAGACCGAACAAACTGCTACAGTTTGGCAAGTTACTTGGCTTAAGTTTTGAAGAGTTAGTGATCACGGAAGACCCTTTTGCACCAAGGGTTGCCTTTCGGAAGATGAAGGGAACCAAAACAAAGGATCATCACATCGAAAAGGCTCAAGAAATGGGGCGTTTTCTAAGACATTTAGCTCCTTTGTTGCCATTCGATACACTTGAAATGCCGCCAGTCCTAAAGGCGCCTACCTGTGACTACGAGTATCTTCAGAGGGTTTCGCAAAAGGTTCGGAGTGAGATCAACCTTGGGTCGGAAGATACTGTTGATTTTAGTCATTTAATCCGCCGATTCAGAGAGCTTCAAGCCGTCATTGTTCCTGTTTTATGGGGCAATAAGCAACGCCATGAAAACGCTGTTCATATCCACCTTCCAGATTCTCAGACAACATGGGTATACCTTAACTTGGACGTCAATATCCATGATTTTAAATTTTGGATGGCTCATGAGTTGGGACATTGCTTGTCGCCATCCTTAACAGGGGATGAAGCGGAAGATTTTGCCGATGCATTTGCAGGTGTATTGCTATTTCCACATGACAAAGCTGCGCGAGCCTATCTCGATATCAAGGCTCAACCCTCGGCTTACAAAAAAATCCTATGCTTGAAGGGAATTGCGGAGAAAGAGTGCATTTCGCCATACACCATATTCATTCAGGTTAACAGTTATGCAGAGTTTACTGGTCAGCCTAAATTGGATTTAGGCAACCGTCTTTATGGTTGGATCACTGAATTCAATAAGGGCTATAAAAACGTAAGCGATGCTCTGCTGGGCGATCTATCAAAGCTTAAACCGCGTGATTACATCATTAAGACGGAAGAAGCATTTGAAACCCCATTTTTTGATGTACTGCGGCAATATCTCAAGAATGCCGACAAAGGCCCTGGGATCGTGCATAGTCTGACAGATATGCCGCTACTGGATACGCGGGGTATCTACGCAGAGCTGACTTAATGTCACAATCAAAAATTCTCGTTGATACCAATGCCTATCTGAGACTGGCGAAATCCATACGCCCTCTGCTATTCAGGCCTTTTGGTGATAACGAATATTGTTTATATATCCTTCCTGAACTCAATGCGGAATTAGCTAACCGTCGATTGGCAACAAAATTCTCATGGGTCGATGAAGATGAATACAAAGACAATCGCCAGCATTTTCCGTCCATCGGAAAAAAACAGAAGAACGCAATCGCAGTAACATTCGGATACATCTGGGAGCATGTGCAAACAGCTTTGCCCGGACCATCCAAAGTAGATGCACTTTATATCGCTTATGCGATTGAGCTTGATATCCCAGTTGTAACCGACGACACGGACATGACTGAATTGGCCAAGACATTTGATGCCAAAGTGATGTCAACGCTGGAACTACTAAAAATCATGTTGGACTGTGGCCACACAGATATGAAAACTATTGTGAGTTTGGTGGATTACTGGCGATACATAGGTGATCGTCCAGCGAATTTAGACACAGATTTTTTTCGGTTATTTCCTTTGTGATCGGTTACGGGAAGCTGGCTGAATCCTACAAAAGCAATGGATTAAGCCCGTGTTTATACTCCGACTGGTCAAATTTGCGGAAAATACAGAGGGGGTATAATACCCAGATTTAACCGCAAAACCTGACATGCTAAAGATCGATTTTACCGAAAAAGCCAT
>CANNLO010000548.1 GCA_947505055.1 Methylococcaceae bacterium | reverse complement strand
GCCACATCCATTTTCTGCATTTGTGCCAATAGTAGCGGTATGTCGTCCGACCGTTCGATTCTCGTTATGTTGAGTGATGTTTCCATGGCAAATGGCAATAGTTTGCCATTATTTCATGAACTGGGGGTGAAATTGAGCGAACGGTGAGAGGTAAGTTATCCGTTGTTATTATTTACAAGTATAACCCTTTGAATTTATGAACTATGAAAAATCTTAAAAGGTCAGACCGACTTATTATTAAATTGAAATGTCAAAAATGCTTGTGAAAATTTCTATTATCGTTCCTGTTTATAACGAAGCTGACAATATTTTTCCTATGCTTAATGAGATAACTGAGGCGATGCAGCAGGCAGAAGCCTATGAAATCATTTATGTTGATGATGGCAGTGATGATGCGACTCCGGTTGTTTTAGCGCAAGCTCTCCATGAAATTGAAGCGTTGAGAGTCATCCGGCATCAACTTAGTTATGGGCAAAGCACAGCAATTTACACGGGTATTAAAGCGGCGAATTATCCGTGTATTATTACAATCGATGGTGACGGTCAAAATGATCCGGCGGATATTCCGCGCTTGTATGAAATATTCATGCGACAAAGACAAACCATACCTGATTTATGGATGGTGGTAGGTTGGCGAAATAAACGCCATGATTCGAGTTGGCGGCGATTTTCGTCCAAAATAGCCAATGCAGTTAGATCTACTTTGCTTCGCGATAAAACACCTGATAGCGGTTGCGGTTTAAAGGTATTTTTAAGGGATGAATTTTTAACGTTGCCTTATTTTGATCATCTGCACCGTTTCTTACCCGCATTGGTGCTACGGGCAGGTGGCAAGGTGATTTCTGAACCTGTCAATCATCGAGCCAGAGTCAACGGTTATTCAAAATATGGCACCCTAGATCGTCTTGGTGTAGGTATTGTCGACTTGTTAGGGGTAATCTGGTTACAAAGACGGGCTAAAATTGCAGAGGTAAAAGAGCTTGGGCGTAGATAAAGAAACCATTTCGGACAGACTTTATTTTCTGCCCGATTTATTTTGCAATGGTTAACACGTGAACGCGAGAAAAAAGTATTTTTCCGGTGGCGTTTTGGTATCTCAGTATAGCTGGCGGCTGACTTTATTTATTTTCTTAACCTATATAATTGTTGCTTACGAACAAAAACAGGTAGTGCTAAATAATAACTCACTCCCATTGATGGGGGTCATTGTTAAGCCAAGCTTTTACTGGCTACTTCGTAAACATCTTTCGAAATGGTCTCGGTGGACATAATGCGTTGCAATTGAGCAGTCATTAATGCTTGCCTACTTTCATCGTATCGACGCCATGAGGTTAAGGCATTGACCATGCGTGATGCAAGCTGTGGATTAAGGGTATTCAGCGCGATAATTTGGTCTGCGAGAAATTGATAACCTAACCCGTCAGCGGCATGAAAATGTAGCGGGTTGGCTTGGCTAAACGTACCGATTAAGGCTCTGACTCGATTGGGGTTCTTTAAATCAAAGGCCGGATGTTTCATTAAGGCTTGTACGGTAGTAAAGGTATCCGGTGTTGGGCTGCTTGCCTGTAGCGCAAACCATTTATCAATCACCAAGGCTTCATGTTGCCATTGAAGATAAAAATCAATTAAAGATTGCCGTCTGGCCGTGTGTGGATTGTTGACCATTGCGGCTAATGCGGCCATTTGGTCAGTCATATTTTTAGCGGTTTTAAATTGTTGGTGTGCCCAGTTTTTAATAGCGGCATCATCCAAGGCGCTCAAATAAGTTAGGCAAGTATTTTTGATACGTCTGCGACCTATCGCGTCGGCATCGAAATTACCTGATTCATCTCGGTGATTATTTAAATATAGCGTTTGAAATTGCTGCTGCAATTGTTCCGCTAGCGTGTATTTGACAAATTCACGCGCCTTATGAATGGCAACGACATCAACAACAGGCATCTGTTCCGCCAGATAGGTTTCTGACGGTAGATTTAGCAGTAAGGAAAAATACGATAAATCATCCCACGACTGTTCCAATACCTGTTTAAACGCATCAACGATAATTGGGTTAAGGTGCAACGACCTTCCATTTTGCACATCGGCAATTAACTTTGAAATGATTTGTCCTGATAATTGCTGTCCTGCCTCCCAGCGATTAAAGGTATCGTGGTCATGGCTTAATAAAAAGGCGAGTTCTTCAAGACTACGCGCCATAACCAGTTTCACCGGTGCAGAAAACCCCCTTAATACTGAGATAATCGGCCGCTCGATGACCTCTTCAAAAACAAAGCGGTGCTGCATTTGGGTTAGTTGCAAAATGACTTCATTACAAGCTTTCGGGTTATCCTGAAGTTTACAGGGCAAGATAGTGCCATCCTGAAGAATCAACCCTAATCTGACAGGAATATGTAGCGGTGCTTTGGCGGCTTGTCCAGGGGTTGGTGGACAATGTTGCTCTATGGTTAGCGTCAGTGTTTTTAGTGGCGCGTCATACGCTTGTTGTATCGTCAGAACAGGCGTTCCGGCTTGTGAGTACCAGCGGCGGAATTGAGATAAATCAACAGCATTAGCCGCTGCCATCGCATTGATAAAATCATCACAGGTCACCGCTTGGCCATCATGACGTTCAAAATATAAATCACAGCCTTTACGGAAGCCGTCCGCTCCCAACAGCGTATGTATCATGCGCACGACTTCTGCACCTTTTTCATAAACGGTCAGCGTATAAAAGTTGTTGATTTCGATGTAAGCATCAGGGCGCACGGGATGCGCTAGTGGCCCTGCATCTTCGGCAAACTGGCGGGTTCGTAGGTTAATAACATCCTCAATACGTTTAACCGCTTTGGAGGTACGATCACCAGTAAATTCCTGGTCGCGAAATACCGTAAAGCCTTCTTTTAGACTAAGTTGAAACCAGTCCCGGCAGGTGATGCGGTTGCCTGTCCAGTTATGGAAATATTCATGGGCAATCACGCCTTCGATATGCTCGTAATCAGAATCTGTTGCGGTATCGGGACGTGCCAGTACGAATTTGGTATTGAAAATATTCAGACCCTTATTTTCCATCGCGCCCATATTGAAATGACCGACGGCAACAATCATGTATAAATCCAGGTCGTATTCACGTCCGTAGACTTGCTCATCCCAGGCCATTGCGTTTTTTAGCGCTTGCATTGCATGAGCGCATTTATCACTGTCGTGTTTTTC
>CANNLO010000547.1 GCA_947505055.1 Methylococcaceae bacterium | reverse complement strand
ACCTAAGTTACCCAATAACGCACTAGCTGATGATGCATTAGTTTGCGGTGGCAAAATAACCGTTTTACTCGTGTAAACAATAGGCTGTACAAGCGCATACGCCACCGCCAATACTGCGGAAATAGCTGTGAATGTAATAATGAAGCGATTGTACTTAGCGATAGTTAACAGCATATCTATCAGATTGATTTCGTCGTCATCCATCTGCGATTGCTTTGCTGAGGCTTGATTGTCTTGATTTTGCATAATAACCCTTGAGCTAGAACAGACCTATCGTCTTCATGCTGGCAACACCCATGGCAAATTGAAAGAATATTTGCGTCCAGTCCCTAAGATCTCTAGTGAGGTTGTATCGTTCAAATTTTTCCGGCACCACAACAGTGTCCCCTGGCATAGCCTTACGTCCATCAAAACCACTATTACCAAACATAAAAACACCACTTTGACGCTTACTGTAGACTAAACCATCTGCACGAATCAGATACACTTCACTTTCGTCACCGTCTCGAGTTGGTCCACCTGCCTTATTAAGATAATCCCCCACCGTCTGCCCTTTTTTATAAATAAAAGAGTTTTGGTTGTATACCGTCCCCATCACACTAACAGTAGAAGGTAAGCTTGGAACATAAAGCCTATCTCCATCTTCTAATTCAAGATCAGGCAGATTTTTTAATTCCACAGCATATTCTGGCATTTCCAACACAATGCGACCGGACGCCCTAATCTTTCTCATTTTTTTTACCAATATCTCTTGTGCCTGTGCGTCTGATTTTGCCGCAGCGGCATCCTCTGCACTTAAAGCAGAGGATGTACGCCTTGTTGCAGTACGTTGAATCTCAGCATCCATCTGCGTTACCATGTCGTCTAGTCTTTTCTGTTGCTGCTTACGGGTAGCCTCACGACTAAATTCGCTACCCACTAAGTATGATTGCGGCGTTAATCCACCGACGCGCGCTACTAATTCTCGCAAGGTCTCCCCTGGATGGGTTTGGTATAAGCCAGGATTTAGTAATTCACCTTCCAAAATCACGTAATTAGTACGCTTAGCAATTGGCGCCTGAATATCATCTTTAGAAAAAAGAGTAATCACATCGCCAGGTTGCAACAACAAATTATGCTCGGCGTCATTCATCATCGCCTTACCTAGATTGAATGGGATAAGTTTAGTCGTCAGATCTTTTCTATCTAGACGCTCAACCGCCGCATAATCCCAGTTAATTTCAGGCACCTTGTCATTCACTTGCTGGCGCAACTGAGATACCTCTAAAGCATCGGCCTGTTTGAGCTTTTGCTGATACTGATTAATGTCATCCTGAGTTATTTGGTTTTGGTTTTGGTTTTGGTTTTGGTTTTGGTTTTGGTTTTGATTTTGGTTTTTCAAAGCCCTGTCTTCACTCTTACTCTGTTTACTTTGGTTCTTCTTGAACCAAACTTCATCATTAGTCTGTACTAATTCATTTTGCTTAAACCAAACGCCATCATTGGTCTGTGTTGACTGGTTTTGCTTCACCCAATAGCTATCAGTAATCAGTGCAGCTTTATTCGGAATCACATCCGTAATTCTCAACCCTTCCTTCCAAGGATGGCGACCCGCATGTAAGCCTGCGATATTCCCGCGCAGGGTCACAGCATTTTCGAATCCGGCAGAAATAGGGCGCACCGTCACCAAGTCTCCATCCTGCATCAACTTAGCTAGTCCAGCGTTATCTAACTGAAATTCATCCATTTTACGAATTTCGTGCTCTTGAATCCGTTCAACTGAAACCTTCTTGCCTGCAGCGACATTCGTCAAGCCTCCAGCTAAACCGAGTAAATCAGCTAAAGTTTCATCACCTTTTAACTCAAAAATTGCTGGCGTATTCACACTGCCCGCCATCGCTACCATCGACCCAATAGTTGGAATGTAAATCACATCACCAGAAAGAAGTTGTACATCCTTAGATTTATCACCCTTGAGCAATAAATCATACATATCAAAGTCAGTCACAATTTTGCCACTACGCTTGAGTTGAATATGTCGCATCGTACCTTTGGCTGAAGGGCCACCAGAAGCGAATATAGCATTGACCAAGGTACTTAAAGAGCTAACCGTATAGTTACCAGGACGAGTTGCTTGCCCAACCACAAATACTTGAATAGACCTTAACTTCCCTAATGAAACATCCAGCTCAAAATTACGGAAATTCTTACTAACCGCGGCTTTTAAATGTGCTCTCAAGTTTTGGTAACGTACGCCCACCACACTAATTTGGCCAACATTGGGTAAGTTGATCATGCCGTTACGATCCACCACTACGCTTGGGTTGCTTTCAAGTTGGCCCCACAAACTCACCAACAATTCATCCCCTGGACCAATCAAGTAATCTGGCGTGACTGGGATATTATTAACTGGCGCAAAAGTATCAGGTGCTTTACGAAATAAGTCATAGCCATACATGGGCAATGAATATCCTACCGAATGATTAACAAACTCTTGGAATTCACTTTTAATTTGAGAGTCATCTTCCTTAAAAAGAAAGTCACTCTCAGCCTTAGTTTTTTTCTCTTGGGCTTTTTTGGCCGCTTCAACATCTATTGATGACGAGGAATTTGCTTGATTAGATAAATTGGGGTCAACTAAACGCGGAGACATTGACAAGCCAGATAAGCCGCTACTACGCCTATTACCATCATCAGAGTAGGTCCCTGTCTCAGCACCTAATGCCCATGCGTATGACAAACTCAGCATCAACAACAACCCAAGTGTCAAACATAAACTTTTTTTATTACTCATCATAACAAAGCCGCTCTTATATTAAAGTGTAAAATTTACGCATAGCATGCGTCATAAAAAGTTAACCATTAGTTATTTAAAGCCATTATTAACCAAGAATTTTGACGGGAAAATTAAATAATTAGAAGCATTCTACTATAAGATAACGCTCTACGAATAATTTCAATCAATAAAAAATTAATGTGCAATACACAGCTAACACCTTCACTACAACGACATTCTTTCAACCATTAAGAATCTAATCTCAAAGTCAGTTTAAATAATAAAAAGTAAAGGATAATTTAGCGGGAGGAGAATATTTGCTGTTTCATCACTAGTGTTTATAATACTTACATATAAATATAACTCTAAATTTTCAAAGTACACCCAACATAATGCTAAGCAATAAAAGTGACCTCTCATACCGAATACTTATCATT
>CANNLO010000546.1 GCA_947505055.1 Methylococcaceae bacterium | reverse complement strand
GCCTGTCCAGGCTTGCCCATTCGCGGGGGGTTTTTCTTGTGGTTACTAAATACCAGTCCCCTTCTTTCCAGGTTAAGTTGGCTACTATCTGGTATCTGCTCTCTTCAACTTGAATGATGTTCAGCTTTTTCACAGCCTTGTTCCGGATAAAATCTACCAGTTCGGCTTCTATAATGGTGTTCATGCTTTTATATCCTTGTAATTCACACCATGCTTGTTTGATAGCAAGCGATCTAATAATAACACAAGTTACTTATTTCGATAGTGCGATTTGTTATATTATGACGATGCGGTTTTTATTATTTTGCATGTTCAATATCTAGCACACCGTTTTTGTTTTTCTATGAGTTTTTACAACCTTCATTAAATCCTGAACATCTCCAGATATTAATCGTCCTATAAGTTTTCGCACCCAGCTACCTAAGTATATTTATCCGCATACAAGGTATCGGGCAATCTAAAAAAGCTTTTCACCAGTTCTATTTTTTGCTGTATAGATTGCATTGCCGAAAGAATGAGAGTTTCCATCTCAAGCTTGTTTTTAATTGGGTGCTTGCCTACTTCTGCCTTGGCATGATTCCAAACCTGTTCATCTGGATTCAATTCGGGCGAATAGGCTGGCAGAAAAGCCATCATGATTTCTCCCTGTTGCGTTTCCAAAAACGCCTGCACTTTTTTACTGTGGTGGTAGCGCGCATTATCGGCAATCACGAAAACCGGACAGTCAGCATCCTGACGTAATTTTTGCAAGAAGCTGATGAATTTTTCTGAGTTCATGCTCTCTTCAATAACATCAAAATGCATATCACCGCGAGCGGAGACGGCGCTAATTAATTTAAAACCAAATCGCCCTCCGCCATCCCTAACCACCGGTGTTTCCCCGCACTTCCCCCAAGTTGTCCCACGGTGCGCATCACTGCGAAACGCTGCCTCATCCAGAAAATAGATACGTGCATGATATTTTTTTGCCTGCGCAACCACTTCTGGATAGGTCTTGCTGAGGTAAGTTTTAATTTTGTCTGGATCTTGCTTATAAGATTTATAAAGTGGTTTCTGTGGTGTTAAACCCAGGTGGCCCAGAAGCCGACAGATGGAGCTTTTCGACAAAATGACGGCACGCTCTTTTTGTAGCAAGGCGCGTATGTTATTCGACGACCAAAGGCAAAAGGGGAGTTTGTAATTCAAAGGGTTTCCCATAGTGATCGCGTCATAGAGCCATTTCATATCGTCAGCCGTAACTTTTGTAGGGCGACCTTGTCGTTTCTTTTCAATCAAAGCATGCCAGCCACCCTGACGGTAGCGGGCTAACCAATCAAATACTGTTCTAAGTGGGATATTGTGAATGCGGGCAACTACCTCAACAGGCTCTTTTCTAAGAGCCACTGCTTCGACAACTTCTTTACGTTTTTGGCTTCGTTTCTCGGCTCTATTCATGGTTATATTATACTATGCCATGCGTAAACTTATGGGACAATTAATAACCATAAAAAATATACTATTTTTAAATACCAAATAAAGTATATAGTAAATTGTGCAATTTCAAAGTTGCATAAATATTTAGCGCTATTTGACTTAAAGTTTTATAATTTACATTTAAAGGCATAACTAGTAGGCAACTTCTATGAAGATGCCATATCTCTTCCCTTATTTTTAACTTCTAAGGGTAATAAAAAAATAATTACTAAAGGATTTGAAATGAAAATGCAATTAGCAATTTTACTAGCAATAGTCGCAGGCTCGGCACATGCGGATATTTGCATACAAAATAATACAGGTATGGGAGATTACAGAGTTAGTTTTGTAGATGTGGATTCACATAATATCAATCGAAACAATAAAGACCACTGGAGATTTATTGCTCCACCATCAAGGGAATTTCTAACTCTTAAGAATAGCCAAACCCAATGTATCCCTATTTCGACGGCAGGCGCCCACATTGCAGTTTACATAGAACCAAGTCTATCTCAGGTTGAATTTATTCAGCCACATTATATGTGGATTACGAAAGATGTGTTGTTTGCTGAACATCCCACGACGCTCTCACTTGATCTTTTGCTAGATAAAAACAAGGTAGTACTCATGATGAGAAAAAATCGTGAAACGCGTATCGCAAGTCTCAATCTTACCAAAATTTATGATCGACGTTAACAATCTAGACGTCGTTATTCACCCTGTAATTTACACAGATATAATATTTTTAAAAGGAACATTAAGTGAACATAACTAATCAAAATCGGTTGCTAACTAAGTCCCTGCAAATTGCATTGGGCGCTTTACTGCTTGCTCCAATTCAGTCTCATGCATTCTTGATTACCAATGAAACAGGGATCTCAAGAATATTCACTAGTGCCGCCCCTTTCCAAATTATAGGGAGGATGCATGGAGAGCTTGCTCACGGAGACTCTGCGGGATGTGATCCTATGAATACTGATTGCCACGATCACGGATCGATAGTTACTCCTACAAAAGACGCTGCTTGCATGGCATTCGCTAAGTTGCCGCCACATCCTAATAACAATACTTACAGGGTCACCTTACACGCATACACTTTCGATTTCGACACAACAGAACAGTTCACCCCAGAAGACATTGCAGCCAACATCCACACAACCCATAGTTACGATTATATGTATTCAGCCCCTATCAGTTGTGCAACCATAGGCTTTCCGATTCCCACCAAACCTTTCGAATGCATAGCAGCAGCTAAAAGGTGCACTACAGGACAAATCGCCTTATAAAAATAAACACAACACAGCAAAATAAAAAACAGTAACCATCAGCAACTGTCCTAATTATAATGCACTCCCCACAACGACTTTAGACCGTCAGCGTGGGGGAGATTGGATTGTCGGTTATGTTGAGATGCTTCAGTACGAATAGCCAAATCCGCTGAAAGCCACCTGTGTCAATAACCCTGCCGCGTAGACCACCGTGCAGCCAAATGAACCATCGTTGAACGTACTCTCGGAGCCGATGTTCATCAGCTCCTTGCTCATGAAGCCGACGAGAACGATCAAGTAAGCGGTTTAGGCTTTGCATATTGGGACGCAGTTTACGGTCATGGTGGATGCGATAACCCAGAAAATCAAACCCCCTGTGTGTTGTTCCGATGTAACGTTTATCGGGATGTACGGTCAGTTTCAGCTGTTCAAGAATACGGTACATAGAACGCAGTGCCGCTTTCAGTTTATGACGTGTCGGCGCAAAGATCAGATAATCATCCATGAAGCGCTGATAACGAAT
>CANNLO010000545.1 GCA_947505055.1 Methylococcaceae bacterium | reverse complement strand
GTCTTTTTTACTCGCATCTATCCAGGCATCTGGCACATGTGGCGGCACTTCTTTGATAAAGTAGGCTTCGTTAATAGTATTTACGGATTGTGATGGATCAAGAGCAATGTTTTCATTGTCACGCAATTCAGAATCAGTCTGGTATTCAATAACTTGTCCGTCTACTGCAAACAAACCGTATAGTGGATTGGCTTTGCCTTTGTGAACTTTTTTGATGACCTTTTCGGCAACAGGATTTTTCCAGCTCACCGCAGTTTTAATTTGTTTATGTTCTTTTGTATTTAGGGTAATGGCTAATTTTTTACAGGCGGCTTTGATGACATCGTCATAGACATTCATATCATTGTATTGCTGAGCACCTATGGCTTGTTGCAATTGCTTGGCTTTGAGTAGCTGCTGTTTTTGTTCAAACCAGGTTTCGCGGTTGAGCAAGTCCTTAATCTGTTTTTCCTTGCACTCGGCAAAGTGAGCTTTAAGGTGCTTACGAATCGCCTCCTCGTGTTCCGTCAAGTTACCATAAGACTTGCAGTTTTCATCATCAGGCCAGCTAGCACCATATTCTGAATAGAGCCATTTCATGATGGTGTTTAATGCGCCGGAAGCAAAACGTAACTCGCCGATACGTTCATCACAAAACTGGTAAGACTCACGTAACGGGCGTTCAATGGTAATGCGACGATAGCCAAACTCGTAAGTGTTAAAGATTTTGCTGGCAAAGGTTTTTGCCGCTTCCGTTTTTGGATTGGCTGATTGGCGACCACGATTGTTTTTTTGTTCGGCAGGCTTATGCAGCTCATGCGCATCAACTGCTTCAAAGCTACCTAAGGTGCGGATGATGGTGGCAATGTCAACTTCATCCATCACATTGCGTTTTGAACCCAAGGACTTCCGCATTTTTCCGCATAGGTTGATACCGTTAATCAGCTGAACTTTTCCTTTACGCTCTGTACCCTTTTTATTGGACAGCACCCACACATAGGTTGAAATGCCGGTGTTATAAAACATGTCAGTTGGCAAGGCGACGATGGCTTCTAACAAATCAGCTTCTAAAACATATCGACGAATTTCAGACTCACCCGAACCCGCGCCACCGGTAAACAATGGCGAGCCATTAAGAATAATCCCTATACGTGCACCGCCATCCGCCGCATCGCGCAACTTGCTAATCAGGTGCAATAAGAATAGCAGCGAGCCATCAGAGACTCGTGGTAAGCCTGGGCCAAAACGACCATCAAAACCCTTAAGAGTATTTTCGTCCTTAATGTCGGATTCAATTTTTTTCCAATCTACGCCAAACGGTGGATTAGATAACATGTAATCAAATTTATCGGCGTACAGCTGGTCATTGGATAAGGTGTTGCCGAGTTTAATGTTTTTGACTTCTTGCCCTTTGATGAGCATATCGGCTTTGCAAATTGCATAACTCTCTGGATTGAGTTCTTGTCCATAGCCACGCATCACTGCTTGTGGGTTTAGTTCGTGGACATATTCCATGCCCGAAGAAAGGAAGCCGCCAGTGCCAGCTGTTGGATCGTAGATTGTGCGAATGATGCCTGGTTTAGTCAGCGCATCATCATCTTCCATAAACACCAGCGCTGTAGTGAGGCGAACAATATCACGCGGGGTGAAGTGTTCTCCTGCAGTACTATTTGAGCTTTCAGCAAATCGGCGAATTAGCTCTTCAAAAACTAGCCCCATGTCGTGGTTAGTAATAGCTTTTGGGCTTAAATCGGTCTGTCTAACCTTTAAAACCACCTTGTATAGCAGATTGGCATCATCGAGATCGACGATAACCTGGCTAAATTTAAAGTGTTCAAAAATCCCACGGGCATCTTTGGAAAAGCCCTGAATATAAGATTCCAAATTAGCAGCAATGTCCGCTTCACCTAGCTTGGAAAGATCCATTTTGGAAATATTAAAAAATGATAGGTCACCTGTAGCTCTTAACAATAACTTTTCTTGCGCGTCCTCGGGCAGGTTCATTACTTGTATCTTTTTAACCTGAGCAAGCACATTTTCTTTGCTCTTTTCTAATACGCTTTCAAGTCTTCGTAATAAGGTAAATGGCAAAATGATGCTACCATATTTACTTTGTGTAAAATCACCGCGCAGTAAATCGGCTAGCGACCAGATGTATGCGGCTAGATTGTTGGTGTTTTGTATCATTATTTTTCTGTAAATCTGGTTGAAAAAAAGGACTGGTGACTAGGAATTAAGGAAACTCAGAAGAAATTGACGACTTTGTCGTAACAGCTCAATTAGTTTTTTATATGTATGGTTTCATATTTTTTTTTAAAATTTTTTATGAAATCCTCGTTACTCATGAATAAATAATTTCTCATTAAAGACTGAGAAGATTCTTTTTTCATAGTGTGTAAACCGACATTCCCTCCAATTCACATATATTTGTTTTTGTGTTTTCCAGCTTTCACCGCGAGTACAAATAAATCTATTTCATCCTCCATCATAGCTTGATTAAAGCTCATCGTAACTTTGCAGTTTCTATCTAGTGGCTGCTCTTCAAGCAAGGTGGCTGCAATTTGATCAAACTCACCAAGAGAAAATTCATCGTTATGGGTAGTGATGGCATTACTCATAAAAGCGACAATTTCAGGATCTGTTAATCTCCAACCCTCTTGCCTCAATATAAATAGTGCTTTTTCTGCCACTTGCTCCACCCTATCTTCGCCAACTGCGGAAACATAAACTGTTTTGATGTCGCGTCCTGATTGCAAAATGTTCTTAATGTCAGCAAAATCAACACCGATCACACCATGGCTAAACTGGGAACCAATAATGCCATACGTAATATTACAGGCAGCCTGATATTGATAGGGCCAGTACCAAGGCGTATTATTCATTTGTGGCTCTTCGGCAAGTTGTCGGTGAATTTGACTTGCCGAAGAAGTAATAACGCAGTCACAGATGGATTTGATTTGGGAAATACATTTTTGAAATGTTAATTGAGCAGATTCGGACTCTGGTTCCGTAACAATGTTGATAACCATTGCTTGATCTGTTTTTTTTAAAAGACTGACTGTTTCCGCCGTCAATGCAGTAATAGCATCATCTTCAAGAGCGCTAATAATAAAAATACAATCCAGCTCTGTTCTCCATGACTCCAATTTTTGCCGAGTTAAATAGTCTATTAGAACTAGTGGAGCAATAACATCCTCTTTTGCTAATGGCATTTCAATTAGCAGCAACTCATCAAAGGCGCTTGGACTAAAAGAGCTTGAGTGGG
>CANNLO010000544.1 GCA_947505055.1 Methylococcaceae bacterium | reverse complement strand
ATGCTTTGGCCGAGGCTTATAACTTTCCAGTAATCGTTTCTACTCATCCACGCACTAAAAAACGCTTAGATACAATGGAGTTGAGTAACCTTAACCCACTCATTCAGTTTCTGAAACCCTTTGGTTTTTGTGACTACATTAAGCTGCAAATGGAGGCTTTGTGTGTAGTTTCAGACAGTGGCACAATTTCAGAAGAGGGTTCATTGTTAAATTTACCGGCAATTACCATCCGTAATGCACATGAACGACCTGAAGGAATGGATGTGGGCACGCTAATTATGAGTGGCTTGAAGAAAGAGCGAGTGTTGGATGCTGTGCGCGTGATCATCGCTCAGCATGATAAAGCTAAACGAGTCATGGACCGCGTTGAAGACTACGAAGGTGGACCAGTTTCAAAACAAATATTGCGTGTAGTAATGAGTTATGTCGACTACGTGAATCGCACAGTTTGGTCGAAATGATTTTATTTAAATGAATATATTGATCGTAACCCAATACTTTTGGCCTGAAAAGTTTAAAATTAACGACCTGGCTTCTGAGTTAGTTCTGCGTGGGCATAACGTGACCGTGCTGACGGGTATTCCTAACTACCCTGACGGCTTAGTTTTCCAAGAATTTCTCGATAATCCTGCCTATTTCTCATATTATGAAGGCGCTGATATTGTTCGCGTATCTCTATTGCCAAGAGGTAGTTCGCGTACGCATTTGATCTTAAACTACCTATCTTTTGTATTCAGCGCATCTTTCCAAGGCTTATGGAAGCTGAGAGGGCGGCAGTTTGATATTATTTTCGCTAACCAACTATCACCTGTAACGATTGGTATTCCTGCTGCGGTAATGCGTTTTTTTAAACGAGCGCCCTTAGTTTTATGGGTGCAGGATCTATGGCCAGACTCCTTGCAGGCCACAGGCGTTGTCCGGTCTCGCACCATGTTATGGGTCGTCGGCAAGCTAGTTAGTTTAATTTATAACCGCTGTGATTTGATACTCGCGCAATCGAAAAGCTTCATTACGCATATACAGAAATATGCAGGTAGCCGTATTCGGGTGCTATATTTTCCTAATTGGGCAGAATCTATTTATGAATCGAGTCATACCATACCTGCACCTGAAGTCCCATTGAAACCAGAAAGTTTTGATATTGTGTTCGCTGGGAACATTGGTGAGGCGCAGGATTTTCCAGCAATTCTTGATGCTGCAGAAATGCTTAAATCTGAATTAAAAATACGTTGGCTTATCGTTGGGGGTGGGCGTATGGATGGTTGGGTTTTCACTGAAATTAAGAATCGTAATTTGCATAATTGTGTTTTAATGTTGGGGCGCTACCCTGTAGATAGAATGTCTTCATTTTTTAAGCATGCAAAAGTTCTACTTGTCAGTTTAAAAGATGAGCCAATATTTTCAATGACAATTCCTAGCAAGTTGCAAACTTATTTAGCAGCCGGAAAGCCTGTATTAGGTATGATTAATGGTGAGGGGGCAATGGTTATAAAGGAGTCTGGTTCTGGTGTTGTTTGTTCTGCTGGCAACTCTCAATTACTGGCAGATGCAGTTCTCAGATTATCTGCCATGAGTACAGAAGAATTAGAGTATATGGGAAAAAACGGCTTAGAATATAGTAAACGAGAGTTTGATAGAAGTAATTTAATTTCCAGACTTGAGCTTATGTTTGATTGTCTGATATTGGCTAGGCCATAAAATTGAAATATGGTAAATAGGCGCTCATCAAAAATCAGGAGTAAAAAATTACCAGAGGTTTGGTTTTGTGTAATTCTTAATGGATAATTTTAGAGAATAAAAATGTATGAGTAATATACTTGAGTTGATTGGCCGTGATCGGCCACTGTTTGTATCTGACATCTCGCAGCATGAAGAAGAGCTCTCCGCAGTTGTGTCTTCAAGTCGATTTTTAGTTATCGGTGGCGCGGGGTCAATTGGACAAGCAGTAACAAGAGAAATTTTTAAGCGTGAGCCTAAGACACTACATGTAGTAGATATTAGCGAAAATAATGTAGTGGAGCTGGTTCGAGATATACGTAGCACACTAGGTTATATTAAAGGCGATTTCCGTACCTTTTCAATTGATTGTAGTGAGCCGGAATTCGGTGCATTAATGCAATGGAGCGGTGGGTATGATTATGTACTGAATCTATCTGCGCTTAAGCACGTGAGAAGTGAGAAAGATCCCTTTACCCTTATGCGCTTGATTGAGGTGAATATTCTAAACACTATCAGCACTCTTGCTGCAGCAAAAGCCTGTGGCGCAGCTAAGTACTTCTGTGTGTCCACCGATAAAGCTGCCAACCCAGTTAACATGATGGGTGCAAGTAAACGCATTATGGAAATGTTCTTGATGCGTGCAAGCCTTGAGATATCAATCTCTACAGCAAGATTTGCCAATGTAGCTTTTTCTGATGGCTCCTTGTTACATGGATTTAATCAGCGTTTTTCTAAACGTCAACCTATCGCCGCCCCTAATGATGTTAGGCGTTATTTTGTTACACCACAGGAGTCCGGTGAGCTTTGTCTGATGTCGTGTTTACTAGGTGAAAACAGAGATATATTCTTTCCTAAATTGAGTGAGGATTTGCACTTAACCACATTCTCTGACATTGCTGTACGTTATTTAGCTGACCTTGGATATGAAGCGTTTGAATGTTTAACAGAAGACGAAGCGAGAGATCGTGCGCCAGAATTAATTGCTAAAAAACAGTGGCCTTGTTACTTTTTCTCTAGCGACACTACTGGTGAAAAGGATTTCGAAGAGTTCTTTACCTCAAATGAGGTGCTTGATATGAACCGTTTTGATAGCGTTGGTGTGATAAAAAATTCACCTATTTTTGAGGATAAAAAATTACAGCATTTTACCAATACCATTGAAGCGATACGTCGTCAACCAACGTGGGATAAGCCGGAAATTGTGGCATTATTCAATACCATGATTCCTGATTTTGCGCACATGGAAACAGGTAAATATCTTGATGGAAGAATGTAGATATGCAACGTATTTTTGATATTGTATTTACTTCATTGGCCTTGTTAGTACTATCGCCTTTAATGATCCCACTCGTCATTATTTTACGATTTTCTGGTGAAGGTGAAATTTTTTATAAGCAAAACAGAGTTGGTATAAATGGTGAATCTTTTGGCTTACTAAAATTTGCTACTATGCTTAAAAATAGCCCGTACCTTGGTACGGGCAATATGACTGTAAAAAACGACCCACGGATATTGCCTCTGGGTAATT
>CANNLO010000543.1 GCA_947505055.1 Methylococcaceae bacterium | reverse complement strand
ATCTATCCTGCCCGCCTTATAAAGATCCAGTAAGGCCTGGTCAAAGGTCTGCATGCCCAATTCACGGGATTTGGCCATCAGCGGTTTGATGCTGGAGGCTTCACCTTTGGCAATGTAATCTGAAATCAGCGGTGTATTTATTAAAATTTCAATGGCTGCGCAACGGCCTCCGTCAACCGTTCTTACCAGCCGTTGGGAAATGATCGCGCGTAAATTAACTGAAATGTCCTGCATCAATTTCGTCTGGGCTTCCATCGGAAAGAAACCTAATATCCTGTCTATCGCCTGGTTGGCATTGTTGGCATGCAAGGTCGCCAGTGCCAAATGTCCGGTTTGTGAAAATTCCAGTCCATAATTCATAATTTCGGGACTGCGAATTTCTCCCAGTACGATGACATCGGGGGCCTGCCGTAAAGTATTGTGCAAGCCGGCTTCCCAACTCTTGGTATCGACGCCGACTTCCCGTTGCATGACTACACAATTTTTATGCGCATGTACGTATTCGATAGGATCTTCGAGCGTGATAATGTGGCCGTAGCTGTTCGCATTGCGGTGGTCGATCATTGCGGCCAAAGACGTCGATTTGCCTGACCCTGTAGCACCGACCATGATAATCAGCCCGTTTTGGGCTAGCATCACCTGTTTTAAAACAGACGGTAAGCCTAGTTTATCAAAATTGGGCATTTCAGCGGCAATGACCCGGATAACCAAGCCTTGGAAACCTTGCTGGACATAGGCGTTGACGCGAAATCTCGATAATCCGGCAGGCGAAATCGCGAAATTGCATTCATTGCTTTCTTCAAATTCTTTGAGTTGCTTATCGTTCATGATGCATTGCGTCAGGGCTTTGGAATCATTCGCCGATAAAGCCTGCTGTGAAACGGGTGACATCTTGCCTTTGACTTTTATTGCTGGAGGGAAGCCGGCGGTAATAAATAAATCAGAACCTTCTTTATGTAGCATAAGTTTGAGTAACTTGATCATAAAGTCCATTGCTTCTTTTCTTTCCATCGACTTCCCCTGTATTGATTGGCTGCTGCGGTTTTACCCAGAAAGCGGGCAAGTCTCTAGTCTTATTATAATTTTAATTATTACAGATGCCTAAAAAAAATCTATCAGGCCAAGTTTATTTCAAGAGAATAGCAGGTCCTGGCGAGTAGAGGCTTCATGTCAAGCCCCCATCATTAGCTGCATCTGTGTCAGTTATGGCCTTCAGCGATATGGAAAAGACTGGCGATATTTGAACCCTAAGATAGAAACATGACTAGGTTCTTTGTTGTAAAAAAAATACAATATGTTGTAAAATGCCACATAAATATCCTATACTGTTCATGTATCGAAGCTAGAATGCACAGTTGGTTTGTGTGGTTGACCGTTTTCATTCTTTTCTTAAGGAGTATATTATGCTGAAAAAACAATTAGTAACAGTTGTAGCGTTGGTGGGCGTAAGCTTTTTATCAATAGCTCAGGCTGAAAAATACCAGGATAACAGATGGTATGTCGCACCGTTCGGCACTTTTATCCAGCCTGGCGGCGATCGTAATGCGCATAGCGGCTGGGGCGGCGGCATGGGTTTTGGCAAAATACTTAATGAACATTTCAATGTGGAGTTGAAAGGTTTTTATCAAGGTTTGGAAGGCGCTAATCAAAATGGAAACTGGGATATGACCGGCGCTTCGGCGGATGTGCAATATTTCATTTCTCGCGGCGCGTTTTCACCCTATACCGTCATCGGTTTGGGCGGTATGAACTCCAGTCATAATGGCGATAGTGGTGCCGGTTTCATCGGTGAAGCGGGCGCTGGTTTGACTTATGAAGTGAGCGATAATTTTCTGATTCGCAGTGATGTGCGCTATCGTTACAACCAAAATTTCAATGCTAATTTACAGCCCGGCACCAATGAATTTCATGACATGGTTGTTAATCTTGGTTTCGTGATTCCGTTTGGCCCGAAACCTAAAGAAGTAGTTGCCCAAGCCCCGGTTGTGACACCCGCGCCTGCTCCTGTAGCAGTTGTTGCAGATTGTTCTACGCTTGATGCAGATAACGATGGCGTCAACGATTGCAATGATGTATGTCCTAATACCCTGGCTGGCGCTAAAGTTAGCATAAAAGGTTGCTGGATTGTTGATGTGAAATTTGATAACGATAAAGACATTATTAAATCCCAATACAAGCCAAATCTTGACAATACGGCTGAGGCTATTAAAACCCATCCGGATTTGAAAATTGAAATACAAGGCCACACCAGCAAAACAGGAGGATACAATCACAACATGGATTTGTCCGAGCGTCGCGCAATGGCAGTTAAAAAGTATTTGGTTGATGGAACCCATTCACCTAATCTTACGACTAAGGGCTATGGCTGGAATCAACCGATAGACACCAATGATACCGAAGAAGGTCGCGCTAATAACCGTCGCGTACAATTGGAAGTTGAAGGTCAGCCTCAGCAACCGCTTCAGGGTAAATAAGGTCTGGTATCATACTGGAAGCTCTTGTCGTCTTAAGCGTTCCAAATAAAAAAGCCCGCTGATAGCGGGCTTTTTTTTGCTCTGTCAGTTTGGGCAAGTATTAATTCATTCGGAAATTAACTATGTTGGTTTTGCAAATAGTCATCAAGCAATGGGATAAAAGCCAGCGGACAGCGGCTCATGTATTAGAGCGATCTGGTCGTCCGGATAGTTATCCGATTATCTTTCCTCCGGCTTTTTATATGTTTAATAAGCGTTGCGTAATCGATCAGCGAGGCGATGACATACAAGGTGGGCGCATAAAATATGCGCAGTTAGCCGATGGAAAAATACAATTTGATCGATTTAGTCTGAATATAGAGGAGTCGGTGCTTGAATATATCGGAGTGCCCAGGTCTGATAATGCGCCTAGTCTGGTGGGGGTGTTGAATAATCAATGGCTACAGTGCAAATACACCGATAGATATAGCGTTTTCGAGGGTGGATTTTATTATTGGTTGTATGAAGAAGTAACTTTAAATGCTATTTGTATCGATGAATTCAATGAAAGCGTGTTTATCAATACCGAACCTGCGCTGGTTTTTGCAGATGTGAGTAGTTTGTAGACCAGGAGTTTCTCGCTGATTGCGAAACTTTAGTTTAACAACACCCCTATGACTAACTGATGTTACGCAGATAGTGTGTATTCAGTTGTTGTGTCGCTATCGCGACGGTTTTTGATACGGGTTCTCGCACCCGAAGGCGAGATACTTTTCTTTGCATGGCCAAAGAAAAGTAT
>CANNLO010000542.1 GCA_947505055.1 Methylococcaceae bacterium | reverse complement strand
ATATATTGTTGGTATCGATCGTATTGGATGAAACGGGCCATGGGTCAATTGAGATTTTGTGTAGAACAGGCCGCTATTTTACCAGATAGCGCACATTAGAAATGAAAAGTCCGACAGACTCCTAGGCTGACAAATTAGTTGCTTAGAGATATTACATCGCAAACATTGCAATTCGATGACAATGAAATAAGTACGAAATAATATATGCAACTAAAAAGATATACTCATTTGACAGTTCTATTGGCGTTAATTGCGCTACTTTGGCAAAGACCGGTATCCGGGAAGCCTAGATTCATATTTGTATGGCTGGTTTGGGTCGTTTGCAACCATTCATCAAAAAATACAAACATCTAAACCCTCAATAACTATAGTTCTTAAGAAAAAATAACTATCCGTATAAATACCTAGAAACCAATTAGTACTTTAATTTGATCGTTCACTTTCCTTATTTATATTGGTATTCTGAGATTTTTATCTAACATATTTTCTGAGCTGTAAATTCTGTTTTGCTAATCATAGTCACGAGATCTATCTAGATAGTTTTAATATTAACGGCTAGTTTCTATTTATCTGAACATGCCAATTAATACATTAACTCTCAATACAACCAATTGGAATTTGCCATGAAGTTTTTAATTTCTCATGTTTTGCATAATCAGCAATTGGAATTGTTTCCCCAATAACTTTCTCGAGTTCATCAACGGTGACCAAGTATTGATCTAAACGCTTTCCTGTAGCCTCTTGAGAATTGGGTACTATCCAAGCAATAACTCGTTCATCAGCACCCGTTCCTCGCACAATCCCTTTCCAGTATGCATCGGGAGTGCTTACACCATGTTAGTTGCGTAGTTTTATATTTTCTGAATTAACATTAAGGAATTAGTATGACGTGACACAAAATCTCAATCGCTTCCTCGAAGTAGTCAGGTGGCGCGAAGTTCCACTTTAAATAAGACAATTGCACTCATGAGTCGTGCCTTTGATTGCTAACGTTGAGCTAACCGGGCGCGCCACGGAAAGCTGAAAAATAAAGCCAGATTATAACTGCGCTCCGGTTGAGTGTAATCTTAGGCGAGTAGTCTGTCATATTCGGCATGAGTGCCAATCCAAACCCAAAGGAAGCCACTTTCAATTGGTGTGGCTACTGCTCGGTAATGTGTGCCGACACGAGCAGACCAAACCTTGCCGACTTTCTTGAACTGTAAAGAGGGATGAGAGTGGTCTGCTTTGAGCAACTTAAAATTCTTGTCTGCAAGCCCACGAATTCTAGCGGAAGTTTTTCATAACATGTCCAGAAACTGGAAGCCGTTTTATGTTTCAAAGGTCTCTCGTTTTTCCGGCGTCATGCTCAACTAATGCCGCGTTAATAAGAAAATCTAGCTTTCCGGCATTTGAATCTGCTTCAATTTGCCTATCCCACCGAGATTGGTCGACTTCAATAAACCAGTCACGGAGCTTGGAAAATGAAGCATTATCTAACACTGCAATTTGCTCTTCTATCGCTTCTACACTCATCATGATAATTTACACCTACATAAATTGATTGTGTGAGGATTATATACTTAAACTATATCTTACTGCGTTGTATTAGTATTGTAATTTCTGTTGCTCAGACTGAAGGCGCTAAATTCTGGTTAAATGTAGTAACAGAGCTAAAGAATCGTAGGATACAAGATATCTTTAATTTAATAGGTGTAGACTCAAGCACAAAAAACAGTCCATATTTTAGTTTGGAATTTTGAATGGATTAGATTTTTGTTTATTTTTCTCCCCCCCCATGTTATTGATTTATGCCAAGGGAATGGAGCTAGTATTATTGGCATTTTATTCTACAATTGAAAGACAAACATTCCTAAATTAGTTAACAGAGCAATGTCAGTATGGTATCAATTCGTAAACTGGGAAGACCTACTTTGCTAAAACCCGTCCGAAATACACTCTGTCCTGTAATGACATAGGTACGACCAGCGTTACATATTTGCTCAGCATAAGTAATCAGTAAAAATAACACCTTTGTTTGCAACACGATTAATACTGGTTGTTTGGCACCCCATGATGCCTTTTGAATAAGCACTGACGTTAGACACGCCTATATCATCACCCCAGATAATCACAATTTTTGCCTTACTATCAGACGCATAAACTGAAAACGATAAAGTCTACAGACAACATTTAATACCGATAACTACAGAATGGCCCGGTATTGAGAAAGCTACACGTAATTATGCCAGAAAATTAGCAGAAATCTTACCAAAACATATAGAAATTAATAGATTAATCAATTTTTTGGAGTATTAAATAATTTAATTGGAAGAGTACTAACGTTGAAACCAAAGTATTTTTAGAGTGCGCAGAATAAAGAAGTACTGCTTAAAATTTTATTTAAATGCGAGAGATTATCCGATGGTAAAGAAATATGTTTCAGTAGGCGACTTGATTAACAAAAAATATAAGACCAACTCTTGGTTAATATTATTGTTAGCGTTGAATTATAGTAGTTCTGTATGGGCTAATAATTTACCAAGCGCTGAAGAATTGAGTCAGCAACTCGGAATAACGGAACAAAATCTTGCAAACTTGAATAAAGGCGACATTGTTTATTTTGATGTCGCAGAGGGCGATGAGAAAGAGTTGGCAGCAGGGGTGGCAATGTATTTGCCGGCAAAACCAGCTAAAGTGATGGGCGTTATCAAAAGTAAAAACTTATTATCAATAGATGGCGAGATTACTTCAGAAGGAACAATTCCAACACAGGCAACGGTAGAAGCATTTAAAGGATTCGGATTTAAATCAGGTAATGAAGAAGCCGCTAATTTTTTGGCAGCACAACCGGGTAGTGAATTTAATTTATCGACAGAAGAGTTTCGAACCCTCCATTCTATTGCTTCAGCACAGTCGGATTCAGCATCACAAGTCTATAGAAATATATTATTACACCGTTGGCAAGCCTATCAAAAAAAAGGTTTGAAAGGTATCGCAACCTATGATCGCGGGAATGGCGCCGAAGCTAGTCCTGGAGGCGAGCTTCGATTTGCCACGCAGGATAGTAAGATTTTGTCTAGTTATTTTCCAGAGCTTTATCAAGCCTGGCTTAATTATCCTGTAGCTTTACCCAATGGGACTGAAGAGACATTTATTTGGCGTAATCGTCAAGTCGAAGGCCGACCAACGGCAATTTTAGTGCATCGCATTATTTATAGTGCGCAAACCGGCGAATTAATTCTTTCTCGACAATTTTATGCTGGCCATTCTTAT
>CANNLO010000541.1 GCA_947505055.1 Methylococcaceae bacterium | reverse complement strand
TGCCGTCATCTTGGAAAAGCATTTCACGCATGATAAAACCCTACCCGGAAACGATCATTACCACGCTATGGATCAGCATGACCTTGCTCGATTTGTAACGTTAGCTAAAACCATCCACACATTACTAGGTCCAACTGACCACAAGGCCCCAATTGCAACTGAAAGTATCTCGCGTAAAAATGCTCGCCGTAGTATTGTATTGGCTCGAGATGTCACTGCTGGTCATCAACTCACGACTGATGACTTGACCTACAAACGTCCTGGTACTGGCGTGAGTCCATTACATTGGGACGAAGTGCTAAGCCGTCGAACAGTCGCCGCATTGCAGGCCGATCATGTGTTGCAATGGGAAGACTTGGCATCACAGCAAGAATGAGAACACATACCTTAGCCATCGTCCAAGCCCGCATGGGATCGACGAGATTCCCTGGTAAAATGCTAGCTAATTTAGACGAGATTCCCTTGCTGGAATGGGTTCTGAGACGTTTGGCACGCGCTATTACCTTAGATCAAATAGTGCTCGCAACCTCCGATAACGATAACGATAACGCATTGGCTAATATCGCTGTCAAGCTGGGAGTTAAAGTCTATCGAGGAAGTGAGACTGATGTCCTGTCCCGTTTTGTTGGCGCTGCCAATATGTGCAATGCAGTTAATGTTGTACGCATTTGTGCTGACAATCCATTTATCGATCCATGTGAAGTTGATCGCTTAGTTAACTTTTTTGTATCACATCAGTGTGATTATGCATGCAATCATCAAGATCGATTAGGTAGCAGTTATGCTGACGGCTTTGGTGCAGAGATATTTACTGTAGAGACTCTTAAAAAAATTGATACGCTGGCTACAGAGCCTCGACACCGTGAGCATGCTACACTTTACCTATGGGATTACGCTGACACATTTAATTTGAAATCAGTTAAGGCGCCAAACCACTTAGCTTTTCCAGAACTCCGTTTTGATGTAGATACGATAGAAGATCTAGGAAAGATGCAGCAATGGGTAGATGCGGGCGTAACAATAGATTCTTCTGCAGCTGAAATTGTATGTATAGCAAGAACAATCAGTCAACTTCAGATTAATGGTAGTCACTAAGTTCAGAATGCATAATTCAAGGTGGCAATTCGATATCAATATTATGTAATTTAAACAATGAACGAACAATACACACTCATCACTACAGAACTTGAAGAAACATGGCCTGTTGATGGTAAGGTGTTGTTCTTGGGAGAATGGTGTCGACTTCATACTCGTAGACAGCAATGGCAAAAACTGGAAGGATATGTGCAACCCTACCACTGGGACGATAGAGAAAAACTAAAACAGGATTTTTACTATCTACAAGAGTTAAATCAAAGGCTATTGCTTGAAATTTTGCCAATAATGAATACCTTACATCAAGTTAATTATGATGTGGGTTATTGGCGATTGATTCTCGGATATTGGTTAAATAACTATACAGCGGTTTTGTTTGATAGATGGTCTTCGATTGAAGTAGCAACTAATGCAGGGTTGCTACTCAAGACAAACGTTTTAACTACGCCTGATGAGTTTCTAGCCTCAAATGATACGGCAGATTTTATTCACCAAGCAACTGAAAACCCTTATTGGAATCACGCTTTATTTAATTTATTAATTCATCGAAAGATTGGTATAGTAGCGAAAACATTACAATCAGGGCAAACTGGCAATGAATTGGTAATAAAAAAAAGCTATAGTAAAAAAAATCCTTTATTTAAAACTTTGACTAGTAAGTTGCTGGTACTTATTGCTAAGCACTTAAAAAAGCGTGACACCATTACCATGATGTCGACTTATCTGCCTCGTAAGTCTTTATGGTGGCTTGATATGAAATTTGGTCAGCTTCCATCATACTGGTATGCGCCTGACTTGCCGATTTTCTTATTCGACGCAACACGTCGTCATTGGCAACTTGAAGTATTGTCGAAATCAACAGATTTTGAAGTTCTCGTTCGACAGCTATTACCAGACTTGTTACCAAAGTCTTTTCTTGAAGGATTCGACCAAATCACACGTACTGTTGAAGATTTGCCGTGGCCAAGGTCGCCGAGTGTAATCTGGACTAGTGTAAATCACTTTAGTAATGATTTATTTAAATACTGGGCAGCAAAAAAATGTGCGCATGGGACCCGTCTTGTGATTGGCGAGCATGGTGGGCTAGGGGTGGGCGCATTTAATGGTGCGCATAGTTATGAAGTATCTGTTGCCGATCGCTATTTATCTACTGGTTGGTGTGATGAAAAATACCAGAACATAATTCCCGTTGGTAACTTTCGTCAATTAAATATGCAGAAAAGACCATTAGTTATTGGGCAAGCATTACTTGTCTGCGGAATCATGCCTCGCTATAGTTTTGATGTGCGTGCAATGATGTTGTCAAGCCAAGTGCTTAGTTATTTTGAGGATCAATTCAGGTTTGTTCAAGGATTGACGCCTACTATTCAACAAGAGTTGCTTGTTCGTCTCGATAATGTTGACTATAAATGGGCTCAAAAAGAGCGATGGAAAGAAAGGTATCCAAATATTGCAATAGATAATAGAAATCATTCGCTTTGGAAAGTCGCTGAAAATTGTCGACTTCTGATAGCTACCTATAATGCTACGACTTATATAGAATCCCTAAGCTTAAATTTCCCTACAGTAATTTTTTGGAATCCCAAACATTGGGAAGTAACAGAAGCAGCTGTGCCATTTTTTGAAGGTCTCAAGGAAGTAGGGATTTTTCATGAAACTCCAGAGTCTGCTGCACAGCATATTAATAAAGTTTGGCATGATGTAGCTAAATGGTGGCAAAGAGAAGAGGTGCAAATGGCACGAGCCCATTTCTGTGAGGCGTACGCATCTAATCCACCAGACATTATGGATCGCATAGAGGTTTTATTAAAAGAGGAGGCGGTAATTGGTGAGGCCTTAATAGCTTCAAAATTAAATTAAATGTCTACGGAAATGAATAAACCTATATCGAATAACGCACTGACTCTCGGTCTTTACTCTACAGATGCCAGCATGTACAAAATGCAGCCGCTAGATGTATTTGTGCCAATTGATAGAGCTGATTTGTTAAGTGTAATTCGACGCTGCGCGGAGAAAAAATTACCACTGTTAGCACGTGGTGGTGGCACGAGTTTGACTGGACAGTCAATTGGTGAGGCTGTAATCCTCGATGTTTCTAAACATTTCACCCGTGTGTTAGAGCTTAATTTAGATGAGGGTTGGGTAAGAGTGGAGCCTGGGTTGGTATG
>CANNLO010000540.1 GCA_947505055.1 Methylococcaceae bacterium | reverse complement strand
TCCACAACCTAAGGCATTCTCCAATTCACGAGTACGCTCAACCATATCAAGCCAAGATGAAGGGTTCATTGAAAATTTATGATCAGGGCCGCTGCGACAAGTATCGTCGGTAAAATGCTTTTCAATCATACGAGCGCCTAACGATACTGCACCAAGTACCGTAGCTAGCCCTGGCGTATGGTCACTTAATCCCAACACCATATCAGGGAACATTTTGCGGTAGACTTTTAGCACATTAAGCTGAATGAATTTAAAATTCTCTAAACTTGCAGTGTAATTAGTATTGCACTGCATTAGACAAAGCATAGGATTAATCTCCAATCCAGCTTGCACAGCACGTAATACATCATCTATGGTTGATGCGCCACTCGCCATAATGTAAGGCTTTTGCTTTGATGCAATGTGCTGCACCATCTCAATCCAAGTTATATCACCCGAACCTATTTTATAGGCTGGCACATAAGTATCAATATGCTCAACAATATCAAGTGAATAAGGGCTGGTAAAGAAGGCAATGCCAGCATTATCGCAAGTTTCTTTAAGTGCTAACGTCCAATCCAAACTAACACTAGCATCTTTATAAACTTCGAATACTGATTTTTTCCAGCTTGCTTGGTGGGATTGCTGCCCCCCCATATTCTTAAATCCAAAATCACTAACAATAGTTTCTGCTTTAAAGTGCTGAAACTTTGCTGCATCAGCACCAGCTTCAGCAGCTAAATGAATCAAGTCCTTAGCGCGCTCTAAATCACCATCGTGATTAGCAGCTATGTCAGCTATAAAATACGTAGGATAATCACGGCCAATTTTCTTGCCTTGAATATTCAGAATAGGATTAGGCGATTTCATTATATTCCTTTGCTAATGGTTGAATTAGGTCAGTTAAATTCGGCAATTTAATCCCTAATACATTTTCAAATTTAGAGCTGTCCATACGCATATCCTTCGGGCGGTAAGCACTAAAAAACTTAGCTTCGCTGCTCTGGATTCTAGTCATGGTGTTTGTTGGAAATTTTAAACATTCTGCAAAAGCAAAAGCAAAATCAGCTTTACTCATGCCAATATGTGAGCCAAGGTTATAAGTACCAATTGGGTTTTTTTGCACGACAAGCTCTATCATTTGAACCAACTTTGTAATTGATAGCGGACTAAAATAGACATCATTCAATACTTGTATTTCCTTACTAGCAAGTAGTGATTTATAAACCCAGTCGGTTAGGCTTTCACGATTACTTACTTGGCTAAGCCCAACAAAATTGGTTCGAAGTATTGTGCTTTTTACTCTAAGCGCAGCCATCTCTCCGGCATACTTTGAAAAGGCATAATTGTTAGTAATGGTAACGTTATCTTCCTTGTGTAGCCACATTCCGTCATAAACATGATCAGTAGAAATTTGCACAAGATGGCAGTCTTTCTTTGCAGACTGTATCCAATGCGCAAGATTCTCAACCGTGCGTGTGTTTGCTAGATAAGCTAAGTTAACTTGATCTTGACATAACTCAACATTGGTTAAACCAACCAAGTTAACAATAACATCGGGCTGTATTTGTTCAAGGGTTTCATGAGTTTTGACCCTATCAGCAATATCAAACATAACATCGGCTTGCGTTGTGTGTGCATGCGTCACAACCATATAGCCAAATTTTTTAAGATATGGCACCAAGCTTGACCCAAGTAAACCAGTGGCGCCAGTAACTAGAATTTTATTCATACGATTTTCTATACAACCATCAGGCTTTATGATTACGTACTTTATATATATCCTCAGCGCGCTTCCAATCGTCCATTGAATCAATATCTACCACGCGCCAACTTGGTATCGTCATACCTAAACCATCTGTATGCATTCTTCTGTGTTCTAGCCATGCTGATGCTCTTCCCCAATAAAACTGGCCTGAATCATGATACGATTTTTCCAAATCCTGCGTTCTTGTTAACTCATTTTCTGGACTAATAAACTGCATCTGACCGCTTGGCAGTTGCCGCATTGCACGTTGTATAGGGTGAGCATACTCAGTCACAGGATACACAAAATCAGCATTATTTTTCTGCATCAAATCAAAAGCTATAATTAAATCATCTACTTGCAAAAATGGGGCGCAAGGGTAAATACAACAGGCATATTCAACTTCGCATGCCTTATCAAGACAGGCTTTAACTGCATGAGCAATCACAGGTACGGTTGGAGTAAGGTCATCCGCCAATTCAGTAGGTCTGGAAAATGGCGTTTCTGCGCCCCACTTCCTAGAAATAGCTGCAATTTCTTCATCGTCGGTTGACACAATAACGTGATCAAACAATCTAGATTCTAGGGCTGTTGTAATTGCCCAAGCAATCATAGGTTTACCACAAAACTCTTTAATGTTTTTACGTGGAATTCGCTTACTTCCACCCCTTGCGGGTATTACAGCTATTCTCATGTTTATAAACTCATTTATAAAAAATTTGGATTAGTAAATTTGTAGAATTTTTGGTTTAAGTGAAACACAGTATCTACCTCAAATTTTACCTATATGCTCACGGTTTTGCTCTATCCATGATTGCAAACTGGCTATACTCATCCACTCAGAGTTATTATCTGAACAATAAGTGAAATCAGGTGCAACCAAAGCGCCGCCGTTAATCCGAGCTGGATCTAGACTCCAGTTATGAATGGCAGGTAAAACCTTATAATGCTCAGGATAATCATAGGTATGTGCTGCATCTTCCGGACCTATCATCTGCTCATGCAACTTCTCACCAGGTCGAATACCAACGATTTCATGGGTGGCGGAAGGCACAGTTGCTAATGCAACATCAGTCATTTTCATGGATGGAATTTTTTTAACATAAATCTCTCCACCAACCATATCTTCAAAAGCATGCCAAACCAAATCTACACCTTGCTCCAAAGTAATCATAAAGCGGGTCATGCGCACATCTGTAATTGGCAACACACCTTTCTCAGCTTGACTAAGAAAAAATGGAATCACAGAACCACGCGAACCCATTACGTTGCCATAGCGGACTACGGCGAAGCGTGTATCGTCAGTGCCTGAGTATGAGTTACCAGCAATAAAAAGTTTATCGGATGTGAGTTTGGTAGCACCATAAAGATTGGCTGGACTACTAGCCTTGTCGGTTGACAGTGCTACAACTCTCTTAACACCCTGATCGATACAAGCATCAATCAAATTCATAGCACCAAAAACATTGGTCTTAACGCATTCAAATGGGTTGTATTCTGCTGTAGGTACAATTTTGGTGGCGGCAGCATGGACGACATAATCAAT
>CANNLO010000539.1 GCA_947505055.1 Methylococcaceae bacterium | reverse complement strand
GGAATTGCAGGCCAGTGAATCCCACTTAAGGCTAAGCCAACTAAGCGGCGGCATTGGCTCTTGGGAAGCCGATTTAGTCAACAACAAGCATATTTGGTCAGAAAACTGTGCCTCTATGCTTGGATTTCCCGCATTAAGTGAGCCAGCGTGGGATGATTTTTTATCAGTGATACATTCCGAAGACCGACAACGGGTCATTAATGCGACACAGAATCATATTGAATTTGATGAAAAATATGATGTGGAATACCGTGTAATTACAGCAGAGGGCAACATTCGCTGGATGCGGTCTGCTGGGCAGGTTGAACGTGATGCTACGGGTAAGATCTCCGTAATGCGAGGTATCGTTCAAGACATTACCGAACGTAACAAGTCGGAAAAGAATAACCGACAATTCAGTAATATTCTCGAACAATCGCTTAATGAAATTTATATTTTTAATAGTGAATCACTCTATTTTGAGCATGTTAATCAAGGCGCTATCAATAATTTGGGCTTTAGCTTAAATGAGCTCAAAAAGATGACACTCTTTGATATTAAACCAGACTGTGATTCTGAATCATTTATTCATTTATTAAGTCCGTTAATAGATGGGAAACAAGACCAATTAAGATATGAATCTATTCATCAGCGAAAGAATGGCAGCTGTTATCCAGTAGAAGTTAGTTTACAAATTTATCGCAATAACCCTGACTATCTCGTTGCAATCTGTCTGGATATTAGCCAACGCAAAGCAATGGAACGCAACTTGGTAGATGAGCGAAATTTATTGTTTAACGTAATAGACAATATTCCAGATTATATTTTTTGTAAGAATACTAAGGGTGAGTACCTGACGTGCAATAAAACATTCACACGATTTTTCAATGACTCAATTGAAAACATCATTGGGCGTACTGATATTGACTTCGTCGATGCAGAAACAGCTCAAGCATTTTGGGATCGGGATGTCGCTGTAATGGCTCAGGACAATACATGTGTTAATGAAGAGTTGATTACACTCCCTGATGGTAAACAAGTGCTTTTGGAAACACTTAAAACCCCATTAAAAAACAGTGACGGCGATTTGTTAGGAGTGATTGGTATCAGTCGTGATATTACTCAGCGTAAAGCTCATGAAGTTAAAATTAGTCGCCTGAGTGCTTTCTACTCAAGTCTCAGTAAAATCAATCATGCCATTGTGCAAATTAATAATGAGAGGGATTTGTTCTCTACCGTTTGTACTATTACGGCAAATTTACAATATGTAGAACTCGCTTGGATTGGCAAACCTGATGCTGTGTCACAGGTTATGACACCAGTCGCTGTAGCCGGTGAACCCCAGGAATATTTGACTCATCTAACTATTTCTATTGATCCTGATAGGCTGGAAGGGCAAGGCCCTACCGGAATTGCCTATCGTGAAAGTCGAATTGTAACAGTCAATGATTTTCAAAATGATTCAATTACACGGCGCTGGCAGAGTACTTCTGAAGTATATGCTGCCTGGGGGGCTAGTTGTGCAATTCCTATTTTGTTTAATCAGAAACCGTACGCTGTACTTAATGTTTATAGTCACGAGAAAGATTTTTTTGACGCACAAGTTCTAAACTTGATGGCGGAGTTAAGTCTTGACTTATCTTTTGCTCTAAATTCATACGCTCACGAAGTTGCGCGGCAAGTGGCTGAAAAAAAACTGGAATTGACCGCCAAAGTATTCAGTCAAAGCCAGGAAGCCATTATCATTACCGATAAAGACAATAACATTATTTCTGCCAACAGGGCATTTTCTGTGGTCACTGGCTATGAAGAACGGGAAGTTTTAGGTAAAAATCCAAATCTTTTATCCTCTGGTCGGCAAGACCAAGCCTTCTACCGCACACTGTGGGATTCCTTGCAAAAAAACAAATTTTGGCAAGGTGAGCTATGGAATCGTCATAAAAATGGCACAGTCTACCCTGAATGGTTAACCATCTCTGTGGTACTCGACGAACTCGGTAATGTTGCTCATCATATTGCGACATTCTCTGATATTACTCAGTATAAATTAACAGAACAACAGCTTGAACATTTGGCTCATTACGATTCATTAACGAATTTGCCTAATCGCCTTTTGCTTAAATCGCGGATAGATTACGAATTGATCCTTGCTGAACGGAATAAAAATACGTTTGCACTATTATTCATTGATTTAGATCACTTTAAAAACATCAATGATTCTTTGGGACATTCGATCGGTGACCAAGTATTAATTGAAGTAGGACGGCGTCTACTTGCCTGTGTGCGTGAAGAAGATACCGTTGCTCGGTTAGGTGGCGATGAATTTAATATTTTACTCGCTGATAGTAACGTGACTGGCGCAGTCATTGTTGCTAACAAAATACTCAATTCACTGGATGACCCTATTCTTTACCAAAATTATCAACTGTATATTACCCCATCAATAGGCATTAGTCTTTACCCCGAAAATGGCGACAGTTATGAAACCTTGTCTCAAAATGCAGATACTGCGTTATATCAAGCCAAAGAATTCGGTCGTAACCAATATCAGTTTTTCACATCAATCATGCAACAACAGACACAAAGACGCATGGAAATTGAAAGTGACCTAAGGCAGGCTATTTCACGCCTAGAACTAATGGTTTATTTTCAACCTCAGGTTAATACACAAACAGGTGAAATCATTGGTGCTGAAGCCTTATTACGTTGGAATCATCCTGTTTGGGGCATGGTTTCGCCTGCTGAATTTATACCGGTAGCGGAAGAATGCGGCTTAATCTTATCAATTGGAGACTGGGTACTTGAGCAATCTATTGCTCAAGCCAAAAAATGGCATGAAGCAGGTTTTTTATTAACAATAGCGGTCAATCTTTCGTTAGCACAATTCAGAGCTAATGCCCTGTTTGAAAAAGTAAAGCAAACGCTGGAGATCTTTGATCTACCTCCTCACTTCCTTGAATTGGAACTGACTGAAAGCATCGCCATGCAAAGTGCTGAAATGGCAATACAAATTACTCATCAATTAACCCAGATTGGCATTAAGCTGTCCATTGATGATTTTGGCACAGGGTATTCATCGTTGAGTTATCTACAGCGTTTTTCATTAGATAAGCTCAAGATAGATCAGTCATTTACGATGAATATGACCGAAAATAAAGACAGTGAAAATATAGTTGACGCCATTATCAGCCTGGCAAAAAGTTTAAACTTAAAAACCATTGCTGAAGGCGTTGAAACTAAACAGCAACTAGACATGTTTAAGCAAAAAGATTGTGATGAGATTCAAGGGTATTATTTCAGCAAACCTATTCCT
>CANNLO010000538.1 GCA_947505055.1 Methylococcaceae bacterium | reverse complement strand
TTCTAGCCGCGCAGCTTCAGAAGCTGGGAAAATAACTTCATTCCAATAAGCATAATTTGGAGATCCTCGATAGAACCAATCCAGAACATCCGAAGGGGGTCTCGGATTAACATAAAAAGTTTGGCACACTTTGCAGTCAACATAAGCAATACCATTTTTCTCGAATTTAGGTACGGATTCATTCGCCCCACATGCAGGGCAGTTCACATGAACAAACTCACCACACCTTGACAACATCCTTCCGACATCAGTCAATACTGCAATACGCTGTTTGGCCATAAGTTCAACTGGCCGAATATCCTGTTCTGTTAATGTACTCATCTAACCTCCGTCAATAATTAATCACTCACCTATTTTTAATTCGATTCGTTCATGCTAATAAATTCCAACTCAAGCCTGTGCCGCGCTTCACATCATCTTTAACATGTCTACCCAACACCTGCTCCAGATACTTTGTTGGTAAACCTAAACTAGGACGTATCGCTCGTACATTTTTTGCGGTTAACACGTCCCCCGCTTTAAGATCATTGACGATGTATAGTGATCGTCGGAACTGAATAGATTTTTGCTCGGCTGCAGTCGCGCCATAGCTTACTTTTCCTAATGATTGCCATGCACGCTCAGTCTCAACTACCAACTGCGCCATTTCGGCTGGCTCCATTGAGAACGAGCTATCAACACCACCATCTGCACGATTTAAAGTAAAATGTTTTTCAATAACGGTTGCGCTCAATGCAACACTTGCTACAGAAACACCTATGCCCATCGTGTGATCAGACAAACCCACTTCACAATCAAACAATTCCCGTAAATGTGGAATAGTCAGAATATTGGTGTTCTCTGCTGTAGCAGGGTAAGTGCTAGTACATTTCAACAGGATCAAATCTTTACAGCCAGCCTCACGAGCAGCACGTACTGTGTCATCCAACTCAGCGATACTGGCCATGCCCGTCGATATAATTAAAGGTTTACCTGTTGCGGCTACGCGCCTAATCAGTGGAAGATCAGTGTTTTCGAATGAGGCAATCTTGTAACAAGGCACATTTAAACTTTCTAAAAAATCGACCGCAGTATCGTCAAAGGGTGTACTGAAAGCAATAATACCCAGTTCACGAGCCCTATCAAAAATTGGCTTGTGCCATTCCCACGGGGTATAAGCTTCACCATACAACTTATAGAGCGACTTGCCCTCCCACAAACTTTTAGGGTCGCTAATATGAAACTCGCGCTCATTCAAATCTAGCGTCATGGTGTCTGGGGTGTAGGTCTGAATCTTTAGCGCATGTGCGCCAGTTTTGGCAGCCGCTTCAACAATCTCTAATGCACGTTCTAATGACTGATTATGGTTCCCGGACATCTCAGCGATGACGAATGGCGGATTATTCCTTCCTATTTCTCTATTGCCAATAAACATACTCATCCCTTAATTAAACAATGCAACGACCTAGCATGAACGCCTCAGCAGCTTCACATCCGACAGATGCGCCTCGCCAACGCGCAAGATGGTTAACCGCATCCACTGACCTTGGGTGCGGAAAACTCCGCATCTCCGGATTATATGCTGACAAAGCAGCCATTTTTTTTGAAATATATTCCGATACATCATAAAAATAATTTGGTGTGAAATAAATTCCAGAAGATGCAGGACGCCATTCTGTGCTAGATGGCACTTCAAAAAACAACAACTCTTTAACGGAATATTTAGGTTGTGGGCGACAAGCTGCAATTACTGCATCATGAAGTATCTTATGATCAATATTCACATCTCCAGCATGATGAGTAAAAATTAAACTTGGCTTATATTTTAGAACATACTCTTCCACAATCTTCACAATATCAAGCAAATCGATGCTATCCATTCGATTATCAGGCAATGAAAGTAACTTAACAGAGGCTGCCCCAAGTATTTTATTTGCTTCTTCAGCACACTTCGCCAAAGCAGAAAGCTCTCCTGACTTCGCCTCAATATCTCGCTTTTCTGCCCGACTAGTTGCACCTTCAGCAACTATTAAAACATGAACTTTCCAACCTTCATGAGATAAACGGGCAATTGTCGCGCCACATCCAAGCACCTCATCATCAGGATGTGCAGCAACTACCAATGCTGTCTTCATGAAATCCTCCTAGTTATTTTTACTTTCGCCACAATATCTTCAGCATTTAAAGTTGCCCCACTAAATTCAAATTTAAAATAATCATTCTCAATAAAAGCTGATGGATATCCATCAGCATCTAACATACGTATAAAATCATATATCTTTTCTAACTCAGCCAGACCTGCTAAATCACCATCTTTTGGCAATCGTCTTCGAAACTCTGTTGGCTCACCAGTTTGCTCAATTGGGATGGGCTGTTCAAGAATAATACACTCAATCATTTCTTCAGTAACTTTAGCCGCCCTCAAAAGTACTTCTTCAGCAGTACCCGATAGTGATAAAGGGCGTTTCATATAAATAGGACCAGCATCTAAAGTTTTAACGCAACGAATTGCACTCAACTTTGTTTCTTTATACCCACGGACTATTAAATTCTGTAGCGGACTACCACCCCGACCATAGGGCAAATCAGTCATATGGAAAATCACACACTCGAAATTTTGATAAATTTCTTCTGGAATTATCCATGACCAATGAGGGAAAAATATATAGCGCGGGTGGAATTTAGATAGCCTCAAAAGCTCTAGACTTTCTCGCTCTCGAACACGTAAAATTTCGACGCCTAACTTATTAGCTAGCGACTCCACCAGAGCATCATGCCGCAGATGAGGTGAGGCGATTACAATTCTAACTTTTTCATTATTTACCCACAAACGGCAACTCCAATCTGAATGCACTATGGGTTTTATAGAAACCGACAGACTCAAACATCCTTATTGATGGAATATTTTCAGGTAAAATTTCTGCTATCACTGATTTTATTTCAGGATAATTATCTCTTAACCAGGCAAGCGCTTTAATTAACAATGCCCTCCCTAGCCCCTTGCCAGTCATCAATGGATTTAAGTAAATTGAGGTAATTACTTTTTCCATATCTATAAAATCAAAACGGACTACACCAAAATCAATACTACTTGAGGAGCCTAATAGCAATATGCGACTTGAATTCGTAAGACTTTGATTCCACCATTGAATATGCTCATCAACACTCAATTCTGAATTATCAAAAAAATATTTTCGTGTGATCACGTGATTTCTCCAAGGCCAAACATTAATGGCTTGAGAAGCACTCGCTCTTCGCACTTCTACAGCATTTAGATTAGCATGATTAAGTATCTGGATATGGAGCTCCTTAAC
>CANNLO010000537.1 GCA_947505055.1 Methylococcaceae bacterium | reverse complement strand
TGGCCGAAACAAAGAGGCGCTTGCGAGAATAACTGAGCTTCTTGATTTGAAAGATTTATTGATAATGCAATTGAAAAAGTTGACCTAATGGATTCGAACTTCCGCCTCCTATCTGACCGAGCAACGGGGTATAATTTCTATAAAGCCTTTCAGTGTATACACACCTTTGACGACGTTCAGAAACCATTGAGGTCTGCTCAAAATGATAACAAAAATCTTACATTTAAAAGCGGGGAGGCACTATTTTGGCGACGTAAAAATTGCGGTATCCCCGCGCAATTTTCAGCCAAAATGCCGCTACTAGTATGCCTCCGGCGGCACCAGCCGTCCACGTCACTCGTCCAAGACCCAACAAGGGGTCTTGAACCTGCTCTCGTATGACTCGACGCGATTTCGGAATGCTACTGCATTTTCATTACGCAAGCTTCATGAAAACATAGCGCGCCCTATCGCTTCTGGCGACGACTCGGTTCCATACCTCGCAGCGATGGTGCCCGGAGAGATTCGAACTCCCGACCTCCATACATCTGAGCTACGAGCGCTTAATTTTTGTTATACACACCTTTGACGACATACAAGAACCATTGCGGTCTGCTCAATATGATCACAACGGCAACAACCGGGGTGACCGGCACCGGCGCTATGTCAATGATGAACAATGTCAGCAAGCACAGGAAGGCTTTGATCCGCACCTTGTTTGAGGTGATCAGTTTCTGCGGCACGGGATTACCGTAAAGATCATCAACCAGTGTTGAAAACCAGTGGGGTCTCTTGATGACCACATACATGCCGATCAGACAGCCCGGAGAAACCGGACCGAAACCGATGATGGCAAATACCGCGAACACCGCAAGACATTTCAATTGGACTTTGTTCATACTCCCGGCTTCAGCTTGCGTAGTGTGGCTTCAGCATCGAGGTTTTACCGACCATGATGTCCACGGCTTTCAACAACCTTTTAAAAACCGATTCCTGAAGATAGGGAATGTTATGTTTTTTGCACAATGCTTGCACTTGGGGTTGGACTTTTTGATACTGGCTTAGGGGCATGTCCGGCCACAAATGGTGTTCGATTTGATAATTTAACCAGCCGTAGAAGAAGTCATTCACGTTGGAACCGGTCGGGTAATTGACCGAACCTAGGATCTGGCGCAGATAAAACTCGCCCTTCCCTTTGGCTTTCTCGTCAAACATCATCACGTCATCGCCGGCATGATTGGGCATCATCACCAGGAAGCTGTGCATATTGGTGAATATTTCCGCCAGAATTGAATTAAGCAAGACGCTGAGCACCGCAAAGCTGCCCAAGGGTAAAAACAGCAACGGTATCAGCACGAAGCGATAAGCGATATACGGCAAGATACTCTCCAGCCATAAACCTTGCCCCTGCTTGGTGAACAGACTCCACGCCCCCAGACGGGTCATCACCGGCTCCGGTTCATGACGATGCCGGGCGGCGTTCAAGACTAATTCTTTATGGGTTCGGGGCGTGTAGTAAATAAGCTTCCAGATCCCGGAAAATAGCGCCACGATGACATAGCGTTGCCACATCGGCAGGCTGGATTGTCTCAGCCATTCCATATTGTGTTGGGCATTGTTGGGGTCGGTTATTTCACCCAGGCTGTAATGATGCAGTTTGTCATGCTCATGATGCCAGCCGGCCGGGGTCATCCAGTCCGGCCAATCCAGAAACCGTCGCCAGCCTTGCGCGAAGTGTTTGCTGGTATAGTTGGCGTCGACACCTTCGATTTTGTTGTAGGCTCGATGCACTATCGGATGGCCGACTTGTGTCCAGCGCGTGAAGCTACCTTGACTGATTAACAGTGCGGAAATTGGGTTGGGGAAGATCCAGGCCGTCGCATAACCAAGGATGGAACAGGCTTTTCCCCAGCGTTCCATTTTGGTCAAATGCTTAAAATCGTCAATGCCGGTATTGGCCACCGATTGCCGGTGAATGTCGCTGATGTCTTTGGCCAATTGATCACGATCTACCGCCTGATAACTCTGTAAACTCAAAACGTACTGCCTTATTAATGATTAAAAGCTTCGCCCATAAAAAAAGGCCTTACATCGCTGTAAGACCTTGATTTGTTTGACTCCCCCGGACGGGCTCGAACCGCCGACCTAATGATTAACAGTAAGAAGGAGTGGCTTATTTATTATTCTTAACTTTAAGATTACCAAGTGATTTCCTTGTTGGTGTATTACCGGGTTCACGAAACCGACCCAATACCGAACCATTTACTGTGGAATGCCTCCAAATATATTAAAATATCTAATTTAATCAATTAATTGTAACAATTTACCGCCGAACGAAAACCAAAAATCGCTTCAGAACCTGACCCGGCCAGCGCCCTCACCTTCCAGAATCCAACGGGGGATTGCTTCATTTTACGGCAGGGTTAAATTTGATTAAAGTTACAAAATTCAATATTAATAAGATAAGGCCCATAAGGCTGGATTAGATCAATGCGAGGCCAATCACCGAATTGGCCGTCAACGGCCCGCCAACTTTTGATAAAATTTAGTGGCGTTGGTTTTTTGTTCAACGCTCGGTTACGACCCCAAACCTGTCATTGAACGCTTTTAATACGCTGCTCTATACCGGACGGTCGTGGCAAGCCTTGTATCAATGGCACTGCAAGCTGTTCAATAGGTGCAACGAATACCATGGGTAACCGCCATTACGGGCTTCTAGGGTCTTATAGTCGTAGCATAAGCTCATATCTTTATCACATTGCAGCATCAAAAAGGACGCGCAGATGGATTTATGATTAAATTATTTCCATTTTTTGTTATTAGTTATGGAGTGTAAGTAGTAATATATTTATTAACTAATTGTTATTTTTTATAATTTTTACAGTCTGTAAGCTATTTTAATCAATTAAATTTGTTGTTTTTTATTTTTTTATGGTATTTTTGCGTTGACCTCATTAAATGTTAAATAACTTTTTTGTATTTAATAATTTCAATCATTTTAAAAAAAAAGATAAATAGGCTATTTATTTATGAGCAAAGTAAACAAGATAATCCTTCCTTTTATAAGAAAGCAGATGAAAATCAAATCAATTTTCCCGGCGATGGCAATACTTTTGGCTTCATCAACGGTTAACGCAGCACCTCTGGCTGTTTCTGAAGATTTTTTCGCCCCGACTTTTCAGTTCTTTATACTGGATGCTAAAAAGGCAAAGCCTATTACCAAAACGTTATTGGCCCAAACTATTGCCCCCATTATTCCGTTTTATTTGACTACAGATAAAAATCAAACAGCCATTAAAATACCCGGTGCCACATTTG
>CANNLO010000536.1 GCA_947505055.1 Methylococcaceae bacterium | reverse complement strand
TTGCGGCCAAAATTCTGCTTGTTGTTAATAATTGTCGGATTTAACGCTGTATTAGCCATCTTTCATAAACAGCCAGCCAATTTTCGTCTGAAATTTAGCAAGCCTTTCAGTTAGATTTTTATTTTTTGTTTTTTCGGTCAGACACTAAGTAAGCAATGCAATATCAGTTTTAAATATGTCGGGGCGTAGCGCAGCTTGGTAGCGCACTTGTCTGGGGGACAAGGGGTCGCAGGTTCAAATCCTGTCGTCCCGACCAATTAATCAATGGCTTAGGTGATTTCATCTAAGCCTTTTTTTGTGCCTGTAGTAAATTTGTCTCAAGCCCTGTTGGCGCTATATTTGCATTGCCTGCATAATCTTCAAGATGCTTGCTTGATAAATGGGCGTAGCGCAAGACCATGCTTAAGTCGCTCCAGCCGCCAAGCTCTTTCAAAATATGCAAGGGTGTGCCGTTTTGGATGTGTCGGCTTGCCCATGTGTGGCGCAAATCATGCCAGCGGAAATTTTCAACCCCCGCTCTAATTAGGGCTTTACGCCATGCCTTGCCATTGGCATCAATAATCTTATTGCCTTTATAGGTAAAGACATAATCATGATGCTTACCTATCTGGCTTCGGATAACCTCTAGCGCCGATTCGTTTAACGGGACAGCAATAGCTTTATTTGCCTTGGCTTGGTTAGCATGTATCCATGCACAGCGGCGCTGCATATCAAGCTGATCCCAACGCAATCCGGTTACGTTTGCTTCGCGCAATCCAGTGGCTAAACTAAATTTAGCCAAGGCCTTTAAATGCTCTGGTAATTCGGCCATTAACCGGTTTTCTTCGTCAGCCGTTAGCCAGCGGACAATGCCATTGGGTTCCGGTAGGGATTTAAAAGCCGGAACATTATCAAGCCATTCCCATTCGTTTTTAGCGTGGGTTAATATCGCTCTAACAATCGACATCACCCTGTTTACTGTTGAATTGCTAGCGCTGTTTATAGTTGCCCAAAATCAATCAGGCAAGCACATTACACTCCAAGATTTAATTATCACAAATAGTAGAGAGCAGATCTATTAGGCATAACATGTATACCTGTTCTCTAAACTGCATACCACTGCAATTAAGAAGCTCCATATTCAAATCAAATGAGCCATTTTCATCAATGCGCCAATAATCAAGCTGGTTTGCAGTAATCCAACACCAACCACCCAGCGCACCAATTCAGCTTTACTTTCAGCAATCATGCGCCCTGTGTCTGCTCGTAGTAACTCTATGTCATGCTTCAACTCTGACTTTACCAATTCTATTTTTAATTCCAATTCTCGAATGTCCCGTTTGTTGGCTACTTCGTCCAGTTTATAGTCATGCTTAACTTGGTCTAAAGTATTGTCCGTGGTGGCAATTTGCAGTTCTGTTAATACTTGAGCTTGTTCCTCAGTAAACCCAACACCTTTTAATTTGTTGGCAAAATGTAGTGTGTCAAAAGTGATTGTACTCATTAGTCCCCCGGGCATATTACCCAACTTTTCTAAACAACAATACGTTGCTGTTTTTGTCATTAGTCAAAATCGCCAGCCGTTCGCCTAGTTTTTCCCATGCTTGGGCTTGCTCTAACTTCAATTCTTGGCGCTGATAAACCCGCTTCATTTTATTCTCTTCCGTGTGATTCAAGCATTTTTCAATTATTTCCGGCGCAATACCCAAATCCCCCATCATAGTTGCACCTGTTCGCCTTAAATCGTGAGGTGTCCACTTACCACCCGGAAGAACTAAAGCCTGATTAGCTTTGGATCTACGACTTAAAATGGTGGTCGTTTGCCTCCCGCCTAACTGTTTCGTGATGGATTTCTCGCAAACGTGGCTAGAATTATCCCGATTAGGAAACATCCAAGTTTCACTTAAGGCAAACCTAGCTAAAGTTTTGAATTGTTCCAACGCGAATTCTGAAAGGTAAATTAAGTGAGCTTTGCCGTTTTTGCTGTTGGTTTCTGGAATCTTCCAAGTTTTATCCACTAAGTTAAGATCTACCCATTGCGCTTTAGATAACTCACCAATACGACACATTGTTGATAGAGCTATCCACACAGCACATTCTGTGGACGGCATTAAACCAGCGTTGGGCATTTGCCCCGCCAACATCCTGATTTCAACATCACTCAAAACACGGTCACGTTCCGTTGTTTTTGTGGTCGTCCGGGTTACATTAAGGCTTGCTGTTGGGTCAAATTCAATAATGTCTCGACCAACTGCAAATCTAAACATCTGGCGCATTAACTTCAAAAGGTTCCTAGCAGAATGTGCGGCATTTCGCTGTTTTAAAATATCGGTAACTTGAGTAATATGCCCTTTTTTTATGTCTTCAATAAACAAATCACCTAACACTGGCAATACATCTTTATCAAACATCCTAACAATTTCTTTGATGTCTTTACGGTTGATTAAGTCAGTATCACGCCAACGGTTAAATAAATCGCTCACAGTTACCCGCGCGGCTAGTTTGGTTAAGGCTTCCTGTTCATCCAGCTGTTGCTTTCGAATACGCTCTTTTATAAGTTTAGATTCAAGGTTTGGGTCAATGCCCTCCTTTAACATCTGAGTGTAATTATCACGTTCTTTTCGTGCAGAAGATAAATCGTCAGCCTTCAAACTTAACCACTGTTGTTTACCCTCAAAACGATACCGAAACCGAAAAACGATACCCCCACCATCATCAATCGAACGTACTCTAAGATAAAGCCCGCCACCATCGTTTATAACTTGTTCTTTGTCAGTTGGTTTAAGGTATTTAAATGCCAGTGGTTTAATTTTATTGATAGCCATTTTTTGATACCCCTTGTCGTTTTGGCAAGTGGTAGAGCCTTGCCAAAATCAATAACTTACTTCAAATTTATCGGGTACTCATACGGGTACACTTTTGAAGTGGATTTTAAAGGATTTTATTGTATCTTGCTGGACGCTAATATCAAATAACACAATGAAATTAAATAGGAATTTTTTATTGTTTGAACCTCATTGAACGGTAAAAAACAATAATTTACCGTTCTTGGGGACAAGGGATAGCAGGTTCAAATCCTGTCGTCCCGACCAATTAATTCAATAGGTTACAAAACTGAATGTTTTGTAAAAGTGTTAAAAAGCGGTTTCGGTACAACAACCGGTACAACTTTCAAGAACGCTTGCCTTTTTCGTAAATATTCATCTAGCCCCACATAGAATGTTTTTTAATCAATGAGATACAAACACATCAACTTGGTTTATGTAAAAATTATAGTGAATAATCAATATATTGAACGCATCATGATGGGGTTGGAGGAA
>CANNLO010000535.1 GCA_947505055.1 Methylococcaceae bacterium | reverse complement strand
TCGTGTCATCGCCTTTACACAAACAGCATTTCAATCTAATAACGGGGATTTGTCTTGAAGATGAGGCGGTTACCATACCTATTTATCCTATTCGCATCCATCAAGGTAATATCCAAGTTAGTATTACAAAAAGTACTGCAAAACCTATATTAACGACTGATAAGCCCATCATAAATTCCACCTGCCCTTACTGTGGTGTAGGTTGCGGCATTACTGCAGTAGTAAGTAAAAATAACCACCAAGTCGATATTCTAGGCGATAAATTGCATCCTGCTAATTTTGGTCGACTGTGTTCAAAAGGGGCAGCGCTTGGTAAAACCATAGAGTTAAAAGGACGTTTACTACAACCTACTGTCAATGGTCATAAAACAGATTGGCCTGTAGCATTGAATCTAGTTGCCAATACGTTTATTACAATAATTGAAAAATACGGTCCAGATGCCATTGCAATTTATGGTTCAGGGCAACTGTTAACAGAAGACTATTATGTGGCAAATAAACTGATGAAAGGATTTATCGGTAGTGCAAACTTTGATACCAACAGTCGTTTATGTATGTCATCTTCGGTAGCTGGTCATAAAAGAGCTTTCGGATCTGATACCGTTCCCGGTTGTTACGATGATTTTGAGAAAGCCGAAATGATTGTGCTCATCGGTTCCAATGCAGCGTGGTGTCATCCCGTTATTTTTCAACGAATTCAGGCTGCAAAATTAACAAATCCCGTCTTAAAAATCGTTGTTATAGATCCTCGTCGCACCTCAACATGCGACATCGCTGATCTCCATTTGCCGATTGCCAGCGGCAGCGATGCGATTCTATTTAACGGGCTGCTTCATTTTCTACACCAGCAAAAAACCCTCAATAAAAGCTATATCGACTCCCACACCGAAGGCTTTTCCGAAGCACTTAATGCAGCCAGTAATTACTCTATCACACAAATTGCAACACTCTGTAATTTAACATTAAAAGACGTAAAAAATTTTTATGAAGCATTTGCCTGTCATGAAAAAGTGATGAGCCTTTATAGTCAAGGTATCAATCAATCTTCCTCGGGCACAGATAAAGTCAACGCCATTATTAATTGTCATTTGGCTACTGCTAAAATTGGTAAACCCGGCATGGGACCTTTTTCGTTAACCGGTCAACCGAATGCTATGGGTGGAAGGGAAGTTGGCGGCATGTCACATCTATTGGCAGCGCACATGGATTTTTCAAATAGTTCTGAGATTGATCGAGTAGCACGTTTTTGGGAAACAGAGACCATCGCTAATAAACCAGGACTTGCTGCTGTCGATTTATTTGATGCTATTTATGACGGAAAAGTAAAAGCTGTTTGGATTATGGGCACTAACCCCGTAGTTAGCATGCCAGATGCCAACAAAATAAAATACGCTTTACAGCATTGTGAGTTTGTGGTCGTTTCAGATTGCATTGCAAATACTGATACAACGGCATTTGCGCATGTTTTGCTGCCTGCGCAAGGTTGGAGCGAAAAAGATGGTACTGTTACCAATTCTGAGCGACGTATTTCACGTCAACGCGCTTTATTTGGTCCTGCGGGTGACGCTAAACCCGATTGGTGGATTATTAGCCAAGTGGCTCAATACATGGGTTTTAAGCAGGCATTTAATTACCAGCATCCGAGCGAAATTTTTCGTGAACATGCTGCCCTTTCAGGTTTTGAAAATAACACTCATCAAGGACTGCGTGACTTTGACATCTCCGCATTTTCTGAAATCAGTCAGCAAGATTATGATGAACTACAACCCATTCAATGGCCAGTTAATAAAGATTACCCCCAAGGTAGAGAACGTTTTTTTGAGGATGGACGATTTTTTACTCAATCTGGAAAAGCTCAGTTTATTACTATTTATCCTCGACAACCGATTAATCTGCCCGATAAGAACTATCCTTTAATACTGAATACAGGACGCTATCGAGATCAATGGCATACGATGACTCGTACCGCTCTTGCTGCCAAACTAAATCAACACAAACCTGAACCTGTTGTCGAAGTACATCCGCTTGATGCACAGCGATTCCAATTGGTCTCAAACACTCTAGCTGTTATCGAAAGCCAATGGGGATCAATGATGGCTCGTATAGAGGTGACTGATAGTCAGCAACAAGGAAACCTGTTTGTTCCCATGCACTGGACTGAGCAATTCGCTAGCCAAGGACGGATGGGGGCCCTAATCAATCCGATTGTTGATCCTATCTCTAAACAACCTGAATGTAAACATACCCCAGTTCGTATTAAAGCTTATCAACCGGATTGGCAGGGTATAGTTTTCTCACGTCGAGAGCTCAAAATAACTGAGCCTGAATATCAAGTTAAAATAAAAAGTGAACAGTTTTATCGTTATGAACTTGCTGGAAAAACAGTGCCTGAAGATTGGCCTACTTATGTTCAAAAAAATCTCTGTGGCACAGTTATCGATAACCTTACTTGGCAAGATTATAAAAATACCGAAAAAGGTATATACAGAGCAGCGCAACTTATTTCTAATAGATTAGAAACTATCATTTTTATCGCTAACGATGATCATTTCCCCGAGCGCAGTTGGTTAGCAAATCTCTTTGAAAAAACACAATTAACTGCAAACGAACTTAAATCGTTACTAGCAGGGCTGCCAGCTATTGATAATAGTGCTGTAGGCAACATTATCTGTGCCTGTTTTAACGTTGGTGCCAAAACTATACAAACAGTTATCAAAGAGAAGCACTTAAACACCTATCAAGAAGTTGGAGTATATACTAATGCAGGCTCTAACTGTGGGTCGTGTATACCTGAAATTAAAACCTTGTTAAAGTTTAAATAAAAACAACTTAACTTTAACTTAACCAGAAAGATACCAATTACCGTATCAGTAGGATTATCTACTATAAAATTCTCTGGAGGAGTATTAGGCGAAGTTCAGGCAACAAACTTGCAGAACTGTCTTGATTTTACTTAAACTATGCTGATACAAAATTTATTTCTCGAGCATATTATGAATTTAAGAGCCAAAATAATGGCCAGCTTAGCCGTGTTAGCCTTCTTACCCGGGTGTACTGAGCACAAGCCCATCAACTCAACAATTGACAGTATCACTATAAAAAAAGAAACCACACCCCATCGACAATTATATTACAGTCATCCTCCCAGATTGCCTGGTCAATGGACTGTAGCGGATATTGTGCAGGACTACAGTGCCTCCACAAAGAGCAAACTTAACCCCTACTTTACAAAGGCTAAAGTGTCCTACCCTCCAAAGGAAGTGACACTCATTGCCTTAAAGCAGGAAAAGAAACTCGAGC
>CANNLO010000534.1 GCA_947505055.1 Methylococcaceae bacterium | reverse complement strand
TCTGTTCTTATAGTTAAAATAGGGAAGGTTTTATCAGTTTTGACATTGCGCTTCATTCGACACTAAAGAAACTCTATGGCTGTCACTATTAACTTTAACACCCTGCGTCAACGTGCCAGCCAGTTTGCCAAGGATTTTGAAGCGGTTACGTCAGAAAATAAAAGTGATCAAGATTTTATGCGTGGGTTTTGCGCCATTTTTGGTATTAATCCCAATCGTATTGACTGGCAATACAAGGTTAAGGACACCGACAAAGCCAGCAAGAAATCCACGACAACCTTCATCGATGGTGTCTTGCGCGGCATGATGTTGATGGAGATGAAGTCAGCTGGCAAAGACCTAGATGACGCTTACCTCCAAGCCAGTCGCTACGCGAGCTTGATGAACGAACAAGACCGACCGGATTATATTCTGGTCAGTGATTTTGCCAACCTACATTTATACAACCGCCTGACCGGTGCGCCACGCCTTGAGCTTAAACTGGCCGACTTAGCGCAACAAATAGAACCGTTCCTGTTTTTGGCAAACTATGAAACCATCGCCATTGAGCAGCCTTGTAGGATGGTTAGAGCACAGCGAAACCCATCAATCAATCGCGCATTATGATGGGTTTCACGCTGTTCTACCCATACTACGGCGCTACCTCGTGAGGTTTTTTTGTTCGATTGTTTTCGCTCTTGTGAATGTGGGCTACCCACTTAAGGCGGGACAAAGCGCTTGTATAGATGTTGCAGTAGGTTGGGCTAACGGCTCTATCGTTAACCCAACATTGATGCCGAGTAGTGTGGGTTGCGAAAAGCATGCAACCCAACCTACACCACTACTTGTCCCGTCTTATGTGCGTAGCCTGAATGTGTGGCGGATTGCTATCGCGAATCCGCTCTAGGACTTACGCCCTACGACTTGCGGACTTAATGATGAGAATTGCTGTATACTGTAGAGGAAAGTAATTTAATACGGAGCGCTTAATTCCGTATTTGAATAACAAAAATGCTAGGCATTTAACTCTTAATGATAGCTATAAATATTAATTTGTGGAGATAGATGTATGTTCGGTTTTTTTAAAAATAAACGGAATGTTGAAGATGATAAGTTTCCTGAAGACTTAGCTCGTTTTGCTTTCTTATTTGAATCTAATGTGAATTTCCTTAGTCCCAAACAAACAGGAGAGCTAATGGAAAATGTCATAGGAACTTACCTTGAGAAAAACACTATAGAAAGTGATTACAGTCCATCTGACTTTTATTTAGACGCTGTTATTGGCATTTTCGGATCTTTCACTATTGATGGATTATTAGATATTCATGAAGCATTACAAATATGGAAAGAAGTTGATCGATTTTTAATATCAGCTCCCGTATATAATTCAGCGGTAATTTCAAAAGGCATGAGTAGTTGGGAATTTATCCTAAAAGACAAAGGAATCCACAGTGCTAATTTCATTCTGAAATATTAAGACCAATGGTACGAAAAGTCGCACTAGCCTCCAAGCTTCTTATTTATTTAATTCAATTAGTTAGCCTATCTGTTACTCATTTACGAAGCATTCCTTACGGTTACTCGGAAACAAAAAACCGCCATTTCTGGCGGTTTTTATGGGTTTTGAGCATTAGACAGTCCGTATCGAATTGTCTAATGTTAGGCTTATTATTTATAATTAACCATTAGCTTACGATTCATTGTGAACGTCTATAGCTTAGATCTCCTGTCTTGTAAATCCCGTGCTTTTTGCGGGTATTCTTTTATTTCTTTTGTCTTGTAAATCTTGTGCTTTCTGCGGGATTTCATACACTGACTCAAAGATATGCTCAATAATTTCGATAGCTAACGCTAATTGGTCTCTTGCGGGTTGAGCAAGCTCATGAACGGCCTTATTCCCAAGATACCTGTGCTCATGCAACACGTCTGAGTGTTGTTGTGTCAAATATCCCTTCTCATAGAGACCAGCAATTTTTCCTTCTAAATTGTTAATTCTCTTTGTTTCTTTAGTGCCGTCATTTTTAATTATTTCTTTAGTGCCATCTTTGACGTTAAGCTCAGCACATAAGCCTTCAACAAGCGCCCTTAGGCCAGCGGCACTCAATGTAAAAGCGTCATTGTTAAAACAATCGATTGTTTCTCTATAAATTCGTCTGAGATTAGAGGGGACATTCCAGAAGTCTTTTATAGAAAGTGTAAATTTTGTGCGTTTTGGAAATAAGAGCTCCGTGCTCCCATCTTCCCACTCATCATCCCAAATTTGATGAACATCTTCGGAAAACCAGTTGACTTGCCGGAAGGTAGTAGTCATGCAGCCTTGACATTGTATTATTTGGTAATTTGATACCCAGTCAAATGAAAAGTCACCACCATAATCATTAGAGGCCGAATAATCCAGTGATTGGATAACTTGATGACGAGTATCTCTCTTGCATTGAATACACAAAGCTTGAATGACATTTCCTTTCGTTTTGTTTTCTTCGTATTTTTCAGTAAATTTTCCCATATTAATCCCTTCAAACAAGTTATTATCCAGACCTGCATAACACACGATTTTACATGTTATCCAGAAACTGGATGGTTTTTTGTAGTTTTGCGACTAGACAGTTTGAACCCATTTGTCTACAGTTCAAAAAACCGCCCTAGCCTTGGCTAGGCTAGGCTTCCGGTGCTTCTCAATAGCCAAACAATAGAAAAAACGATATAAACCTCCAAACTGCCACCGATTTTTTTGCCGCTCGTTGCGCAAAGGGTAAGTTTTGCGACGGTTTGACGGTTTTTAGAGATAGTAAAAACAAGGGCCGTGGCGGGGCGGGGTTTGCAACCCCGCCCCAAACGTTTAATATTTACCGTTATACAAAAAGTTTGCGTTAGGCAGAAAAATGAATAATGACAGGAAAACCCAATCATGATGACCGACCGCGAAGATAGTCTTCATATCTACGAAATCGATGCACTGTCTCTGCAACTTGCCGCCCTTTTGGATAATCTGGAGCAAATGCAGCAAAAGGAAAAGCCTTATTTGTTGGCTTTGTATCAAACCCGTCTTGGCGAACTTGAATATCATTTACTAAATTTGCAGGTAGAATGCCGAGCCTTGCGGCGACGGATTGAGCAGGCGGTAGCGTTATTGAATCGCGGTAAAATGCTGACACAACAAATTTTGAGCGACATTGAGGTGCAGGTAAAGCGGAATTTATTGGTTTGGCAAACACAAATCAGCGATCAAGCACAGGCGTTGGCGGCTGGAAAGGCCTTTTTTTCGGAACTGGTTGTGATTGACAGCAGTACCCAGCAACGCGCGAAAAAGGCTTATCGCCGCTT
>CANNLO010000533.1 GCA_947505055.1 Methylococcaceae bacterium | reverse complement strand
TAAATAGGTGGTGACGTTACTTTGTAATGCTGGAAAAATCGGCCTCACCATGGAATAGCATTTTTTATATAAAATAGCTTTGGCCACCATCTCCTTAAAATCATTGAGTGTTGGCAGGGCAGTTTGGACATCTTCTGATTCAACACTAATTGACCCCATAAATTCAACAAAATTCTTTTGTGAACCCAAGCTAACAATCTGAGGTTTTTTATCCCAAGTATTAAGGTACTTAGCTAAATCTGTCTTAATAATTTTTCTCGAAGTTGGCATAATCACTTCTTTTAATCTCTTTAGCTTGCCTGATGTGGTTCCTTCCCTAAGTAGGAGTGTTTTGTAACTCCCGGCAGCTCGCTCATAGAACCAACGACCAACACCATCAGGACAAATTGTGGTGGTTGCTAGGCGTTCCAATTCAACATGAAATGGTTTATTTGCAGATAAATCAGACTGCTGCACCGAGTTTTGGCTGTTGGCATAGCGCGAAATATCTGAAATAAGTGCTTCTTCTTGAGCGGCATCTGTTGAACGAAGGATAATGATTTTTGCAGGCACTTTCACACGACTTAAATCTATTGTTGTATCTTTTTGTTTTGAGAAGTAGATGGATGCTGTAGTTTGCCCTCCATTAACAATTTGCATTCCTTTGAGCCCTACTATCCCCGGACCGCCATCAGCGGTTTTTCCTAAAATCACTTGATCTGCAACAATCACAATACCGTTGTTATAAGCCATGAATTTGTCTGGATTCTCCTTAAGAGTCTCACGAATGCCTTTATTAACTTTCCCATTCGGGCTCAAAAATGACCGAACATTGGCCTCTAATAATCGCGCGTTGTATTTATCATAAATAAACCTCAACGCCTCCCCCGGAATAGCTGTAAGGGCATAATCATAATCGATATTATCGCTTGGGACGTACACGCAAGGCAAAGGACTTCCAGAAATATCTTCAAAGTTTACGACTAGCTCATCACGTGGCTTTCCTTCATCCCAATGTCTGTGAAGACGCTCGATATCCATAACTTCGAGCTTAATTGTCTTCCCTCTAATTTCACGCGACTTAAAATTCTTAGATTTTGCTTGCCTGTCAGTAAGAACATAAATTCTTATCTGGTCTAAATTGGGGTAGTAGCTTTGAATCATTAATGCTGGCTCATAAGCCTCGTTAGATTCATTAATTAATGACGCAAGCCTACCTTCAGCACACTTCTCTAGGAACCGTATACATTGCTCAGCAGCAGCTTTAGTTTCGGTATCAGTAATCGTAGTTAGCGTATCAACACCATCATAAATCGTTACAAATAAATCCAGTTGGTCTACATCATCAGATACTGAATAACCACTAAGCTTGAGGTTTGCATTACCAACTCTTTCATCAAAGCTACATTGGAATGGCTCAAATGTCATCCCAAATTCAGACATATGCTGCATGACCACTTCTGAGAATACATATTCTGGATAAGGATATGCAGCGCCAGGTTGGGCTAGACGCTCCTCTATTTCAACCCGTATTTCGTTATGAATCTGTTTCAAAAAATCAGATAACTGCATATTTTAATACCCCAAATTATTTACTAAACTCTTAAATTCAAGAGTTTGAATATCAAGTGAATCAATATTAATTTCATATTGTGCTTTTTTAATTCCTAATGGTACTGAGTGACTGGTCAACGTAGGAAAACTATCATTGACTTCAAAAATTCTTATCCTTTGACGTTGGAATTGTCGAATATATTTATCATCTGTATCTAAGCGATAGCCTGCATGGAGTAAGCAATTACGGAATATAAAAAGTGATGGTTTGTCGCCATTTAATAAGCTAGCTATCTCCGATATTTTTTCGGTTAAAGTTTCCCCGTCAGCACCTATTTTTAAATTTATGCATGCTAGGTATAAAGGACTCACAGCTGAACAATCAAGTTGATCAAGTGAGCTAATTTCTGCAAAAAAATCTTTTGTTGAAATGGTGGTTTTTACTTCAATAGCGCCTCGGCCAAATATAAAATCTTGAATTCCATTAAGTGGCCCCCTCCAATAATTAACCATCTTCGATGAAGATTGCTTTATAAGATCAGTCAATATCTCCAGTTCGCCAAATAATCCGATTTCTTCTTCACTGCTAAGTAATCCTTCCTTATTTTTCTTCATAAAATCTTGCCAAGCAACTATTCTTTTTATGAATAACTTAAACACTGTATCTTGGTTCTCATCGTTCAAGTTCTCTATAGACGCCAGTATGTCTTCGACCATCATTGAGAAAAAATCTAAATTGCCTGCAGACTGTCTGCAAATTGCTATCCATTTGGAATTATCATTGCCAGCAGTTAACTCTGTTAACAAAACCATAAACCCTTGACCTTGAGGTAGGTTGTCAACCAAGTGATTTGACAGTGACACAAAATTAACGAGTAATGCCTCTTCATTCCCCGGGAATCGCCGTCCTGCTCGCACTTCACATGGGCCAGAATTTGAGACATTTATAGTTCTCCACCCATCAATTTGTGAATTACCCTTTAAAGCATTCCATGCGGCGATTAACTCTTGTCTTTTATTCAGCAGGTCCATATTCTTGCTCCCACAAAACATTATTAGCGACATATTTAACTTTTACCCCAGCTTTACTGCCAGGGAAACTAACTCCAAATGCAACTACAGGGGGTGAATTTTCTGGTAACGTTGTCCACTCCCTCCGCGGATCCAATAAATATATTAGTAGAACCCCACGATCTCGGTGTGGCAAATCATTCCCTGCACCGGAACCTCTAATTTGCCTTATGGCAGGCCCACTTGGTATTTTAGGTTCTTCTTTATCGTGAAATCTGGCTGGATCTTCTTGCCAAGATTTTCGAGTTAGCTCTAGTGCTGCCATCCATTCTGGTTCAGTTAAATCAATCCCCTCATCGCGTGGCGATAGTAATCGACCTATAGAATACCTGTCTAAGTGATCACCCTTATTTTGACGCTTAAGCATATTAACTTTTATGTTGTCTGTAAGGTGGAAGTTGCCACCTTCACTTGAACCATCAGAACCAATTAATGCAACAGTCCAATCGGTTAATTCCCCAACGCTATTCATCTGCTGCACAAACTCCGCCAAACACTTACTTACCACTTTGTGCGCATCTGGGTGTGTTTGATAATTCAAGAAGAAATCAATTACATCATTAGATCTAATGCCTGACCATAAATAAGAACCTGCCCATATTTGTTTAGATCCAGCTCTAATCCTTGTGGGATTCAACTCAGGATTGGTCAGCTTACTTATAAAATTTTTGGCTAATTCTAGATTTTGATTTAAATGCTTAT
>CANNLO010000532.1 GCA_947505055.1 Methylococcaceae bacterium | reverse complement strand
GTACTGAAACAAGGCTTTTCGGCACTGCTCTTCAGTTCCATAGTCTTTCATGAACTCAACCAGGCTATAGCCTTTTTGAAATTGTACTTTGTTTTTCATGACCTTACCCTCATTTAGATGTTGGTATTATCAGTATAGTATTTTTTTATGATTATGGCTGTTCTTTATAGGTAATCAGGAAAAAAGTAATAGGTCTTTTCCATTTTGCCGATGCTCAAGAAGAGCCTTATTTCCTCCAGTGATTGACATATCTCCTTCTTGTCCTTCGCCTGTATATTGAAAAACTCCGTCGTCAGTCCAGTCGTCCCTGTAGCCATAAGGTTTTCCACTATTTCCTAAAAAAATAAATACTACTGGAAACTCCTTTGGTGTCCATATTCCAGATTGAAGTTGACCACCAAATAAAGCGACTAGGTCTTTTCTGAAATAGGTCTTCCCAATGATCAAGTGTGCTACAGGATGAGGTGGTGCCGCACTGAAAAACCTAATTTCACTAGGGTGGGAATCACTGTTGCAGCTCCTCCGGAAAACTCATTCGCCTTCAATGGAGTTCCATGCTGTTTCCCAAAAGCCACACCTGCGATAGCCTTAGAGTCATATACGTTTTCATTGTAATCCAGTAGGTATAGACGAGAATATTTATAGCCATATTTCTTAAGGAAGGCTTTACGCACCAGTTGATTGCATTCGCTGATGGCTTCTATTACGGCTTCGAATGAAGTTAGTAGTGATAAATTTTGGACATGATCCGTGCATACTTAAAAAATTAAGATTTAGAAGAGCATTAAAGTCGTTTAATGTGGATTTTCTTGGGTGTAGGAGGAGATTTTTTATTGACAGTTTTTTTATAACGTAACCCCCGCGTAACCCCAGGCATAAAAAAAGCCCTTAGACATACACCTAAGGGCTTGATTTTATTGGAGCTGGCGATGGGAATCGAACCCGCGACCGGCTGATTACAAATCATGCTGTTTATACATAAAATATTGTTTTTATTGGTTTTTTAATGTCATATCTTGCGTGATTTGCACAACTGAGCATAACGAATCACGACCGAAACACGCAAAAGTCACGCATCGATGCATCAACACGGCGTTGTCGAAACAGCTTTTTCCAGCATATTTTGTAGTTTGAAAACGCCAATAATAATGATAGCATTGATAGCAAGTATAAATTTGGAGTATCCCTATGCCCAGTCTAGTCGTTAGAAATCTTGATGAAACAATCATCAACGCTCTTAAGGCAAGAGCGGTAGCGCACCATCGTTCTACAGAAGCTGAACACCGTGCAATTTTGGCAGAGGTCTTGATGAGGCCACAGCGAAAGTCTTTTGCCGAAGCCTTATCAAACATCCCTAGTGTCGGTACTGATGCGGATTTTATGAGACTCAACGATGATACTAGAGTGCCCAATGTATTTGATTGATACCAACGTCATTAGTGAAATCAGGAAAGGTGATAGGGCTAATAGCGGTGTGCGTCAGTTTTTTGATACCGCCATTCAAAACAACGTCCGTATTTATGTCTCATCAATTACTATCGGCGAGTTACGCCGGGGTGTTGATATGATTTTTCATCGGGGTGATACCAGTCAAGGCAAGCTTCTGGAAAGCTGGTTAAATTCTATCCTCGCAAACTACCAAGATAACATTCTTAGTGTTGACTGCGAAATTGCTTTGCTTTGGGGGAAATTGCGCGTTCCGGAATATCAACATGCGCTGGATAAATTAATTGCGGCAACTGCGCTAAACTATGACCTTACTGTGGTTACGCGTAATGTCAAAGATTTTGAAAGCACAGGCGTTAGTCTATTGAATCCTTTTGTAGAGTAAATGGTAGGGTGGCAATTTATTTAGATAGCTGCATCTCGATGTTCAAGTTTTTTTATCTTGACTGAGACAACCCCTGATAAATCAAGGTGCTTTCGTCAATAAGTCCAAGTGCTACATTATGGAACTTATCGCTGTAAGGCCTTATTTATCAGGGTTCTTAAAAATCAAGAATTAAAAACTTGAACGGTGATACTGAATTTCAATTGGCACATCTAAAATCGATTCTGTCGGAATGGTTGCCAGCTCCCCATATCACTATTGCCTATGCCGATATTTTTGATCTGGATCGCTATTCCAAGCGTATTGAGGGTATTGGCATAGAAGAAAAATATGTGTCGCCATTCATTGCACGCAAATCGGACGACGAAGACTGGGGGCCGTCGAATGTGGTGTTCGGTATCGTCTTCACCCCGACGGATACCGATACGCCGATCACTGTTCAACTGAGTAAAAACGATAGAGAAGCTATTCAAGTCTCCATTGATCAAGGCCGGATAACGTAAATAAGCTTTGATAACAGCGTCGGAACTTGCGTGGTTCGGATTGCAGCAGTTCGACTGCATTTAACAGCTTGGGAAACAGCGTCTCATGTTCAATAACGCGAGTTAATGGTGTGCCGTTGGGTGATGACACGCCAAAGCAGACATATTTGTTGTCCCGATAAGTGGATAGAACTATGGCTTTTTAGATAAGCAATCACCGCTGCCCCTCGAAATATCAACATACTCCGCTTTCAAGCGTTGCGTGGTTCGCGCCATTTCTTCGGATAGTTCCGGGAAAGGTGCCTGCAACACCTCGGTATTGATTTGATAAAGACGATTGTGAAAGTCGGTAATGGGTTTCATGCAAGAATTGTCAAAATGTCACTTTTGCTTTGCTCATACAATGCTGGTTGACTGTCGAATAGCAAAATCACTCTGGAATTTCACAAGTAGGCGTCAGGTTAAGGCGTTGGGCACGCCGGGCAAACTTACGATCATCGAATGTCAAAAACGCACTACAAGCTCCAGACGCGGCCAAATGCAAGGCATCTGGAAATTCAAGACCAGCGCGACACCATTTAATCGCAGTTTGGAACGAAAGCTCATCTTCAATAACGATATTCGGCAAGCCTTGCAGATGCTCGAAAACAGTCATGACTTGTTCAGACGGAAAGCGAAATTTGTCGGCCTGGGTCAAAACCCAGAAAAGCTCAAGCAACACCGTTTTTGTCACAAACAATGAGGGTTCGTCACTGAAGAGGCGCAAGGCAAGTGGTGATTGCAGAACATCATCTTGCGCATAGTAACGCACCAGGATATTGGTATCGACCGACTTCACAACGATTGCACCGCGCCTTTGGCAATGGCAGCATCCATCTCTTCCAGCGTAACTGTCGGCCCGGTATAGCCTAATATTCTAGGCCCTTCGTCTACTCGTGAAATTTTGTTTGGCTTAACCGGACGCATGATAATCGCGTCACCTTGGCGCTCAAAAGCCAAT
>CANNLO010000531.1 GCA_947505055.1 Methylococcaceae bacterium | reverse complement strand
TATCGCTGAAGCCGGACTTAATGAAGATTTTGATAGGGTTTGCCCCAAACCTGGCAAACCCACGAAAAATTCGCTGGTAGCCGTATTGCTGCGCATGGTGGCTTGATGATTTTTTAGGAAACTTCAGATCATAAAGATCAAGGTAACGATCACGGGATTCCGCCAGAGCGGCTTGAGTGCGCCGTAATTCATCGTTCTGCATCTCCAACTCAAGCGTGTGTACTTGGAGTTTATGTAATAATTCTTCGGTGGAACAAGTCGGAGTTTCTATTGAACTAGGCATTAGTGTTTCTACACAGAAATTCTTTCATTGCCAAGGGGACATTAATAGTATTAGCACTACCGTCTTATCATCGCGGCATACGTATTAACACTTATTGTCTTATGTATTAATACGTAAGACAATAAGTGTTAATACGTACGCTATAAATTACGGCCTGTTACTCAGCTGAGTGTAAAAACATTTTTAGCATGGCCGCTGTCAGCCGTAAATCTGAATTGTATGTCGGCAAGGGGTTGATTGCTGACGTTGATTTTTATGCAGTATGGGCCGGCTCTCAGCCAGGAAGAGACTGCCGCTACAGGCTGTTTTATGGTAATCATTGTGGCAGAATCTAGTTAAATATTTGCCACAATGAATGGCCAAGCATGCCCTACATCGGACATATTAGTGATCAAATTTAAGCTTACCCCCCCCTTACGACAGTACTCCGCCTATGCCGCGCGACGCATACGTCTTAAGGAAATATGAATTTTTGTGTTTAATTGAGTGTATAAAATATCTCAGATCGGATTGCCCATCTGCCCCTAGCTTAGTTATCTGAACTTCAATAAGATGAACACAATAATCCGCGATCCAGATAATTACACCCCAATACCAAATCTGGTAGAAAACATTACCGAAGTCCAGCGGCAAGAAACTTTGCTTATAACAGGCGCATTGCAGAACGCCATTCTTAACAGTGCCAATTTTTCAAGTATTGCGACAGACGAAAAAGGCGTTATTCAGATATTTAACATCGGCGCGGAACGTATGTTGGGTTACGCAGCCGCTGACGTGATGAACAAAATAACACCAGCCGATATTTCTGACCCAGATGAATTGATTATACGGGCCAAAACGCTCAGCATCGAACTTGACACACCGATTACTCCAGGCTTTGAAGCATTGATATTCAAGGCATCACATGGAATAGAAGATATATATGAGCTGACTTATATCCGCAAGGATGGCAGCCGATTTCCAGCGGTTGTATCAGTAACGGCGTTACGCGATGTTCAAAAATCCATTATCGGCTACCTGTTAATTGGTACTGACAATACGGCACGCAAACAAGCGGAAGAAGCTTTACTCAAGGCTGGTGCTTTGCAGAACGCCATTTTTAATAGCGCGAATTTTTCTAGTATCGCCACTGATGCAAAAGGCGTCATTCAAATTTTTAATGTTGGAGCGGAGCGTATGCTGGGTTACGCAGCCGTTGACGTGATGAATAAGATTACACCAGCCGATATTTCTGACCCGCATGAATTGGTTATGCGTGCAAAGACATTAAGTGCCGAACTCGGCACGCCCATTGCGCCTGGCTTTGAAGCATTGGTATTCAAGGCATCGCGCGGTATCGAGGATATTTATGAGCTGACTTATATCCGCAAGGATGGCAGCCGATTTCCAGCGGTTGTATCAGTAACGGCGTTGCGCGATGCTCAAACATTCATTATCGGCTACCTGTTAATTGGTACTGACAATACGGCACGCAAGCAGATTGAAGCAGAGCAAAAGCAACTTGGGCAGCGTCTGCGAGATTTTCAATTCTATACACGTTCGTTATTTGAATCCAACATTGATGCGCTAATGACTTCCGATCCGTCCGGAATCATCACCGATGTGAATAAACAAATGGAGTCACTTACAGGATGCACGCGTGATGAATTGATCGGCGCCCCGTTTAAAAATTACTTTACCGATCAGGAGCGAGCTGAAGAGGGCATTAATCTGGTTCTTAGTGAAAGAAAAGTCATCAATTATGAACTGACCGCACGCGGCAGGGATGGAAAAGAAACTGTGGTCTCCTATAATGCGGCAACACTCTACGATCGGGATAGAAGACTTCAGGGAGTGTTTGCTGCTGCCCGCGACATCACAGAGCGCAAGCAAGTAGAGGAGAGATTGCGAGTAAGCGACATCGCACTAAAAGCCATTTCACAAGGTGTAATTATAACCAATTCAGATCAATACATTCTCTCTGTAAATGATGCGTTTGTAACTATAACCGGATACAGTCAAGAGGAAGTATTAGGGCGCAACTGTCGTTTTCTTGAAGGAGCTCTCACCGACCCGCAGACCATTGATGCGACGCGCTTAGCTACTAAAAATAGCACTGATTTTTCCGGTGAAATACTCAACTACCGCAAAGATGGCACTATTTTTTGGAATTACTTAACAATCTCGCCTGTCCGCGACGAACTAGGTAAATTGGCACACTTTATCGGTGTTATTCGCGACATCACAGAGCACAAATTAATGGAAGATCAGGTGCGTCAGTTGGCATTTTACGATCCGTTAACCAAATTGGCTAACCGTCGTCTGCTCAATGATCGATTGGGCCAGGCCATGAACGCCAGTAAGCGCAATGCTTGCTATGGCGCATTGATGTTCCTTGATCTGGATAATTTCAAACCTCTCAATGACACGCATGGGCATGTAGTGGGTGACTTACTGCTGATTGATGCCGCAGCCAGAATAAAAAGCTGTGTGCGCGAGGTCGATACGGTGGCACGTTTTGGCGGTGATGAGTTTGTGGTGATGCTTGGTAAGTTGGAAACTGATAAAGCTGCATCTGACTCGCAAGCACAAAACATTGCAGAAAAAATCCGTGCAGCTTTGTTTAAACCCTATTTCCTAAACATCAGTTGTGATGGGAAGGCTGACGTAACGGTTGAGCATCACTGCTCCGTGAGCATAGGAGTGATGGTGTTTATCAACCACGAAGGCAGTCAAGATGATCTTCTTAGAATGGCAGATGCAGCGATGTATGAAGCCAAAGAGGGTGGTCGAAATAGAATTGGATTTTATTCAAAAGAAGTTTGAGTGGCTGCCATGGGGCTTTTGATGAAAGTCAGAAAGATCAGTTATTGGCATTTGCATCTAATTTAGGGGCTACCAACTTTAGACGGGACAAGCAAAAAGGCTTAACCCTCAATAGGTTTAAGTTACTGAAGTTTCCCAGTTTTTCAGGAGCAAGAAATTTAGAACGCGAAAAAAAATAGTGAAAAAATTTCGAAAATTTTTTGCCACTCTTAATGCGTGTTAATTAATCCTT
>CANNLO010000530.1 GCA_947505055.1 Methylococcaceae bacterium | reverse complement strand
TAAAAAGATTGATTTTATGTCACCAGTATTTGCTAGCGACAGGTAAAGCATAAATAAACAAATTTATCAGTCAACACCTTGATTATATTGATTTATTCATCTAGAACACTCTAAAGAACACCAATCACGAAAAGAGTCATCATCAAAATCAACATAATTGCCAATACCAATTTCAGATTTTTTGTCAGAATTTGGTATCGTATTTGCGATTGATCCTTTGAAAAAAGCTCCTCGTAATACCCAGGGGGTGCTTCCATTGCATCACCAAAACTGAAATATGCCTCACGTGAGTCATAATAATCTTGTGCTGCTGCGGAATAGTTTTCGTCTTTCATTTATTTTTCCTTAATATTTGTTGTCGTTAGAAATTAGATTTATTGTCCGACCCTCACCCGAACTGTATAGAGCCTTACGTGAATCAAAAAATGATTTATCCATACCACAATAAAACGGGGCATGTTTGTTGCGAATAAGACGCGGGACTATCATATTTAACGGTTTTTCTTTTACGGTAAAGCTCATTTGCACTCTCCAAATTAAAAAGGTTTAACTACTTATGCGGTTAATTTCTGAACCACGGAGAGAAGGATATATCGTTATTTTTACCCTGTAAATCAATAACTTAAAAATGTGATAGCTATATATACTTATCACATTTAATTAACACTTTTTTTGCGAAAACTCAGCTGACTTTACTCAAATCATATTTCCGCTGGATTCTCATAACTCTATATAGATCATGCCTTTGATAGGCATTTATACCCAAAAGTACACCCATTTTTATACCTAAAAAAAATAAATACGATGCTACCGCAGTACCTGCCGCAAAAAGTAACCAACAATTTCGTCATTAGCTTATTTAAAGATATTTCTTGATTAAATCATCAAAAGCATCGACCATTAATAGGCAACGGTGAGTACTGATGACCCCAGGAGACATAATCCTGTCAAAAACAATATCAGGCTTGCAATACGATAGAAAAACAAAGCAATGGAGCATCGATAAACGCATAAAAAACCATGGAAGGATTAGGCAACGTTTAAAAGCCACATCGACAGACGAAGCTGAAACTGCGTTTTATAAGATCATTGCTGACTTACAAGATAGTAATCAGAGAGCTCAGCATGGCATCATGACTTTCAATGAAGCCGCTACACGCTATGTCAACGAATCGACTAAACGCAACTTAGATCGCGATATCTACACGTTTACCCTTGCTAAGACATTTATAGGCAGCTTGACGCTTTCCCAAATATACATGGCGACGTTACAAGCTCTTATTGAATACAGACGTAAGGAAAGGATCAGAAGCGCTACAGTCAAACGCAGATTTGGCGGTGATTCGTAGAATTCTCACTTTGGCTGCCAGATCCTGGCGGAATAATGATGGACATGCTTTTTTAAGCTGCCCACCACTATTAGAAATGCCAGACTGGGAAGACTCTGCCATTCCGTATCCATTGGATTGGCTGGAGCAGCAACGTTTATTCGAAGCCCTACCCTCTCACCTATCAGTAATGGCCTTATTTGCGGTCAATACAGGTTTAAGAGAACAATGTGTCTGCTGGTTACGCTGGGATTGGGAGGTAAAAATTCCTGAACTGGATACCAGTATTTTTATAACACCTGGGAGAAAGCGAATTTATTCTGACGGTGTGTGGCCAGGTGAGAAAAACAAGGAAGACCAGATGGTGGTTTTAAATCGAGTAGCAAAATCTGTTATTGACGCTCAACGCGAAAAACATGATGAGTATGTTTTTCCGTATAGTGGTAAACGGATTACTCGGATTCACAACAGTGACTGGAAAAATGCGTGGAAAAAGGCAGGACTTCCAAAATCTGATGAATACAATCGTGGGCCTCATAATCTGAAGCATACGTTTGGAAGACGATTGAGAAATGCGGGAGTGCCTTTGGAAACGAGGAAGGTTTTGTTGCATCACACCAATGGTGACATTACAACTCACTACTCGCCTGCTGAAGTATCAGAACTGTTGGAAGCTGTTGAGCGTATTGTCGATCAGAAGCCTTCGCCTTGCGCTCAAATCGCTGAAGACTTGCATTTCTAGCAAGTAAGGCGCGTCGATTATCATGGCAAAGCGCAATGGCAAATGGGTTGCAGAAACACTGACACGACTAACGCGTGATGCAAAACCAAGTCAGAAGAAGCAGAAAAAACTATCAGTTCCAGGCGAACCCGTCGACGCACGTCTGGTCGTGAGTCGTATTTTATCGGATGACGGTCAAATACTGGCGGAATGGTTGCTACTAAACAATGTTAAGACAGTGGAAGCCAGCGAGATTGGGCTCTGGAACTACTGGCGCTGGCAAATCAAATGCTTTTTTAAATTACTGAAAAAAGCTGGACATGACTTGGAATCCTGGCAGCAGGAAACCGGATTAGCCACTGACAAACGTTTACTTGTGGTCAGTATGGCTTACGATAAAGGTTTTGGTAAAACTTTAAATGTTTCATCTAATGATCTAATTTTTTACGCAAAAGATATGAAGCTCACAGTCAGACTGAGCAGCGGTTATCAATATACCGCAGTATACAGTACCCAGATACTTTTCAATCAGTAAGGATGAGTTATGGACTGCTTATTATTCCAGACGAGTACTCAACCCTTCAAAGCTTACCGCAGTCTCGTCGGAGTCATCGACTAGAGACCTCAAAAGTAAAAGTTATTTTGCCCATCGAAATGGATAGTAATATTTTCATCAAAGTGACTTGATCTGTCCGCATAACAATCCACACGTCTAAAACGAAAACAAGGTGAACTATGGACAAGAAAGTGCGTAATATCCCAAAAGTATAAAATCAGTTTATACGCAAAAATTTAATTACACAGATTTTGACGGTTCAAATGATTAAATAAAATCTTTTCAAACAAATAAAAAAATTGATTCAATTATGAACCTAGGTGATATAACGTTGAAATTTTCAGTGTCATTGTTGATTACTCATTGTTCAATTTCCATTGTTTAGAAAACAACGTAATAAATAAAGTAAATTTTTTTTTGATAATTTTGATATAAAGAGTCTTGTCTTTCTATAATTTGAATGTAATTTGCAAAATTACTTGCTAAACCCAACATATTTATTTTTGTGGGTTGAAAGGTGGGTTGACGTCCAATTAAAAATTTATTTCGTTAATTTTCAGTCACTTACCTAAATCTATGGCGGAGAGTGAGGGATTCGAACCCTCGATGGGAGTTAAAGCCCATACTCCCTTAGCAGGGGAGCGCCTTCAGCCTCTCGGCCAACTCTCCAAATAGATAGTATTTATCTTTTAGTTAAAGATATTAATTTTAAAGATTTTAT
>CANNLO010000529.1 GCA_947505055.1 Methylococcaceae bacterium | reverse complement strand
CTTCCATACTGCTCTTTAACAGCTTGCGGAGTTGTCCAAATTGCTTTCAATACTTCATCATGCCAACTTTCCAGCGGTGCACGAGAATCACTGTATTTCGCTTGCTCCCAGAACCTCTTTAATGTACTTTTAGCAATAATTCGCATATCTTAACCATACCTCCCATTTTGGGAAACAATAGCAGTTATGTATCAACTTAGCAATAAGTAAAACTAACACAATTGGTTAAGCTACCGAACTAGCCCATGGAAAAACTTAATCACAGCCCACGAAAAACGCTAAACTACAAAACATCCCATGCGGTATGGTTGGCGTCGACAAACGACCAGCCGCATGAATACTAGCATTGCACTTCAGAGTTGAATTCGCCAACCTGACTCCAAGTCCCCGTATTTTTCGTTTAATTTTTTATTGCTCTTTAAATTTATGTTGATTATCAATAAACCATTTCAGTTCATCAAAAGATGTGATTTAGCATAGCCAATCCCAAGGCTCTATAAAAGATAATTGGATTTTCGCGTAATGTATTAAATGATGCAATCATCGGCATCAATCGTTATCCACATTTATATTTGCCAAGCCAACTGCTGATATTACAGTTTTTATAAAGGCGCCCAGAACAGGCAATACGAGAAGCATTCAAAGGGTAGATGCCCGCAGGAAATGGAATACCAACAACAAGATTACAAGCGGGAAGATCTCTTAATAGATCCTAAACGATTATGCTGAACACATTAGCGAGTTAAAAAATTCCTTCAAATTGGGGTGATACGTGGTGGCCAAGCATAAGAAAAGTCTTCTCGACTCAAGCTCAAATTAGGATTATAAGCCGGATCATTCATAAGCACATTAGCCCAGCGTCTTTTCATATAAAGTGCTTCATCTCTAAATCTTAATTGCTTTTCTGGGGTATCTTCAATACCGCGAGTAGCCATTTCATGATGATAAAGTTCAGCATAGGGTGTCCAGATATTTCGGTAACCTGTATCCTGGACTCGCAAACAAAAGTCTATATCATTAAATGCTACCTTTAAGTTGACCTCATCTAATCCTTGTACTTCCTCATAGATACTTTTCTTAATGATTAAACAGGCAGCCGTTACTGCTGATAAAGTTTGAATGACCTGTGCACGAGAAAAAAAACGAGAAGAGGCCGGATATATGGGTGCACTATTTTTTCATTATTTTACGAATAATAAACCGTGGTCTGTTCTCTATTATTATCCTAGTAAAAAGTCTTTGGTAATTATTTAAATGACCAACGTTTATGGCCGAAATAGCTCGTAAATACAGGCACGGCAACTCCGGTAGCATGGGCTATTTCAGGGACATATAGAGTTATTCCTAAAAACGGCAATAAGTAATGAGCTAAACCCATGCTAATACCCCATGTCTGGAGAATTGCAACCATATTAACCAAGATAAAAAATAAAGCAGATTTATGTAAGGACTGCTGGCTTTCTTTAAATACAAATAGTTTTGCTAAAACAAAGGCCGTAATCATTCCTGTTATGTAGGCAAAAATGACAGCCGCAGAAAAATCAACGTAATGATTATAAGCAATCCTAGAACCAAAATTCACAGCGGCTGCTGTACCGCCGGTTAACAAAAAAATCACAAATTGTTTTGATAACCTGCTAAATATCCACCAAACCATTATGGGGGTCACTATGCCGATTATATTTGCAATCTCAAACACATATTTTGATACCCCAAGTAAAGGCAATGAGTAATAGGCAGCAACACCTATTAACCATGAAATCAGATACTGCCTGGTAAAAAGTTGACGGATCAAGCGACAGCATCCTTGGCTATTTTCCGACCAAAATCAATACTCTCAGATATCCCTCTGTCTTCTGGGTAGTAGTAAGATGTATCGGCAACCCATAAACCTTTAACCGGCAACGCTACTGCCGGTAGTTTATCCAAGTATCCAGGCTCACAAATAGGTTGTGCATAACGGTAACGGCTGGTGCGCAATTCAATAAAGTCATCGTCACATAGCGTAGGATTAATTTTTTTGAAGTAGCAGCGTACTTTATCCAAAAAAGCTTGATCCGGTTCTGCAAATTTTGGATGCTCACCTGGCATATAAAAAGGCACATAAACGATATGATCATCTAATGGCCTCAGGTTACTGTATTCCACTAAACCGGGGATATCCATATCAGGATCATTGGTGTTTAACCAAAAATTTTCAGTCAGGGCTTTACGTAGCTTTACAATTACGCAGACCACTGCAATATTATTAATTGATCGAAAATGTTCCAAAATATCGACGGGTAAATCAGGTATCAATCTTGGAATATAGGGCAGAGGAATGGTACAAATGACCTTATCAAAGGCTATAAATTGTCCAGCCACGTCAATACCACAGACTTTACCCGCCTCAATGACCACCTTGCTAACAGGGGATTTTAAGCGAATTTCACCACCGTGTGCTTCAATGTCAGCACGCATTGCTTGAAGTAGCGTTTCTGAGCCACCTTCCAAGTAACCTAATTTCTCACGAAACAGACTATAGCGCGATCGACCAATGCGTCTGATTCGACTCCAAATCCAAGCTGCCGATAGATTGTCGGTATAATCGTAAAATTTGTAGTCAAACAGTCTGCGCCATAACACTTCATAGGCTTCTTTACCCACCCAGCGTTTAATCCAGCCAGCGGCTTCAACATGATCCAAAGGTTGCCAGTCATTGCGTTTAGTGCATAGAAAAGCATGTAGTCCGTAGCGAAATTTGGCGGTCAGACTCAAGCCTTTAAACGTAAGTAGCGCAACCGGATTACCCCAGGCTTGCAGTCGCTCCTGAAACCAGTAACCCATTTTGGTTTCTACCCAATGCATTTTGTCAGCCAATGCCAATTCGTCCAAGATAGCCAAGAAAGCATGATCGGAGATGCAATGAAAATGATAATAGCGCTCAATGGACAAGCCAGAAAAATCGAAGGCAGCGGTCATGCCGCCCACGCGGTCATCGGCTTCAAAGACAATCGGCTGATGGCCGTCACGCGCCAATTGATAAGCTACCGCCAAACCCATGGGACCTGCACCCAATACCGCTATACGTTGTCCCATAATCAAAACTCCAAAACCACTTGGCTATAAGTAGGATCATTAAAGGTTTCATCAATAGCTTGGGCAAAAGGCGTGTAGGTCACACCAAAAATACCAGGCCAGTCGATGACTTCAAATTCATCTTTGGTGCTAAGTGCCGCCAGTTGTTGGGTGGTGAAGGGCGGTTTTTTATCGAAACGCCCCCAGAGCCAAATCAACACATAGAACAAGTTATATGGAATCTTGATGATGAGTGCTTTTGCCTTTGTCGCACGTTT
>CANNLO010000528.1 GCA_947505055.1 Methylococcaceae bacterium | reverse complement strand
AAGCTGAAATCCGTTTTCACAAAGAAACCCAAGAGCAACTAAGACAGCTCAATAGCAAACTAGATGAACTTGTAAAGTTAAAAACCGAGGAATTGCAGAAAAGTGAAGCATTCCTAAGTCTAAGCCAGTTAAGTGGAGGCATTGGTTCTTGGGAAGCTGATCTGATCAATAACAAACAAGCCTCGTCAAAAAACTATAGCATGATCCTTGGCTTATCCGACTTAATTGAGCCCACATGGGATGATTTTATTGGCGTAGTCCATTCAGAAGATCGGCAAATAGTGATTGATGCGACACAGCACAATAGTGAGTCCAGCATAAATTTTGACGTAGATTACCGTATAGTCACAGGAGAGGGGAATATTAATTGGCTGCGATCTTCTGGGATAATTGAATATGACCAGGAAAGTAAGCCCATCTTAATACGCGGTATAACGCAGGATATTACCAAGCGCAAGCAAACCGAAGAAACATGCCAACTCCTACTAAATTCCGCTGCCGAACCGATATACGGCATAGACATGATCGGTAACTGCACCTTCAGCAATGCCGCCTGTCTCAAGGTGCTTGGATACAAGCATCCTGAAGAACTGCTCGGCAAGAACATGCATTGGCAGATTCACGGAAAACACGCGGATGGAACGTTCTTTCCCATTGAAGAATGCTCTATTTCCCAGGCATTCCAAAAAGGAGTCGCTGTGCATGTGGACGACGAAGTGCTATGGCGTGCTGACGGCACTTCTTTTCCTGCGGAGTATTGGTCGTATCCACAAATCGTCAACGGGGTGACTATGGGGGCTGTGGTTTCATTTTTTGACATCACCCAGCGTAAGCAAAACGAAGCCGTTATCTTGTTGGCTAAAAATCAGGCGGAATCTCTAACACGTTCCAAATCTGAGTTTCTCGCCAACATGTCACATGAAATTCGAACCCCGATGAATGCCATTATCGGACTTTCGCAGCTGGCACTGAACAAAGAACTTTCCGTTGAAAGTCGGGACTATCTGGAAAAGATATACAGTTCCTCTAACAGTTTACTGAGCATTCTTAACGATATACTCGATTTTTCCAAATTGGAAGCAGGACGCATTGACATTGATAACCTCACTTTCAATCTTGATGTTCTACTGGACAATCTTAGTAGCTTATTTGCTGACCCTGCCCAAGACAAGTATCTTGATTTCGATATAGAGTGCACCCCTGATGTTCCCTGCAACCTAATTGGCGATACACTCAGACTGCAACAGGTTTTAGTCAATCTGTTGGGTAATGCGATCAAGTTTACACAGCAAGGCTCAGTCAGACTCAACATTACTGTTTCGCACCAAGGTCACTCACAAGTTCGGCTGTTATTTTGTGTTACTGATACGGGTATTGGTATGTCGGACAAGGATTGTGAAAAGTTATTCCAGCCATTCAGTCAGGTGGATGGCTCCATCACCCGCCGTTTTGGTGGCACTGGACTCGGCTTGGCTATCAGTCATAACTTGTTGCAACTAATGGGCAGTGAAATCTCAGTAGCAAGCAGTCTTGGAAAAGGTAGCTGCTTTAGCTTCGAGTTGGTTTTGGGTGTTTCGTCTGTTAAAGCAGTAAAACCCATTTCTGAGTTAGTCGATTCCAGTAACCTTTTAATTGGTAAGCGAGTTCTTATTGCAGAAGACAATTTGATCAACCAACGGGTTGTAGGTGAATTTCTTAAGCTGTTTGGAATCACGATCGAAATAGCCAATAATGGCAAAGAGGCACTGACTTTGCTTGAGATCGGCGAATTTGATGCAGTGTTAATGGACATACACATGCCTGAGATGGGTGGCTTTGAGGCAACAAGATGGATCCGCAGCCAAGTGCGTTTTGCTACGCTTCCAATTATTGCGCTGACTGCCGGGGTAACCCAAGAGGAACAAGAAAAATGTTTGGCTATAGGCATGAATGATGTTATTGCCAAACCGATTGATCCAAAAAAACTTTTTTTAACACTAATAAATTGGATAAAACCGATTGGACCAACAACGAATACTACTGACAAACTATTGTTAGAGCAACAATCAGGCATGAATGATTTGCCAATTCTCGACTTAACTAATCTATTGCTGATGCTGGGCAATAATCAGAAACTTGCAACACGCTTGCTGCTTGATTTTAGGGATAGCATGAAAGACGTGCCTGATGAAATTGAAGCGATGATCTTGGCTGGGAATTGGGTTTCAGCCAAAGAAAAGGTTCACCTGATTAAAGGCGTATCCAGTAACGTCGGCGCCGTGAAACTTCATGCCGTTACTAAGGAATTGGAAGCTGAACTCAAAGAGGGGGCATCAACTGCCACGTTTGACGCATTTCGAGCTGCATTTAACCAAACAATGTCAACCATTGGCGCACTGGACCAGCCGGAAGAGCCGATACCACCTCCTGGTGGCAATAGCTTTGAATTAAAGCGCAGCATAGTAGAGCTTGAGCTGTTGCTTAAGGAAAATGACTTCATTAGTGAAAGTTTTCTTAACGTATTTAACTCTCACCTATCCACATCCCAACTTGACCTGTTTGCCCAGTTACGTAAGCTAATCGATGAACTTCGCTATGGCGAAGCACAGAATATTCTTCAGCAGCTAGCAACGCTTTCGAATACTAAGGACATTGTATGACACACACCCAGCAACCCATGGTACTAATCGTTGATGACGCACATCTAAATGTAAGAATTCTTGCCCAGTCTTTAGAGTCCTTATATCGGATTAAGGTGGCAAATAATGGCGAGGAAGCATTAAAAATTGCGCTACGTGAGCAACCTGATCTAATACTTTTAGATATTATGATGCCGAAGATGGATGGTTTTGAAGTTTGTAGGAAGCTTAAGGAAAACACTAGTACCCGTAAAATTCCAGTGATTTTTGTAACGACCCTGAATGCCGAAGCGGATGAAGAGCAAGGGCTTAATCTGGGAGCTATTGATTATATTACCAAGCCCTTCGTAATTCCTATCGTCAAAGCCCGTATCCGCAATCATATTCATCTTAAGCTGCAAGCCGACTTACTGGAATCCATGTCGTTGCTTGATGCGCTTACTCTTATTCCCAATCGTCGTCGCTTTGACCAAGCATTAACAACAGAATGGAAGCGGGCTATACGTGATAAAACGCCAATTTCTTTGATTATGATTGACATTGACCATTTCAAACAATTTAACGATCATTATGGTCACGGAGCTGGAGATATTTGCTTGCAAAGGGTTGCTGCTACGCTCGCCAAAATGATAGTTCGTCCGAGTGATTTGATCGCGCGTTATGGTGGTGAAGAATTTGTGGTTATTCTCCCCGACACTAGTCAACAAGCGGCACTAAAAGTT
>CANNLO010000527.1 GCA_947505055.1 Methylococcaceae bacterium | reverse complement strand
GTATTTAAACCGTCAATAATCGCCTGTTTGCTGTCCGCATTGTTTGATAAATAATCCGTGTCTGTTTGAGTGCTAAGCCGATTTTTCAAAAACAAGACAAAGTCTAGTACCTCTTTTTGTGACAGTAATGGCAGTGTATTGATTTCCTGATTAATGATTTCTGGCAAGGTATTCATGATACTTTTTCCTTTTTAAAGGTATGGGTCAGAAACGTTAACATAATTCACCGGCAAAGGCTTTTTGCAGGATGGATTTTTTTAACTCGTCCAAGTCGTTTATTTTCTGCTGGTAGATAGCTGCTAATTGTTTGGTTTCGGTGGATAGGGCATCCAGTTTTTGAACTATAGCTTGTTGTTCTTTTAGTGGTGGGGTAGTAAATGAAAAATCCAATATTTGTTTACCACTTATATGCGGAACTCCAATGCCAGTTTGAACATCGATTAAATATTTCATAAAACCATTAGATTTTAGTAAATAGAATAAGAATGAATTATCAAGATTAGATTTGGTTCTTAAACAAGCCGTTCGCTGAACTAATAAAGCAGGTATATTTTTGTTTGATATTTTTGCTATTTTCAATCCTGCTTTTACCCAAGGTCTATCCATCGCCAGCAAAATATCATTTTCTTGTAGTTGATATTTTTTATAAGTTTCAAATTCTAACTTGCTCCAACGCTTTACATCATCCAAGCGTAGATAGCCTTGCATAATGTTATCGCCTCTCAAAAGCAAAATATCATCTTCTACTTCTGTGTAATCTTTACTTTTGAAGGCAAATCCAACTAACAATTCAATCATTTCACCCAAAGTTTTCTCTTCCCAACCCTCGCCTTTATTTTCAAACACACTCTGTAAATAACTTTCAAACAGTTCTTTGGCGTTTTTTAGGTTTTGTTCGGCATTGGCTTTTGCTTGGGCTATGGCAGCAAAGGCTTCATCCAATATGGCGACTATACGTTGTTGTTCGGGGAGTGGGGGAAGTGGGATTTTTGCATTAAGAATATCCTGCTTTCCGATGTTTATTTGTAATCCACCCCTTCCTAAACTTTTGTAATATTCATTTACAGATGTACTCGATAAAATATATTTTAAGTAAGCAACATCGACTATTAAGACATCTATTTTGAATAGTTTTCCAACACGTTGATTTAATAACCAATTTCTATTATCTTTTGGAACAATAGTTGGAACGCCAAGTATTTTTGTTTCGGTGGCTAAGTCAGTCATTGCTATGACAACATCGCCTTCTTTTAGAAGATAATCCTTGTATTTAACTGCATAGTCATCTGGCAAATATTTTGGATTGTTTTCCAAATCAATTCCGCCACCTGGCCTAATTTGGCTCATTCGGAAATTCATTGTATTTGAAAATTCAATATAATCGTTTGATTTGAATGCAAATCCATTTTGCAGATCGCAAATATCACCCAACTTTTTTAACTCCCATCCCTGTTTCATATCAATTCCAAGATTGATTTTAAAATAACTTCTCTTGTTTCATCCAAGGCTTTCATCAAATCACTTCTCGCTCATAAATCACCAACCCCACCCGATCAATATGTTCAATCAATGCCCGATTTTTTATGTCGCTGTAATTCTGCAAATCGACTGCATAAGGCAAATCGGTATCGGCTAAATCCAATAAAACATCAGCCACTAAAAAGCGGTCGATACCTGTGCCGATCAAGACTAAATCCACATCACTACGCTCATGAAAGTTACCTTTTGCGCGTGAGCCATAGACTTTTACGGCGTCAACTTGTGGATACGTTTTAAACACGTTTTGTAACATTATTAGTTGTTCGGGTGTTAAACCAGTATCACTCATGATTCGGTGATTTCAGATAGCAACTGCAAATGCCATTCTTCCAGCATCGGTAAATAGGCATCGGCTATCGATTGAATGACGGCTTCAAATTTAACAAAGTCATAGGTATGGCTCATTAAGTTTCTATCACCGATCATTTTTAACCAAGTGTCAGGATCGTTGATGTATTTGGCCGCAAAGGCTTGCCTGATCACGGCTTTGGGTGATATTTGATCTAGGATAATGCCGTCATTTTCCATTTTGTCTTTGAGTACTTTCCAAGCTAATTCAAAGGTATATTCAAAGCGTTGAATGATGCCTTCTTTTTCTAACTGGCTGAGTGTTGCCAAATCATTTTCCATGGCATCGCGTAGCAACAAGAAAGCACGGTTAAAATTAGCAAAGCGTTGTTTCCAGCGAATATCTTGCATCTTGTTTTCTCCAGTTAGAGCAGGGTGTTGATAGTCGCCAGTAGCTCGGCACTTTGTTTATCTAAGGCTGCCATGGCTGCCAAAATATCTTGAGGTTGGCGCAGTGCGGCTTCTTCTTTCTTGTTGGGATTTTTAGCACTCAAATCAAAGGTCGATTGGTCTATGTCTTTTACGGCAATGCTCCAAGAGTTTTCACTCTCGGCTTTAGTCTTTTGCAATTCTACAAACTCTGCCAAATCCTTTTCATTCAGGGCATTGGTTTTACCCAAGTTCCTATCCAGATTGAGTTGGTAAAACCAGACGTTTTGAGTCGTACTGCCTTTTTCAAAAAACAACACCACGGTCTTTACACCCGCACCAGTAAAAGTACCCCCTGGTAAATCCAATACGGTATGCAGATTACAGTTTTCCAGTAGTTGTTTACGCAAGGCAACCGAGGCATTATCAGTGTTGGATAAGAAGGTGTTTTTAATAACGACACCGGCTTTACCACCGGCCTTTAAGATTTTGATGAAATGCTGTAAGAACAAGGACGCTGTTTCACCGGTTTTAATAGGGAAATTTTGTTGCACTTCGGCGCGTTCTTTGCCACCAAAGGGCGGATTAGCCAGAATCACATCATAGCGGTCTTTTTCTTGAATATCGGCAAGGTTTTCGGCAAGGGTATTGGTATTGGTATGCACAATGTTGGGTGCTTCGACACCGTGCAAAATCATATTCATGGTGCCAATGATATAGGCCAAAGACTTCTTCTCTTTACCGTAGAAGGTATGCTTTTGCAGGGTAATAACATCACTGGTGGTTAAAGTCTTGCTGTGTTTGAGGTATTCAAAGGCTTCACATAAGAAACCCGCAGAACCCACCGCACCATCATAAATGCTATTGCCAATCTCGGGTGCTACCACTTTAACGATGGTTTTAATTAAGGGTCGTGGTGTGTAATATTCACCACCATTACGCCCAGCATTGCCCATATTCTTAATCTTGTCTTCGTACAGATGACTCATTTCAAGTTTTTCTGTATGCGTTCTAAAGCGCAGTTCATCAATGCGATTTATGACTTCACGCAGGTTATAGCCTGATTGAATACGATTCTTTAACTCCGAG
>CANNLO010000526.1 GCA_947505055.1 Methylococcaceae bacterium | reverse complement strand
GGGTGTTTTTTTCCACCGGGACCGATTCGCCGGTGAGGGCCGACTCGTCGATCTGTAAATCCCGCAGCTTGATCAGGCGCACATCCGCCGCGACCTTATCGCCGGATTGCAGGAAAACGATGTCACCGGGAATCAATTCCATGGCCGGGACGACTTGTCGGACTCCATCGCGCAATACGGCCGCGCTGATGCCAAGCGCGCGCGACAACGCTTCAATGGCGCGCAGAGCATTGAATTCCTGGATGAAACCAATGATGGCGTTAAGGAAGACTACGCCGAAGATGACGGAGGCATCCACCCAGCTCTTCAATGAACCGGTGATCAAAGCCGATACCAGCAAAATATAAATCAAAGGATCGTGGAACTGGGACAAGAACAGCAGGAGCGGATTCTTGCCTTTCTTGGGGGTCAGGCGGTTTGCGCCAAATCGCGCTTGACGATCTTTAGATTCTTGTGTGCTCAGACCTTTCAACGCATCGGAATTCAATGCTTCGAGTGACTGAGTTTCGGCTAGTTCGTGCCAACCGGAGGTATCGGGTCTTTTCATAATTAACGCCTTTTATAGCAATTTATAAATGTCAGTCACTCAAGTTATTTCACGAATGGGCATGCTAATCGACTTATAGTTCGGATTTAGTGACCATGTACTGAGAATAAACGTTCATCCCGATCTTTTTGTTGGGTAAGCAGTTGTCTGTATAATCTTCAGCGAATATGAATCGGTGACTTAACTTTAGCTGAAGTTTCCTAGAAAATCATCAAGCCACCATGCGTAGCAATACTTCAAACCATTGTTTGGTATGCCTTATGAACGCAAGGTTAAAACTGTTTTAAACCGGTTAACAAACCAATGTTGATGGTACGTTGAGAGAGTTTCAATGAGTTTGGTTTTCTATACTATATGCTATAGAGAGTTTTAAACTCATTGAATTCTATGTTTTTAACTCCAGTTTAAGCTAGCCCATGATCACTTTGACTACACTTAACCCATGGTGGTTGGTGGTTTAAAGTAAACCAACATTAACAATCTTTAGCCGGTTACGATAAAGTACATCAGTATTCAAAATCCAGTATTTCATTAAACATTAGCCGGATTTAATCATTGAAAAGTCGCCAATGGCGAAAAAATTAAAGCATATACTATTTTAGTATATAACCAAAAGCCCAGCCTAATGGAATTAACCCAAAACGGACAATTGTCCGCTGACCCCATTGAGCAAAGTGCAGGGCTGAATCGGTTATGACTAGAATTTAATTGATAAAAGCTGTATTTAAAATTACTCCAATTCGCAAACTGGTAACCGACATTTAGTGCATAGAGCATTTTTAAAATGAGAAACCCCTTAAAATCAAAACAGGACAAGAACATCGGTAAAGGTCCTATAGCAAGAAAAGTTGTTGCATCTGCCCAATATCATCTCCAATAGAAAGTGACCAATTTGTCTGACTGGAGAGACGCTAAAATTAGAGCCGAAGACTTTCAAAAAACCATCATCTCCCAAAATAAGCTTACAGAATACGACCCTGTTCATGGCCTATATATTTACGGACAGAATCTATTTTCAGTGCTTATCGAACAACTTTGTGAACTACCATTTCTCGACAAGCTGGCTGATGCATATGCACAATCAGCCGATGAATATATGCCGTCTGGGCCACCCATGAGTCCATTAACAGGTTCCTACTTTACGTGTTGGGGAGCATTTGATTTATGTGCAGGGCTTAAAAGAGAAACATTTGGCACAATCGGGACTGATTTGTATAAATTTCTAAATGTCGACCAAGGGCTGATAGCTTTGTTTGAAAAGATGCAAACATCAAGAATGGGGATTTATAAGCATGAAGGGACCGATGGCAAGTACCTGCTGTTGAGAGAGTTGATAACAAATAGAGAAATCAAGGCCATTCCAGGAAGTGGTTATTTCGGGAATCCGGGTGAGATTTGGTTTGCACGAGTTATGCCGCCACCCTTTGAGTGCAATACACAATTTGACTATTCAATTGTTTTTACGACTCCCTACGTGTTGGGCAAGTCCGGCAGTCAAAAAGAATTTATTCCATTTGTTGAAAACGATTGGCAAGACTATTTTGAAAGAAACTTGATACACACAAAAATTGCTGAAAAAGTACCGGCCTATGAGCATCTCATGAAATATGGGTTGAGCCGGAATTATTGGAATGAATATGTGTTTTTATCCTATCGAACACATCAGCATGATATGATTTTATTGGAGGGGTTACCCGACATACCTTCAAGTATGCCTCATTCATAAGCAGCAGCTAATAATAGTCAAAAATTTATGGGCGAAAATAAAATCGAACGGATTAGAATATAGCCTGGATCGTTAATAATGCCATTTCCAGGGTATCGGTTTCTTTTTTGCACTTACCGTTACTGCCTTGATTGCCTAGCGAGGACTCATCTTTTTCGGTTTGCGAGGAGGGTATGCTGGAGTTGTTGTTGTCTTTTTTGGTGGTTTTTTCGAGAAAAATGGACAGTATCAATTCAACAATCAGGAACATGCTCAACATCAGCGCTTTGCTTTCAGCGGTTATTTTTCCGTCGTCGCACAGTTGTTCAAAATCGGCTTTCAACCGACTGACTTTTGTTCTAACCGAGGTTTTATCTAAGCTTGCCATTAAAGTGAATACGCTATATCTCTAAATAGAGGGCCTATTTTAGCATGGCTTTTTTTACCTCCAGGAAGCGCACTTAGCGGACGGCAATGGTTTTTTTGTATTCGAAAGGATGAGCTAAGGATTAAACCTTCTGGCGTTATTTGTAATGAGCTGTGTAGAAAGATTTTATTCTATCGTAAAAAAAGATATTTTTTTGACGGAAAAGCTGTCAAGAAATTTTTTATTTATTTTTCAATGATGAGGGCGCGAGTAGTTACAAATTATGTTGTGAAATGAATGATCAACCCGCTTTCCGAGTTAAGCGGGTTTTAATAATGTTTACCAGCAACCGGAAGTTGTGGGGCTTTTTACGCCTGTATGGGTTAAGGTTAAAGTACCGCAACTATCATTGCTCTGTGCTCCAGTTGGTGCGGCGCTTAGTGTATAGCTACTTGCAGTTGCTGCACTGATAGTTATTGTGTAGTAAGTCGCGGTTGCTGTTGGGATGGAATAAATAGAAGGTGCACCCGTATCAGGAGTCCCCATACCCAAATAAGTATTTGATTCAGTAAAATGCCTTTCCATTGCATTAGCCAAGCCTAATAGCACTCCTTCAGTATCCGCTCGCCGTGATTTCATTACACTGCTTTGGTAACTGGGGTAGGCAATACCGGCTAAAATTCCGACAATTGCCACTGTTACCATAAGTTCAATTAGGGTAAAACCTG
>CANNLO010000525.1 GCA_947505055.1 Methylococcaceae bacterium | reverse complement strand
CTACGACGCACCTCAAAACAGCGTCATTTCTGAATTCTACTGTCCACAAGTAGTTGTGATCATGACTGCTTTACCAATTTTATTGAGTATTGATAGTCACTTATTTCAAAACTGTTTCAACTGTTCATGTCGATCTCAATGCTAACAAACACGGGGTATTCAGGATTTTTTAACTACAACGCCATGTCTATATCGTTCGCAAATAAAACCTTGTTCTTATCCAAGCCATTTTCTAAGCAATAACGTAATTGTGTCTCGCTATCCGCAGCGGCTAACTCTGGATTATAAAAAACAAGGAAAGTATCCGGTTCTATTTTTTCCTCTAATTTAATTAGTCGTGTTTTTAAATTCATTTTGCTAACTCCAAATTTGAATAATAAATGGTTTTTTATTGAGTTTGTCAATTAAGTGCATTTGGGATATTGAGTTTTTTTTCAAGTCGGGCTAGGCGTTCACTTAACTCCTGCAACTCAACCAATTTGCCTTGATTCGACAAAGCAATTATTAACTGACTGCCAACATCCGGCGGAATCTTTCCACCCATTGTGGCTCGAATGATCTGGTCGCCTTGCTCTGGAAGCGTGTCTTTAATGGGTAAATTTATCGACAAGGCTTCGGGTTTCAATGTGGGGACACACCGACTAAGTAAACTGTTTGCCGCGCCTACATCGCCATTTAAAGCCGCATCAATCAGGCTCTGGATAATTTCTGGCATCGCTTCACTAATCGCTTTTCTTAGCATCAGTGGTGCAGTTTTATTTTTCGGCCTGCCTCTCGGATTGCCAGATTTACCGGGAGTGAATTTTGATTCTGCCATGCCTGTTTACTCCTGTTATAAACAGAGTTTATTCCCTATGTTAATGCCAATTGACAACGTTCAACGTTAATAAATCCTTTGTTATCGAATTGATTAACCATTGCCTAGGTGTTACTTTGGAATCTCTCTGTGAATGGATACTTCAAAACCTCGGCGCTCCAAATCCTTAACCAGTTCCGCGTCTGTGAAACTACCTATACCGGCATCCATACTTAACGCTGATAGCGCCTTTAATTTAGCTAATTCAGGATTATCTAGTGCAAAAAATAATTCTATCTGTTCTTTTGTTAAGTGGCTAAATGCCACAGCAGTTGCAAGTTTGGCTTGTAAGTTTGAATTTATTTGCCTTTCATTTTTTAGTAACCGCTCTAACTTCTTGTCGGTACTGGTCGCATTAGATACCGTCTTTCTAACTGTATTTGCTTTTGGCTTTATACCGTCTTTTATCTGCTGCTTGGCAATATCACGGCTTGCCCTTGCTACCTCAAGACTTGTTTCTGGGTACACGCCCAATGCTAAAGTCAGCCTTTTCCCATCCAAGCGATAATCAAGCCTAAAGTATTTTGAGCCGTTCGGCATTACCAGTAGGTACATACCTTGACCATCCCCCAACTTGAAAGGTTTAGTTCTAGCGTTGGCGGTATTTATGATGGTATCGGTTAAAATCATGACGGTATATATTTTTTAATACCGTCATTATACCTCTCTACTTTGACGGTATCAATTTTTAATGTACTGTCACTTGTCCATTTAAACATATTCATCAAGCACTTTTTTTCCCATTAAATTCGTTCAAAATTATGTTCGTTATTAAATCCTTTGTTTACCTGCTAACCATTTCTATTTTTGAAACACACACTCGGCTATCAGATTCTAATTTTTGATTAACAAGGAGATATGATCAAAAAACTCTAATACACCGTAAAATTCTATACCTGACAACACGGCGGTAAAGTCCAAGTCAAAATTAATACTCATACCGCTATTAAACTCATCTAAAGCCAAGTTCATCAGCATTTTCTTTAGCTACGGTAGGCAAGTATAAGTCACTCATCATCTACAAGTTATGACACAATCTACTCAGATATGCACGTGCATGCATCTGTACGGCACATGATTGAATCAGTGCTTTCACCCACCTGATCAGTTGCCGGTTTACTTCACTGCCATCAGCGTTAAGCTGGTTGGCCAAAAGTTGTTGCGGGGTTTCTTTTAATCCCTTCCTTTCCCTTTCCCTTTCCTCATATGCTTGCACGTGCGTTGCATTGTCTTGCACGTGCGTTGCATTGTCTTGCACGTGCATTGCATCTTCTGGTGCAGGTATTTCAGATATTGGCTCTCTTAAGTTAATGCGTTGGTGTTTTAAAAAGGTCGGTATAACGCCATAACTTTGCCCACCAACTTCATACTTTTGTATAAATTCGGCCTCTAGTAATTACCTAATGCTGGATCGAAGTTAACTTTATCGTAAGGCAAGCAATCTAACTTCAACGTATTGGGTTGCCAACGAAAATAACAGGCTTTATCGGCGAATGTAAAGTAAGTTATAGGAAAAAGAGGGCTGACACTAATACTATTTGCTATAAATAAGCATAATTTAATGTTCGACAACAATTATCTTTTATTTTTGCACCTGTTTAGATACAAACACCATAGAAACTTAAGAAGGACGGGGATGTCCGGGTATTACAGTGCAATGCACGTGCAAGACAGTGAAACGCATGTGCATGTACTGCATAAACTCAACATAGTCACCACTTAAGCAACAATAAAGAAGATGCAAGTCTAAGGGGAATGAAATGGAAGAATAAATTGGTAGCTTATACTTAAAAGAAAATGATTATTTACTGAAGGCGAAGTGATTCTTGCCACAACCCAGTGTAAATAGGCTGATCTGGCTTAATTTAACAGCATATCACGCCATTTTATGGGATGACTGATACATTGAGTTGGCATTTATTCGATAGTGCGGCAATTTGCACAAATGAAGCATAAAGGATTAAGTCTGGCCACTAAGGCTTTTAACCAAATTATTTTTTCTTCCCTAGTCAAATCAGCATAACGGCTAGCTTTTAATAAAGCATTTTGACACTTTAATATCATCAAAAGTGCCTATTTTTACAATGGCATGCATGTGGATTAAATATTACTGTGACTCTTGCGTAATAATACCGTTTAACTTTAAGGCATGACATATCAATCGTACCAGTTGGAGTGGCATTTTCTTTTATGGTGTGATGTTACCCAAACGACTAAATAGTTACTAAATCGCCACCTAGGGCCTGTGGTATGCCGTAAATGGTTTTAAAGACGTATATTGTGCATTGCGTATAATTGTTTTATAGGCCTTCTAATCTGAGGTTCTGGTATTGAAGTTCAGAATGTTCATAATGACCTCTTCATTGATACCCCTGCCATTATTGCTAACGGAAATCCTCATCTTATTTTTGGTGGCAGCCATGCCGATCTCTATAACTGGATTAATCCCAGCGTTTTTACATGTATCCGAGGCATTGTCGATTAATTCTTTCAATACCACTTT
>CANNLO010000524.1 GCA_947505055.1 Methylococcaceae bacterium | reverse complement strand
CTGTTGCCTTAGACACTGAAACAATTCTAATCTTTATCACTGAATACACCCTTAATATATTAAATTTAAAAACTTGATAGCCAAGTCGTAATCTTTCCGAGCAAAATTCTAAAAATTTTACTACTTGTTATATGATAGGTTTAAAAACATATTGAAATACTTTTAAACTATGCGTATAGTCAACATTAATGCAATGATCTAACAAGGTTATTGTCTCAATACAAAAAAGGGGGGTAAATTCTATGCATGTAATTCGTGAATCAGTAAATGCAGACGTAACTTATGAAACAAATGTTCGCATGCACCCCTGGATTGAGCCATTTATAGTTCGAGTTTCGTCAGGTTTAGGTCTAATAGTTAATAATTTTTTATCGGATATTGAAGATGTATTCGCGACTGATAAACCCGATATTGAATATTTACGCATTACCGAAGAATTGTTTGGAGAAGGTAATGAATTGGATGTTTCTGCACTTTTTCAGCGCAAATTACGGGTCTTTATTCAAGCTGGCAAGCAAATCGAAGCACGTGACTTTGCCATAAACTATTGTGTAAGCAATGCTGTAGAGCTCTCCCTGAGGTATTGCTATATATGCAGTCACGAATTAGTTAAATTGAATATCAAAGACGAAGAGGTGCGCAAAGATGCACCATTTTTACCTACCGCACCTAAGGGCATGATGGGCTACACCCATGTCTGCTTGAGTTGCGCTTACCAAACCTGGCAAAGCAATCAGAATACGATTAATAATGAAACCGTTGATGTCGTTGACACGGCACCCATGATTACCGATCTATTCGAAAAAAAATCATTATCATCAGTGCTTAAGCCTGTCTCAGACGATGAAGCAGAGGCACTAAGCAATGCGGATAAAATCGAACTGGAGGGCATTCACGCTCAGAAAAAGCGCTCAAAGACATTACTAACACCACCTATAGGCATCGTTTCCGTAACAGATCAATCTATCGAACAAACAGTGACCGAATTAGTTGAAGTTTTTGATGTTAAAAGAATGAAGGAGATGCTTAAAGAACAGGGCAATCGAAGTAATTTATATCGCAATCATCAAAGGCTTTTGAATTATCTGGGAGATACAGCGGGATTTTTATCGCTTGCAAAATTACCCGTTGATATTTTTGAGCAACTTGAGTTGCTTAGGGTAGATTTTCCTAATTTTTCAGAGGTTATCGATTATTATTTTGAGCAATTCGCTTTAGCACAACTCTCAGAACACAGCGTATTTTCAGCGAATCCCTTGTTATTGGTGGGTCCGCCAGGAATCGGTAAGACTTTTTTCTGTCACGCACTTTCTAAAATAGTTGGTACACATTTTGAACTCATAAGTTTGGCGGGCATGACAGCTGGTTTTGTGATCGGCGGGTCATCATCTGGCTGGTCTGAGGGAAAAACTGGCCGCGTGGTAGAAGCACTAGCTCGCTATCACGTGGGAAATGCACTTATCGTAATAGATGAATGTTGCAAGTCGGGGGGGGACAAGCGATATGATCCGTTGGGATCACTGTATTCTTTGTTAGAAAAAGAGACTGCATCTACTTTTGTTGATGAATCACTAGAAACCCCGACTGATTGTTCCCATATTGTTTGGATCGGTACCGCAAACTCAATAGATAAGATACCTGATCCAATATTATCCCGTTTCTCAGTTATAGAGGTTGAACGACCCTCGCGGCTACAAATGGAAAATGTACTCCGCTCAATTTATAACAATATGCGTGAAAATCACGCATGGGGTTCAAGATTCAATGAGGATTTGCCACGCGATCTCATCGATAAAATAATTGATAGCGATCTAGAGCCAAGAAAAATTCAAAAAGAATTGATTTCAGCATGCGGAAAAGCAGCTCTCAGGCATTCAGATAAAAAATCTTCTGATTTCCAACATATTATTCTTCCTAAAGATTTTGAGCCCAGAGATATTGGTGCTCCTGAAGTTAGGATGGGGTTTATTTAAATTAACCGTATGCTTGTGAAATAAGTATTTGAGGGCATTCTGCAATGGATAGCTCGAATACTTAACGCTGCAAATAATATCAATAAATTGTTCTGAATTGATTACATTCAATTCAAAAATGATGAGGAAAGCAATGCCAAATAACATAATCTTCTGCGGCGATCCGCATGGATGCTTCGCAAACGTCATCAGTACGGTACACAAGTATCGCCCTGAAGCTGTTATTTTACTGAGAGATTATAATTTAGAAATACCGCTGGAAAACTATTTACAAGCGATTATCCAAACTTGCGATACAGTTGATAATCCGACATCTGATGCTGGATTTATGTGTATTCTAGTAGCCCTGCTAGATCACATGCTTAATGAATTAACGACTGTCGATGCTTGTGTCGCGAACCCCATTTTAATTTGGCTCTATGTGATTCGTAGTGGGTAGCACTATATAATATAGCCATGAATAGTGAAATCTTTAGATGGACTAAAAAAAACATCACCAGCCCGCATTGATCAAAACCAGGCAAAAAAGCCAAACTGCGGCATTGGTTTCATGATGTCTGTATAAAAAGTTCATAATTAACTGCTAAAATAGCACCATTAAATTATTAGGGAAGTTAAAATGGTTAAATCAGACCTCATTGAGGAAGTAAGTAAAAAGTTACTTGATCTTCACAAGAATGACGTTGAACTCGCCGTTAATTGCATGTTTAAGCACATGTCAGAAGCGCTTGCAAAGGGTGAACGCATTGAAATTCGTGGTTTTGGCAGCTTAAATATTCGGCTTAGACCACCCCGCATTGGCAGAAATCCTAAATCAGGTGAAAGTGTGCATTTAATCGCAAAAACGGTAACGCACTTTAAACCAGGCAAGGAATTACGTGACAGGGTTAATGCGGCTAGGACTCAATGTAAAATTGAAGATTGAAGTAAGCTCGGATTGCGGGCTTTTTTGTTTTTACTCGTTAAGTCCCTATAGGCTACAGTTTCCAAGATTCTGTCCGTCAATAATATAAGGTTGTCATTTATATCAAGTAAATATTCCGAGATGGTGCGGAAGGTTGTATAGAAACGCCTATTCACTATAAAACGAGGTTTCCCCGCTTTCAGTCCGCATTCTATAAAATGGGGGTTGCCATAAACGCAGAAAATCCCACTATAAAATACCCACCCCGATAATAGCAATATAAAGGCCTTTAGAAACTGGAAATCTTCCGCCAATAAACACCCAAAACCATTAAATTTTGACCCTGGCATTCATCACACGAAAATTACCACTAAAACCAGCCTAGTTAATTTTTAAAAGTCAGCGGCATAATCGCCCATATTTACCATCACAAAAAAAACCCAATTTTTAGCTAAAAATTAAGAGCAATTTAACCAAAAAATAACAGCTTT
>CANNLO010000523.1 GCA_947505055.1 Methylococcaceae bacterium | reverse complement strand
TAGCGCCTTGGACGGGGACTCGTCCATTGCTACACATTGAGAGGCATGCTGAATAGTGAGTCTGCCTGGATAAGCACGCATACCCTGGGCTAACTGCGGATTGAGCACCGCTTCATTGCCCACTAAAATCAGCTTTAAGTCTGGATTGTTTTTTAAGCAATCCAGGCATGCCGGAATGGTGACGTCAGGACCGTAATCCCCGCCCATTGCATCAATCGAAATTGTTAGACTCACGCTTACCGATGACTCCCTGTGTATTCTAAAAAAGCCGAATCTGATTTGATCAGCTTCGGCATATCATCATGCTGCAAGGCGTGAAGACTTTATTCTTCGTTACTGCCGCCTACAATTTGGCGACCTTTAAAGAAGCCATCGGGAGTCATGTGGTGACGGATATGCATTTCGCCTGTCAATGGATCCTGAGTCAGGGTTCTGCCAGTTAACGCATCGTGTGAACGACGTTGACCACGTCTTGAACGTGAAACTTTACTTTTTTGTACAGCCATTATAAATCTCCAGTATTTTTTAATTTAGCTAAGATGGAAAAAGGGTTTTCGATGGGTGACTGCTGCTTATTGAGCAATAAGTCGACCTTGTTATTGTTTGACTTCTGAGCCAAGCAATCGTGTGCATGCTTGGGGAACGCAGGTAAAATAAGCAACAGTTCGTCTTCGACAATGTTTTTAAGAGGCATTTTCCCCTCATCAACCAACAACGGATCATAATCCTCAGGCAATCTGTCGGCCTGATCCATCGAAGTTACAATACCCAGTTTAATGCGGCTTTTGACCGGATATTGCACCGCCTGCAGGCAATTCTGGCATTCAAGTTCCAGCACTGCTTCTATTTGCCCCTCAATTTTGGCCAAGCGTCCTTCCCGACCAAAATAAAGATCCACAGTTACAGTCCCGGCATCATTGAATAGCAAATCCGCTAAACGATCCAGGCTACTTACGGGTATTTGCCCCTTCAATTCGCCACGTTTATCAGCGAGGTGCAAGGGGTCTATATATTCAGGTAATCGATTCAACATAACCGCGAAATGATATAGACAAACGACAGACTCGTCAAATCCGTATGACGTAAATTTGTCTAGTGAAAAATCGGCTCATCCACGAAAAGCGCGAAAAGAACGAAAATTTACAAAGAGATACCATCAAGAAAAACGTGACTGACTGGCGTTGCAAACCGCGTTACGCTTAGGAACACGAAGTACAGGAAATTTTTGCTCTGTTTTATGCTTCATGATCTTCGCGCCTTCATAGTGAATACTCAAGGTTTTATCATTTAACGATGACGGGCTTATTAGGAAGCTCATTCCGATCCTCGACACTAGGCGGAAAATGGGCGGATAATAACTCTGTAATACGCTCTATGCCATGTAGCGAGCCGCGCAGAAAATCCCCCCGGCGAAATTCCTGTTGCATAGCCCCCGCAATCCCATTCCACTCGGCTTGCGCGACATGACTGACAATGCCGCGATCTGCGACAATATGAACCTCCCGATCTGCCAGCAACAGATAAATAAGCACACCGCTATTTTGTTCGGTATCCCAGACTCGCAGATTTGAAAACACTTCTAATGCACGCTGACGTGCAGCCATACCACGCCAGACTTTAGCCGGGTCCAGCGTATTTTCAACTGCAAAGCGAAGCTCGCCACTGTGCTGATGCTCGGAGCGCTCAATTGCCTTTTCTATCTCGGCCAGCAGCGCCTCAGGAAACAACACCCTCCAACGCCAGGGCGGCATAAATACATGACGAAACCAACGCTTAATGTTTACCATGATCCTGACGCGCCTCCTCCGCCAAAGCGGCCACCGCCACCGCCCCATGAACTTCCGCCACCACTTCCACCAAAGCCGCCACCGTTAGACCAGATGCGCCGACCCGTTTGACGAACAGCAACGATAAAAAAAACCATTAAGCCGACCATCAGCGCCAGCGAGACAGTTAAACCCAAAACCAGAACAGCCAACACGCCACTAGCCAAACCCGCCAGCATTCCTCCCAGCACACGACCCATGACCGCAGACAGCACAAAACCTGAAATCAGCCCACCCAACAAAATGAACATAAACAACGACTCATGCTGTCCGCCACCACCCGGACTTGCAATCGGCGCAGGCAAAGTCTCACCTTCGATCAATTGCATTAACTGCATGACGCCTGCATCGATGCCACCGACATAATCCCCTTTCTTAAAATACGGTGTAATGGTCTCGGAAATCACCCGCTTGGCAATAGCATCAGGAATAACACCTTCCAGGCCATAGCCAACTTCCAGCCGCAATTTCCTGTCATTTTTGACCACGATCAGTATCACGCCATCATCGATGCCTTTGCGGCCGATTTGCGCCAAGTCAGCGACTTCTATGCCAAACTCAGCTATATCCTTATCCCCCGTGGTCGGGACGATTAACACTGCAATCTGCGCGCCCTTTTTTGCCTCGAATGCAGCCAACCTATCTTCCAGTGCAGCGACCTGCTCGACGCTCAGCGTGGCGGTGAGATCGGTGACGCGATTTGCTAACTCGGGAATGCCAACCACGGCACTTGCCATCGCGCAGAGCAACGCCAGAAAAAATCCCAGTCCGTAACGCGCAGAAATCATATTCATGCTATTGACCGACCACTGTTGCAGGCGCGCCAAAGTCAACTTTGGGTGGTATCGCGAGAGCTTTTTCATTTTCCACAATGAAACTCGGCTTGGTCTGGTAGCCAAACATCATCGCGGTCAGGTTGGAAGGGAATGAACGCACGGTAATATTGTAAAGTTTTACCGCAGCAATATAGCGATTACGCGCTACGGTGATACGGTTTTCTGTACCTTCAAGCTGCGACTGTAAATCACGAAATAGACCGTCGGCTTTCAGCTGCGGGTAATTTTCCGCCACCGCCAGCAGCCGTGAAATCGCACCGGTCATTTGCCCCTGAACGGCAATAAATTTCTGAAAGGCCTGCTCGTCATTGACCAGTTCCGGCGTGGCCTGCAAGGCTCCGACCTTGGCGCGGGCCTCAGTCACTTCGGTCAGCACATCTTTCTCGTGAGCTGCATAAGCCTTGACCACATTAACCAGATTAGGCACCAGATCGGCGCGGCGCTGATACTGATTCAAGACCTCAGCCCAAGTCGCTTTAATGTCTTCATCACTAGACTGTAGCGCGTTATAGCCGCAACCGGACAAAGCCGTCAGCAGCAACAAAATAATCAGCCGTTTAAACATATCAACCTCGTAGCTTGAATTTTAAAATTCATACAGACTTGTCCACGCTTAGCACGAAAATAAAACGCCACAGATTCACTGATTAAATTATGAAATACCATCTAAAAACCACATGTACTCATAACATGGCAACATTTAATCTGTAAATCTG
>CANNLO010000522.1 GCA_947505055.1 Methylococcaceae bacterium | reverse complement strand
GGCGGCTTTGCAGATTACGGCATGCAACTGGGTAGCGGCACTTGGGATTTTAAACCCAGCATGACTTACACGGGAAAGTTTGACGATTGGTCCTGGGGCGCTCAGGTTAATGGCACAAAACGATTGGAAAATAAAAATGATTCGGGCTATGCCTTGGGGGATGTTTTCCAGTCTACCGCTTGGGGCAGTTACAATTTATTAAATTGGTTATCTACCTCAGTGCGTGGGGTTTACACGGCACAGGGATCAATCAGAAATCAGTTTAATGGCTTAGAGCAAGCCTTGGGTCCGACTGATTACACAAAAAACTACGGCGGCAAATACTGGGATGTGGGTTTTGGTGTCAATGCTTTTGTGCCTAGCGGCGATTTGGCTGGCAATAGCTTGAGTTTTGAGTGGTTAGAACCCGTCTCTACCGAGGTTAACGGTTATCAACTGGCCCGTGATGGAGCGTTGTCGGCAACTTGGGGCTACGCGTTTTAACCGGAAATGATTTGTAGGGGCGAAATAGTTCGCCCTTATAAGCACAAGGTCCTTTCAAACTCATTTACCCTGAGCATTTAAATTTAAGCGAGTTCTAAACTGAAAAATCTTCAATATTTTCATTTCTCTTTTCAGGCGATGGGAACCCCGTGCGAAATCCAGCTTTTTGCCAAAACGGAATTGAAAGCCAATCGGGTTGCAAAAGCCGTTATTTTTGACGTGCAAAAACTGGAAGCGCAGTACTCACGTTATCGTAGCGACAGTTTTTTATCGGCCATCAACCGCGTGGCGAACACCGGCGGCAGCATTACCGTTGATGAGGTAACGGCAGGGTTGCTTAATTACGCAGCCATCTGTTACGAACAAAGTGATGGTTTGTTTGATATTACTTCCGGCGTTTTACGCCGTGCCTGGGATTTTAAATCAAACGCATTGCCCGATGAAGCGCAAATCAAAAGTCTGCTAACTAAAGTCGGCTGGCATAAAGTGCGTTGGAATCCACCGGTGTTGGAATTTCCAACATCGGGCATGGAAATTGATTTCGGTGGCATTGTTAAAGAATATGCCGTTGATAGAGCCGCTGCCTTATGCATTGAGGCGGGTATTAAACATGGCGTTATTAATTTGGGCGGCGACATTAAAGTCATTGGCCCGCGTGGTGATGGCAGTCCCTGGCGTGTTGGCATTCGCCATCCGCATCAAAATGTAACGTTACTGGATACTGTGTTATTGCATGAAGGGGCATTGGCCAGTAGCGGCGATTACGAACGCTGTCTTATGATCGATGGCGTCCGTTATGGGCATGTACTTAATCCCAAAACTGGTTGGCCGGTGCGCTATTTGTCTTCAGTTAGCGTGATTGGGGATTATTGCGTCATTGCCGGAAGCGCATCCACTATCGCCATGCTTAAGGAAGAGGAAGGGCCGGCTTGGCTCGAATCCATGGGCTTGCCGCATTGTTGGGTAGACGTCAATGGTGTCGAAGGAGGTTCGTTGTTGAAATAGAAATATGACTAGCCGCAGCTTGTTCGAACTTTATGTAATAACTAAAATAAATCAAGGCAACAAATATTATGAATAACAAACCACTTCATACCGGCGGACGTGTCGGTCTTTTTTTGACAGTGTTTATGACCGGCGCGGCGGTTATGGTGATAGAGCTACTTGGAACGCGTATGATCGCGCCATTTTACGGAGCCAGTCTTTATGTCTGGTCGTCGTTGATCTCGGTGACCATGATTGCGCTGGCTATCGGTTATTTTGTCGGCGGTCGCTGGGCCGATCGGGCGCAACGCACCGGACTCTCGTTGATTATTGCGGTTGCCGCGGTGTTAACCTTGTTAATCCCGTGGATCACCCGTCCCGTATTGCTGGCGACCGATCCATTAGGGCTTCGTGCTGGCGCGTTTGTCAGTTCTTTGGTGTTATTTTTACCCAGTCTAACCATGTTGGGGATGGTCGGGCCGTTCGCGATCAAACTGTCAACCTCGCGTTTGGATGGTATTGGTGCCGGCGCCGGTTCCATTTACGCGATGAGTACGGTGGGCAGTGTGGTGGGAACACTGGTGCTGGGCTTCTTTTTGTTCCCTTTGCTGGGTTCGCGTGAAATCCTGATCGGCCTTGGCGTTGTATTGTTGGTGCTGGCTATTGCCGTCGCCTTATTTGAGCAAAATAAACTCGGCGTCAGTTCGGCGTTAATGCCCTGTTTTATATTGGCTGTAGTTGGACTGTTTTTACTGCCCAAAATTGTCGCCGCCGGACATGTTTATAATCCCGATAGCAAGTTTCAAATTCAATCCGAACGCGAAAGTCTTTATGGCTGGGTGCGGGTTATCGATCATAAAACCAATGATCTGCGCGTACTTACCTCGGATGCGTCGGCAATCGGTGCGGCCACTATTTCTAAAGGCGAGAATCGACTCAGTTATCAGAATATCGTCGACTTGTTACCCGGATTAACGCCCAAAGTAAACCGGGCGTTAATCGTCGGTCTTGGTGCGGGCAAGATGGCGAATGTGTTGCATGACCGTTATGGCATAGTGACCGACACGCTGGAGATTGATCCCGCTGTAGCCGAAGCCGCGACCGATTATTTTGGATTTAAACCTTCAGGTGAATCAATTATTGGCGATGCACGCTATGAAATTCGTCATCTAAAAGGTCCTTATGATTTGATTATTCATGACTGTTTTACTGGCGGTTCAGAACCTTCGCATTTGTTGACGGTTGAAACTCTGGCGCAATTACGCGGAATGCTGTCGGACAACGGCGTTTTGGCGCTTAATTTTGTGGCGTTTTACGATGGCGGCCATAACGCATCGCTGGCTTCTGTTTCAAAAACGATTGAACAGGTGTTTTCGAATCAAGCGTTTTTTATTTCCGAGCCGGGCGAAAATTTTAATGATTTTATTTTTCTGGCAACCAACCATCCGCTTGATCTGCAGGCTAAAACATTGAACAAAGAGCAGGTTGAATGGCTTAAAACACGCAACGTCACACTGGATAATAGCCAAGGCGTGATACTGACCGACAATTTTAATCCGCTTGAGCATTTGCAGACCGCCAAAGCGGAACATTACCGGCATGTTATCGTAGATGCATTTGGTGCCGAGCTGTTGGTGCGTTGAAATTTTGAAAGTCGTGGGAGCGACATTTACGATAATAAAGGTATAAAGCAATGAGAAAACTTAAACAAACGATGATAGTGGCACTATTAACTGGCGGTTTTGCCCTGACGCCTTCGGCAAGTGCAAAGCAGACTCGAGAAATAGAAGTCGCGCCAAATGTTATGCGCACAGAAAATAAAGTCGGTGATTTGCAGTATTGGGATGGAACAAAGTGGGTGTTGATTCCAAGTAAATTATCCGCTACGGAAAACAGTATTGCTCCTACTTTTGCACTTTGTGCTGGCG
>CANNLO010000521.1 GCA_947505055.1 Methylococcaceae bacterium | reverse complement strand
GTGTGGGCTGGACAAAACAACTGGACCAAGCAACAAAAGATGAAGTTTCACGCCGCTATTTTGACTATTTAAGCTATGACGGAAAACTGGAATACTGTGATCGTCCTGAGCAAATCGAAGGCCCAAGCGAAAAGGCATGGAAAGACATTAATGCTCACCTAAGCACTACAGCAAATAATATTCAACAACTGATTGATCAACTTGGAAAAAACCGATTTGGGCATACGCCCAAAATAGGTGATGCCTTTTGCGGTGGTGGTTCAATCCCTTTTGAAGCCGCGCGCATCGGCTGTGAAGCTTATGGTTCAGACCTCAACCCGGTTGCAACCTTGTTGACTTGGGCTAGTATTCACCTGATAGGCGGCGGAAAAGAAGTTCAGGAACAAGTTCAGGTGGTGCAACAAGCCGCCTTTGCAGCCGCTGACAAACAAATTACCGCATGGGGTGTTGAGCATAATGCCCAAGGCTGGCGTGCCGATGTTTATTTATATTGTGCTGAAGTTGTATGTCCATCTACCGGTTATTTATTGCCCTTAGCACCTAGTTGGGTGATTGCTGAAAAAAATACTATTTGCGCTGTGCTAAAACCTGATCATGCTAATAAGCGTTACGATATTGAAGTAATCGTTAATGCCGATAAAGAAACTTTCGCTAAAGCAAAAAAAGGAACTATTCAAAATGGGCGCATAATTTGCCCTGAAACTGGCGAAAGTTTTTCTATTCCAGAAATACGCGGTGATAAAAGGATTGACGGAAAAACTGTTTATGGTTTGCGACTTTGGGAAAATGCTGACTTAGTATCACGCCCTGACGATACCTTTCAAGAGAGGCTCTATTGTGTACGATGGGTAGAAACCTATACCGGTACTAATGCTAAAGGTGAGTTGGTGGAAAAAACACGTCGTCATTATTGCTCAGTCTCTCAAGAGGACTTGCAGCGAGAAGAGCGGGTTATCGATCTATTAAAAGAACGCTTTAGCGAATGGCAGGAAAAAGGTTATATTCCTAGTCGAAAAATTGAACCAGGATATAACACAGAACAACTGATAAGGGAACGTGGCTGGGGTTATTGGCATCATTTGTTTAGTACACGGCAATTGTTAATAAATGCTTGTGTTTCAGAATATGCTAGTAAACAAGATATAGTAACAAATAAAACAGCATTAGTTCTGTTTTTAGGACGCATTGCTGATTGGAATAGCAAGCTGTCTACTTGGTTACCCAGTAATAGTAGTGGAATAGGTGGAGGCAAAAATACATTTTTAAATCAAGCATTCAATACTCTATTCAATCACTCTACCAGAGGTTTGACGGGGTTAAGGTCCTTATTAATTCCAATAAGAGTAAGCAATCGTTTTGAATGTGAAGTTGAAAATATTGATGCAAGGGATATAACATTCCAGCAAGATATTTGGATTACAGATCCACCTTATGCCGATGCAGTCAATTATCATGAGCTCTCAGGTTTTTTCTTGGCTTGGTATGAAGCACATTTGAAAAAGACTTTTCCTTCATGGCTTGTGGACAGTAGAAAAGGTTTAGCCGTAACAGGTAACGGTACTGATTTCAAACGATCAATGGTTGAAATTTATCGTAACTTGAACAATAAAATGCCTGATAACGGCTTACAAATGGTGCAATTTACACATCAAGACCCCGCTGTTTGGGCCGATTTAGGCATGATTTTATGGGCCGCAGGTCTTCACGTCAGCTCAGCATGGACAATTGCCACTGAAACTTCGACAGGCCTTAAGAAAGGCAATTACGTTCAAGGCACGGTGTTGCTGGTATTACGAAAGCGTACCCATCATGAGGAAGTTTTTCGCGATGAATTACCCAGTCTAATTGAAGATGAAGTTCGCGCTCAACTCGATGAAATGATGTCATTGGATGATAAAGACCTGCCCAATTTTGGCGATACAGACTATCAGTTAGCCGCTTATGCCGCTGCATTGCGGGTGATGACCCAATTCTCTACCATCGAAGGTATTAACATTGAGAACGAACTGTACCGGGAAAAGCAAAAAAACCAAAAATCTGAGTTTGAAAAACTGATTGATCAAGCCGTTGAAATCGCATGTAATCATTTAATTCCCACCGGTTTTGATGAATTTCAATGGAAAGGTCTAGCGGCTTCCGAACGCTTGTATTTAAAAGGCCTGGAACTGGAAAAACATGGCGAATTGCGTGCCGGTGCATATCAAGAACTCGCTAAAGGTTTTGGCGTGCGCGAATACACGTTTATGTTTGCCAAAACCAAAGCTAATGAAGTACGCTTTAAAACCGGCACAGAATTTAAACGTTCTAATCTGGGTGGTGAAAACTTTGCCGGTTCTTTAATGCGTCATGTGCTGTTTGCCCTGCATGAAACCGTAACTAAAGAAAATGCTAGAGAAGGTGTCAATTATCTGTCTGCTGAAGTCACCGATTACTGGGGCAATCGTAAGAAAATAATGGAAATATTGCGTTACTTAAACCGTCTTGCCCATACTGATCACATGCCGCACTGGGAAGTCGATGCTGAAGCGGCCCAAACCCTCGCTGGAGCGATAGAGAACTTCAACGCCTAACTTGATAAAGGATACCTACTATGACTACAAATCTTGCTATTGATGATGATTTAATTAATGAAGCGTTAACACTGGGACACTTTAAATCCAAGGAAGATACCGTTGTTACAGCGTTAAGGGAATTTATTAATCGCCGGAAACAGTTGGAAATTGTTGATTTATTCGGTCAATTTGATCCTGACTCGGATTACGATTATAAGCAGGGGAGGCATTCTTGAAAGTAGTATTAATCTGTGCTGTTGCCGTCCGCTTAAACATCCCAATATTGACTAGCGATAAGGATTTTGGTTTTTATCAGCAACACTTGCCAATCAAGCTGTATCCCATCACAACGGCTTGATGACACTAAATGATTACCCGCCACTCTTCCCGAGAAAACCCTTTAGACGAAAGCTTTTTAAATCAAAAACTGCAAAACGCCCAAGCCTATGACCGTATTGCCGGTTATTTCAGATCAAGTATTTTTGAAGTGGCGGGTGAAGCGTTAGAGTCAGTCAGCGGTTGTATTCGCGTTATTTGTAATTCTGATTTAGACCCCTTGGATGTCAGCACAGCCAAAGCCGCCCAACAAGCCATGCGTAAATCGTGGTGCGCAGGTCAGCCGGAGTTGTTGCCGGAAGCCAATCGAGAAAGGTTTTGTAAGTTATACGACTATTTAATCTCGGGTAAATTACAAGTGCGGGTATTGCCCGATACCACGTTCGGATTGATTCATGGCAAAGCCGGGGTTATCACCTTAACGGATGGTTCCAAGACCAGTTTTTTAGGCAGTATTAACGAGTCACTGACGGCCTGGAAGCTGAATTATGAGCTGCTGTGGGAAGATGATTCCAGCGATGCCGTAAACTGGG
>CANNLO010000520.1 GCA_947505055.1 Methylococcaceae bacterium | reverse complement strand
GGTGCGACCGCCTAAATTGGCATAAGCCTCGCCACGTTCCACGCCTACTTTTTTATGACGACGTTCTACAGCATCGCGGGTAATCTCGGTAATGGGGAGTTTTTGCCAGTCTGGATAAATGTTATTCATCACGCCGGTATAGTCTCTCACTGTTTTTGGCTTGAGCTGTCGAGCTTCAAGAAACGCGGTGAATACCTCGCCTAGAGTGACTGCCTTAATATTCTGTTCACGCTTTTCTTGAACGGTATCAACCCCCGCCGCAAGCGCTCCTATCCCTTTTTTTGCAGCTGTTCGCGCCTGTTCTGCAGTCATAGTAGGAAATTTACCCAGCACGACGCGCTTGGTTTTGTTGCCGATACGTTGCTGGACACACCATGTTTTTGACTTAGTGCCGACGTACATACCGAAACCAGCAAGCTCATCATCCCAATAAAAAACCTGCCCCTTCTCCGGCAGCTCAAATTTTTCAACCACTGATTTTATGAGTTTCACCGCGGCAACCCCATCAAAATTTAATAAGAATTAATAAGCATATAATAAGCAGTCTGCTTAAAAGTTATTCAAAGACCGTCTGATTTATTATAACAACAAACCCTATTAATACAAGGCTTATAAGTGCTTATTAAAATTCATTAGGGGTAGATAAAAGTGCAGGAATGCTAATTTGTAATCAGCCGGTCAGGAGTTCGAATCCCCTCACTAGCTCCAAATAAATCAAAGGCTTAGGTGTTTTCATCTAGGCCTTTTTTGTGCGTGTTGAAAATTAATAGGCTCATAATAGGCATTTGAAATAAATTGCCTATTAATTAAAAAACGAATTAATTCTGTTTTTATCTCGTTTTATCTCGGCAACACCCGCCGATTTTTTATCATCAATAAAACACCGTCATAACCCTTCCTAATTTAAATCTATTTCCTAAATTCTAGGCTCACAAAAAAAGCCGGTATCAAACCAGCCTATCCCAGCACAAAAACATTCAATATCCAGTTAATCTCTATCCAATAGCGCCCCATAAATCTCTAAGTCGGTTTCAAGAAAACAGCAAAAGGTTATGCGTAAGTTTGATTGGTGTTCCGACAGATAAGTCAGTGATGTCTGCTGCCAACTCTCAGTGCGGTTGAGATCTACGATAAAGAAATGGGCAAGTATTTAGATCAATTGGGAGCCAGTCAATATGCACCTGATTCAACCAACAATCCTTATGGCCAATACGGTAGTAAATACAGTGCTGATTCCATTAATAATCCGTAGGTACTTATGGATCAAAATACAGCAATGATTCACCTAATAACCCCTATGCGACTAATCCACCGGTGATTATAGATAACAACAATCGCTAATCTAAATAACATAGCAGCCACATTAGTGTGATCATCTCTGCAAAATAGATGTATATACAAACATACCATTTGTGTAGTAATTTGCAGTATCATGAGAAAAGCCAACAAATACTGATTAATCCTAATGTCAGGATTAAATCTCAATAATTCCTTAGGACATCAAACAATACATACAAGGTATACAGCTTAAAAAATTAGAAGCAGAATTGTGGGGAGTAGCAGACCAATTACGAGCAAATAGTAAATTGACAGCATCAGAATATTCAATGCCTGTTTTGGGGTTGATATTTTTGCGACATGCTTACAATCGTTTTGAGAAAGTAAAAGTTGAGGTTGAAAAAACGTTGCCTACTCATCCGCAATGGGGCAAACGCCCATCGATGTGGCAGTTACTGAAATAGCTAATGTTGTAACCATAGCCATCATGCCGTGTAACGTTTTCTTGTTCATGATAATGCCCTCATCTTATTCTATTATCGAGACAGTTTTGAATAAGGAGATGAACGGCTTATCCACCGCTCACTCCTATCCAATGTCTTTTCGGAAAAGTGTTGAATCCATGCTTTCTGTGTTCGCCATCGAAAAATCGAGTTTTCCGATGGCTGATAAATTCAATTACTGGAATAGTTGAATTTTAGTGCTGTATTCTTTACACCACAGAAAACAAAGCCTGGTTCTTTCAACGTCTCACTCCTCCTCGCCTTTGCCACCTTGTCCCTTCGCAGCAGTAACTTTCGTCTCGAAAGTTGCCGTATTATTGGTCGCGTTGTTATCACCTTCCGCAGTGGCTATTGCTGTCCAACTAATCGTTGTGGCAATGCGAGGAGCCTTGAAGGAAACTGCAAAAGCCTTACTCTGTCCAGCAGCTAAACCACTGAAGCTATAGGGCGATGATGGTGTAAGTGTCACGCTACCGCCACTATAACGGCCAATTAAGGTGACGCTGCCAGTTGCTAACGCACCTTTAAGATTACTCACTGTCAATGTACCTTCGCGTGTAGTGTTGCCTACCATGCGAGTTGGCATTTGAAGTTTGCTGGAGACATCAACTGCGGGTGGAGGTGTAACTGGAACATCACACTGCACAGGGGCTTCATAACCAACCATAACTGGATGGCTGTGCATGAATTCAATTACAGCTCTGGCATCGTCACCGGCTTGCGCAAAACCGCCGATATCAATCTTAGAGGGTAAACTCTCAAATACTGTTGGGACGATGAGTCCCGAGATAATATTGAACAGAGGTCTACCATCAGCAGCCAAATTTAACGTAGGGGTTAAATAATCAAAAAAACCAATCTTTGGGCTTTTAGCAGGGATGTTTTGCGGAAAAGGCAGAGTTCCATAAGTGTGCGAACGTTCATAATTGTAAGCACTGTAATCCAAGAAGTATTTTGTGACCTCTACCACCTGTCCCTGTACTTCTTGCCTAATGGTAAGAGGAATCTTGGGAATAGCGAGCTGCTCCTGAGGTAGTTGATCCAGACCCAATATCTGATTCAGATAAACCACTAGGTCAATGTTAATCTTACCCCCTTTATCAGAAGCTGCACCCAGGGCTTTTGCAGCAGTGTCCAATATGCCGTATTGAGTAAATGGGTTAGGCAATGCAATTGCTGGCGTTCCTAATGCACCCTTGGTCATTAGTTCTCGATAAATCGCCAAATTTTGTAAAGGCGAGTCAACAGCACTGGATAGCAGTTCAGTTGTATTGCCATCACCATCGACATCTGCACTATCTGGGCTAGAATAGACTAAGCGTCCAGCAGGGTCGAGAGTAAGACATTGTGCCGTACTCAGATTAACAAGAATATCCGCCAGTTGTTTATCCATAACTTTTGCAGGTGATCTTGCCACGCTCATACGGGCAAAATCCACAGCCTGTAACTTAGTCTCATTGCCAGCTACAACCGCACAGGTCAGAGGGTCTACAGGAATTACAGTTCCATCAGCAGCGGAAATTGTCAATGTAGTTGTCGACTCGACGGTTAAAACTTACGCGACTTTTCTTGCCTGAATATCTATATTTTTGGCATCACCTTCTTTGGTTTTATCCGGATTAAGATGAACCTTTTCGATTCTTT
>CANNLO010000519.1 GCA_947505055.1 Methylococcaceae bacterium | reverse complement strand
GAACTACTGAGTTAATTGCACAGAAAAAATGGCCTTGCTGTTTTTTTAGTAGTGACACCACTGGTGAAAAAGATTTCGAGGAATTTTTTACAGATAGGGAAACGTTAGATATGACTCGTTTTGGTAGTATAGGGGTAATCAAAAATCCGCCTGGATTTGATTTGGATCGGTTGAATCATTTTGAGGCTACACTTTCTACCATCAAAGCTCAGCCCACATGGGAAAAAGCTGAAATCGTTAAGCTTTTTAATTACATGATTCCATATTTTGCGCATAAAGAAACAGGCAAGTACTTGGATGCAAGGATGTAGCTATGCAACGCCTATTCGACATTATTTTATCGGGTGTTGCGCTACTAGTCTTATCTCCCTTGCTACTGCCCATTGCCTTCTTACTACGCCTGACAGGCGAAGGTGAAGTGTTCTTCTTGCAAAGCCGTGTTGGCAAAGGCGGCAAAGCCTTCCAACTCTATAAGTTTGCCACCATGCTTAAGGCTAGTCCTAACTTAGGTACTGGCACTGTTACAGTTAAAAACGATCCTCGAATCTTGCCCATGGGCCAATTTTTGCGTAATACCAAGATCAACGAGTTGCCACAACTCCTCAATATATTGAAAGGTGACATGAGTATTATTGGACCTCGCCCACAAACACAGCGCTGTTTTGATGCTTTTTTGCCAGCATCGAAAAAAGCAATTATTCAGGTTCGACCAGGTTTGTCTGGTATTGGCTCTATTATATTTCGTAACGAAGAGAATATGTTGCATGGACAGACAGATTCTGTACGATTCTATGATGAAGTTATTGCACCTTACAAAGGTGCTCTTGAAGAGTGGTATGTTGTTAACCAAGGGTTATGGACGTATTTCATGTTGATTGGTTTGACGGTTTGGGTGGTGCTGTTTTCTAAGTCAAATGTGGCATGGAGGCTTTTCGGTTCATTACCAAGGCCCCCATTAGAGTTAACTAGCATCCTATGATTCTCATAAGTAGGCTAATTTAAATACATTATTCGTGTACTATTCTACATAGCTATGCACATTAATATAATGATAGTCAAAAGTACCAAGGCAGGAATTCAGGGTGAGATATGAAATTTGAAGATATACGAATAGGAATGAGCGAAAGCTATTCACAAACTATCACTGATGCAGATATAAAATTATTTTCAGGAATTTCTGGAGATAAAAATCCTATTCATATGAGTGATGAATACGCAGAAAGATCCACATTTAAAGTAAGAATTGCTCATGGATTAATTTCCGCTGGTTTTTTCTCTGCTATTTTTGGAACAAAATTGCCTGGACCTGGCTGTGTGTACGTTCATCAAGATCTGACATTTAGAAAACCTGTGTATTTAAATGATACAGTCACTGCTACAGTTACAGTTACTGACATTGATATCGAAAAAAGGAGGATTTTTTTTCGTACTATTTGTAAGGTTAAAGCTAAGATAGTTATTAGTGGAAATGCAGAGCTATTTCAGCCAAATAGCATTAGTAGTTAAAAACTCTGAGATAAATTAACTGGTAATGGCCCGTAACTATTATAAACGAGGTATGAAGCTTTGAAGCTAATTTTTAACCATAAAATGTTTCAACATATCAATCAAGCTACTCTAAATGATGGTCGTCGTATATCAAATCATATGATGTTGATAGAAAAATTAATCCAACTAAAAATGTTGTATTTTCCGCTTGCCATTTTTGAGTATGTAATTAGCTTTTTACTTAATTTACCGATTCCTTTTTATAGTAGTGTTGTTTATTGGGTAATAACCAATATGAGAGGTTTGCCAAATTTTTTCGGAATGTATATTCGAGCCTTGTATTACCGTGGTAAATTAGGTGGGATGGACTCTAATGTGTTTATTGACCAAAATGTTTTTTTTGCATTTCCTCAATCTGTATATTTGGCGGAATTTTCTTATATAGATAAGAATGTTATTGTCATGAGTAAAACCGCGAAAGTAGGTAGGCGTGTTCATATTGCGCCACGCGTTTTTGTAAGTGGAGGAGGGGATTTTGAAATACAAGATTATGCTTGTATCGCAACCAATTCGAATATTATAACCTCTACTGAAGTGATCAAAGATGGTGCGCGCTGTTCTGGACCCATGGTAAGTTCTTATCAAAGGAAAGTTCTGCGTGGAAAAGTTTTAATAAAAAAAGATGCTTTTATAGGTGCAAATGTCACCATACTTCCTAATGTAATTGTTGCAGAGGGGTCGGTGATTGCTGCAGGCGTAACATTGACTAAGTCCACTGATGCATGGGGTATTTACATTGGTGAGAAAGCTCGAAAGTTCACTGAGCGCTTGCCTGTTAGGTGGCCTGATAATTAGTTCATTTCAGATTGCTAAGCGTATTTTACTATTCGGCACCTGATAGCGTCTAAATTTTGTCAAAAAATAATTTCAGATCATTTTTATAACTCAAGTAATAATTTAGCATGATATTACTATCGTTCTAATAAATTTGTCAGTATTAGCGGAGATAGTGTTCTTTGGTGAGTATGAAATGCACCATCAAGATTTCGATGTTAATGTTGTTTGAAAAGTATTCTCTTTATTATGAAAGATGACTGTAGATTTAGGAACATGCTTTCCGTAAGGTTTTGTGTAGATATCATGGATATAAAAGACTTTTCTGCAGAATTTTTAGATGAACTGACTCAATCGACTAAGCAATCAAGCCGCCAACGCCAGCATAAAAATATACACCAGCATTATAATGAACCATGTCAGCGTTTATTTAATGCAATCGGTATTGATAGTTATATTAGGCCTCACCGTCACTCGATAGACCCTAAAGATGAATGTCTAATCGCTGTGCGAGGGCGCATGGTTTTGTTGGTATTTGACGACATCGGGCAAGTGAAGCAAATTATCCGATTTGGCGCACAAACTAATGAGGCGCAACAAGCAATTAGCGTTGGTGTTAATTTGCCAGCGGGTGTCTGGCATACTGTCATTGCAGAAGTGCCCGGCTCTATATTGTTTGAAGTAAAATCAGGGCCTTTTAATTCTGAGCAAGCTAAAGAATATGCTTTATGGGCGCCAGAGGAAAATACACCAGAGGCTGCTGAATACTTAATGGAATTAAAGCGCAGAGTGCCTGTTGCTATTTAATGTAACTGTTCGTAATGAAATCTATAAATGTTGATGCAAAAGCATTATGAATAACAAAGGATACAATTAGCATGAAAGGCATTATTCTGGCGGGTGGTTCTGGCACACGGTTATACCCAGTGACTCAGGTGGTTTCTAAGCAGCTGTTGCCCGTGTACGACAAGCCGATGATTTACTACCCTCTCGCTACGCTGATGCTAGCGGGTATTCGTGAAGTGTTGATTATTTCAACGCCTGAAGACCTGCCGCGCTTTAATCAGTTGTTAGGTAACGGCAGTTTGTGGGGTATGGATATTCAATTTGCAGTGCAACCTTCACCAGATGGCTT
>CANNLO010000518.1 GCA_947505055.1 Methylococcaceae bacterium | reverse complement strand
TTTAAATCTTATATGCAAGATGCGAGTAAAGTTATTTGCGTTATGCAAAAAATGCGTGAGGATTTTGCTGTAGTCGGCTGAGTTATTTCGCTAGTTTACTTGGAAATTATTTATCTGAAAGACTATATAGGATGAAATATTTGGTGTTTTTCAAAAAAAATTGCACAGTTTCGTTATCATGCAACGGCGTAACGCGGACTTTTTTATAAACAGCACACTGTCTCAGGTGACGATTAATGCGTAAGATAATGATCAATCAGGCCGCAGAAAACCACCCTTCTTCCGAATCCCTAAGTTTTCTGGATTTGGAGTCTCTGGCGCAAGTAGAGTTTACTTCGGAGCACCCAGAACACCCGATTCAGTCGGCCTTGTTGCTGACGGATACTTCAGGCGTCGGATGGCAAGCGGCATGTCCTGGTGAGCAAATGATCCGTGTTATTTTTGACCAACCACAAACTATCGAGCACATCTTTCTTACCTTCGATGAACCGCAGTATTCACGTACACAAGAATTTGTCCTATTTTGGTTGATGGATAAAGAACAGTCTTACCGCGAGATTTTACGCCAGCAATTTAATTTCAGCCCTCCGAACACGATATGCGAAATCGAGCATTATGAGGTCAATCTCAATAAATTGAAGGTTTTGGAATTAAGAATAATACCTGACATCAATAATGGTGAAATTTATGCCGCAATCAAACAATTGCGTCTTGCATAATTTTTAACCTAGCGGACATCAATATCAAACTCCCGTTTAATTTCCTTTTAACTTATGGAGTGTATGGGATAACAGCCTGTTCTTGAAATTCGTCAGCCTCGCCTTCAATGACGCGAAATAATAGCTTGTAAGGTACAAGCCATGTACAGTGCTCATTGATTTTAACCGTGGCTGTCTTTGGGTTTAGGCGAATGACCTTGCCGTACTGCTCATTGTTATTTCTATCTTTATAGCCAACGATCTCGCCCATTTTTAAACTATTTTTGGGTATGCCAACTACATTCTTGTCTGGTTGAATATCGGTGTCAATATTGTCCAGGTTGAGGTAATAAAAAGGCAGATTCCAGCTCTTCTGATCTTTAACGTTTCTGACCAAACAGCGAGTCCTGTTAATTTGCAAGATGACTGCATCCACTAAGCAGTTCGATTGAGAATCAAAATAGCTTATTGATTGACCGACTTTTAATTGAGATTTAATCTGTTCTATCCGGTTCGGATTAAGCAGTTCCTGATAAATTGCTGACTGCAACCGGTGAAGATCAAATAGCGATGCTTTGTTTAATTCTTGAAGTATTGCTGTGTAGTCCATTTCTAGTTTTTGATTGAGAAGCTAAAATATTTTGTATTAGGCTTATGTGTTTTGCATTGATTCGACAGACTTGATGTTGATTAAGCGTATCAATTTGCCTCATCCTAGTCATCTTCATCCTCCCAGTCAGGATATTGCTTTACCGGTTCACCGTGCCGTTCAATAACGGTGGGTTCTGAGTAGTTAACATTTTCGCTTGAAATCGACTCTACAACCAATTGAAACCGCCAGTCATCACCAAAATCAAAGTGAAAAGTCAGCGCCATACCTTTGTGCAATGGTAATTCGCCGACAACACATTCATCGGTACATAATTCACCGCTCTCCATATAAGGATGTACAACGCGTTCGGTTATTCCATTACGGTTTTTATAGATGAATTCGTACAAATGATCGTTGTCGAATTCAAAAGCACTTAAAATACTACGCGCCAACTCATCAAGATCGGTAGTGCCTGGAACAGCAATTTTACGGTAGGCTGAGGCGAGGGTGACTTTAAAAACAAAAATGCTGTCTTGCATTTCTTTCATTGCTGGCTGGGTTATTTCTTTTTCCCATGCAGGAAGGTGTGTTTTTAATTCGTAACTCCAGCAATCAGTTTCATGATCGTATGAAGGGTCGTTATAAATCTTCTCATGCAATGATCGTTCGTATTTATACAGATAGCTAAATAAGGCATGTCCTAATGCCGTTGGCTCAACATTACTGATAGGCCAGTTTTCTCCACTTAAAGCGGCATCCTGTTCTATCCTAACAAACCCAAACAGTTCCATTAGGGCAAGATTATGAAACCCAGGTTTGTACCGGAAATAAGTAACGTCGAGCTTGGTTTTAAGGTCTGGGTCACCGCATAGCATGTATAGAAAAAAATCCAGGCATTCAGAAAAATAGAAATCCCTTTCGCGCTCTCCTATAATTTCGGGATTTCCTCGATACCACCACGCCTGAAGCAAAGCAAAATAGCGTTCCGTTGAGTTCATCGAATGCCAATCGGCCAATACCTGATCATCCAGCATTAACTTGGCTTCTTTCTTTTCAATAACGATTTCTGATAAACCAGAGGCTCGCAGCAATAAATACAGGCCATTGATGTGAGGAAAAGATTTTTGCTGGGGTCGCTTCAATTTTACGTCTAAGGGGTTAGACATCAATTTATTCAGTTGCGGAAGTAGCTTGATAGCCAATAAATGATTTTTCCCTGAAACCGGAACCCCGGCAGAACCGATAAAATCGAGCAGGCTAGAAAAATCCTTTAGCAACGCACCGGGTTCGGTATCACTGAATTGCTGATTTTTTATACAGAGAATTTGTTCTGGTGTTAGTATCTTTGCGATCATTTTCATAGCATTGTGTTAATTGCTAAAGGTAAGAATTCAGCGGCACCCATCATGGCCAAAAAATAGGATTTTCCTCAATCAATTTTAGACACTCATCCATCGAAATATTCTGAACCACCTCAAACCATTGCTCGGTATGCCGCATATAGGCAAGATTAAACCTGTCTTCAGCAACATATTCTATGCGTGTGAACTTCGTTTCAAAGGATGGCGAGAGCGCATTCGGGCTGGGACAGTTATAGGTGGCACAAAAATAAAAATAATTCCTGTACCATTTGCTATTAATGTCGGCAATATAATTGAAATTAGGATTAGTGGGCGCGGGTTGCACATGCCGGGGTTTAATAACCTCGTCAATTAGTTTGTCTGCTTTTTCTTTCAGTATGGTTTTTGTCAAAGCAGGGACAGTTGGCTTAATCTTCTTGGGGGCAACAGCTCTCCAAGATTTTTTATTCGGCATGTGCAGGTCCTTAAATAGTAGATTTTTCTTGATGCAAAGTATAACCGGCTCATAATTCAAAGCCCAGTGTTCAACGTATCTGTTGTGCCAAAGTTTATAAAAATCAGTAGGGTGGCCCAGAGCCTGTGTAAATATTCATCCAACCCCATCATGATGCGTTCAATATATTGATTATTCACTATAATTTTTACATAAACCAAGTTGATGTGTTTGTATCTCATTGATTAAAAAAACATTCTATGTGGGGCTAGATGAATATTTACGAGCCTGTATCATCAACCTTGGTTAAAATAACTATCCCCTGTTTCTCTTCACGCGGGGCGGGATTTGTAACCCCGCTCCTAATGTTTTCG
>CANNLO010000517.1 GCA_947505055.1 Methylococcaceae bacterium | reverse complement strand
ACTGAATCATTAGTTAGACAAGGTTATAAGGTTCGAGCTTTTGTAATGTATAACTCATTTAATTCATGGGGCTGGTTAGATCATTGTGGAGCTGATATAAAAGGAAGTTTCGAAGTGTTTGCTGGAGACATCCGCGACCCTCATGGTGTCAAGGAGGCCATGAAAGGCTGTGATGTGGTTTTGCATTTGGCTGCACTCATTGCTATACCTTATTCTTATCATTCGCCAGACACCTATGTGGATACTAATATTAAAGGCACCTTAAATGTGTTGCAGGCGGCACGTGAGTTGGGAATTAAAAGGGTAATTCATACATCTACAAGTGAGGTTTATGGGACTGCGAAATTTGTGCCGATTTCCGAAGAGCATCCATTGCAGGGGCAGTCACCTTACTCTGCCTCCAAGATTGGTGCGGATCAATTGGCTTATTCTTTTTATGCATCATTCGGATTGCCGGTAGTGATTGCTAGGCCCTTTAATACATATGGACCACGGCAGTCCGCTCGTGCTGTTATACCTTCTATTATTACTCAGATTGCTAATGGAAAAAAGCAGATTAAATTAGGTTCCATTTCTCCTACTCGCGATTTTAATTATGTGCAGGATACAGTCGCTGGATTTATTGCAGCTTTAAATTCCGAACTTGGTTTGGGTGAAGTAGTAAATTTTGGAAGTAATTTTGAAATATCGGTTGGTGAAACCGCGTACTTAATTGCAGAAGCTATGAACGCTGAAATTGAGGTTATTACAGATGAGTCGCGCATTCGCCCAGAAAAATCTGAGGTGGAGCGTCTTTGGGCTGATAATACAAAGGCAAAACGATTGTTTAATTGGCAGCCAAGCTTCGGCGGGCGAGATGGCTTTAAACGCGGATTAGTCGAAACGGCCGATTGGTTCATGCAGCACGACAATTTGCGTAGATATAAGGCCGACATTTACAATATATGACCTCAATAGCCAATCAACTCGTTAATGCCATTCAATCTGTGACTGGCTCTGGGCCCGTTGCTTTGCATGAGCCGAGCTTTGACGGAAATGAATGGACATACATTAAAGAGTGTTTGGATTCAACATTTGTTTCATCAGTGGGTAAATTTGTTGACCGCTTTGAATTAGATTTGGCTAGTTATACAGGAGCTAAACATGCTGTAGCTGTGGTTAATGGTACTGCGGCGTTGCACATTGCTTTAATACTTGCAGAGGTGCGGCCTGGAGATGAAGTTTTAGTTCCAGCACTTACTTTCATTGCTACGGCTAATGCCATAACATATTGCAACGCCACACCTCATTTTGTGGACAGTGAAATAAGCACTTTTGGCGTGGATGCTTCTAAACTTCGTAGATATCTGTTGGAAAAAACTGAACAGCATTTTGGCCAATGTGTTAACCGTGACACTGGTAAAGTAATTCGTGCAATTGTGCCTATGCATACATTTGGTCATCCAGCAGATTTAGATGGCTTAATGGCTATATCACGTGATTTTAATATTGCGTTGGTAGAGGATGCCGCTGAATCATTAGGCAGTTATTACCACGGCCAACACACGGGCACTTTTGGCCTGCTCGGCACGCTAAGTTTTAACGGTAATAAAACCATTACTACCGGTGGAGGCGGCGCTATATTAACGAACGATCTTGCACTTGCCCGTCATGCCAAGCACTTAACCACTACAGCCAAATTACCGCACGCATGGGAATTTAGGCATGATGAAATTGGCTATAACTACCGTCTGCCTAACATTAACGCTGCCTTAGGTTGCGCCCAGTTAGAACAATTGCCAGCAAAGCTACTTGCTAAAAGAGAGCTATTTAAGCATTACAAAAATGCCTTTGCGCAAGTGTCAGGTGTTAAGTTGGTCGCCGAACCCATGCATTGCCAAAGCAATTACTGGCTACAAACGCTGTTGCTAAATGCAGAGCATTTAGACCAACGTGATTCCATATTAAAAGCCACTAATGATGCAGGCGTTATGACCAGACCCGCTTGGATATTAATGCATGAGCTGAAGCCATTTATTGCCTGCCCTCACATGGATTTGACTATTGCAAAGTCACTGACGCAATGTTTGATTAATATACCTAGTAGTCCAGAGTTGGTTGCAGTCACATTATGATTAAACCTAGTTTAATTTTAATTGGCGGTGGGGGGCATTGTAAATCTTGTATTGATGTTATTGAGCAAGAAAATAAATTTATTATTGCAGGTATTGTTGATACTAATAGATCTATAAGCGATTTACTGGGGTATCCATTGCTTGGTCACGATGAGGCTTTAGCAAAGCTTAAGTTAACTTATGATTATGCGCTAATTACTATCGGGCAAATAAACACGCCTGGAATCCGCATTCGTTTGCTTGACTATGCAAAATCGCTAGGATTTAAGTTGCCCGTAATTATTTCACCTAGGGCGTATGTTTCAAAGCACGCCAAGATAAGCCACGGGACAATCGTCATGCATGATGCATTAATTAATGCAGGGGCTATAGTGGGTGAGAATTGCATCATCAACACTAAGTCACTCATTGAACACGACGCAGTCATAGAAAATAATTGCCATATATCAACAGGCGCTGTTATTAATGGCGGCGTAATAGTCAAGCAAGGTAGTTTTGTCGGCAGTAATGCTGTTACCAAAGAATCAGTCGATACTAAAGAAAATGATTTTATCAAAGCGGGATCGCTCTTCAAGGGTCACGTCAATGAGTAAAGTTTTTATTATTGCAGAGGCCGGCGTTAACCATAATGGCTCTCTTGATTTAGCAAAAAGACTGATTGATGTTGCAGTCGAAGCAGGGGCTGATGCCGTTAAGTTTCAAACATTTAAAGCGGATAAGTTGGTGAGTAAGTATGCACAAAAAGCTGATTATCAAAAGCAGACCACTTCAGTTGAAGAGACGCAATATGAAATGATTAAGAAGCTTGAACTGGATGAAAATGCACATCGAAATTTGATTGGTTACTGTAAGGACAAGGAAATTATGTTCTTATCGACGCCGTTTGATCATGACAGCATAGACTTGCTAAATTCATTTCAAATGGCAATATTTAAAATACCTAGTGGTGAAATTACGAATCTGCCTTATTTGCGACATATAGGCCGTCTCGGTAAAGAGGTGATTCTTTCGACAGGCATGGCTAACCTTAATGAGGTTCAGGATGCTTTGGAAGTGTTAATAAAGGCGGGGACATCAAAAGAAAAAATTAGCATTTTACATGCAACAACTGAATACCCTTGCCCTATAGACGAAGTTAACTTACGCGCTATGCATGCAATTAGCAATGCCTTTGGAGTAAAAGTTGGATATTCTGACCATACTCAAGGGATAGAAGTACCCATAGCCGCAGTTGCAATGGGTGCATGTGTCATAGAAAAGCACTTTACACTTGACCGCACTATGGAAGGGCCTGATCATAATGCAAGCTTAGAGCCTGATGAGCTTAAGGCGATGGTACATGCAATACGT
>CANNLO010000516.1 GCA_947505055.1 Methylococcaceae bacterium | reverse complement strand
TAACTTTTTCCTACGCCGGGTCAAACAGCAACGAGCCGGCTTGGAAAACTTTGTGGTCAGTTTTACGCATATCGCCTCAAACGCGACTGCCGCAGCGAAGGAATAACCATGGCTTTTAAACCGCAATCCGAAGACGAAGGCGCGATGAGCGAAATTAACGTCACGCCGCTGGTCGATGTGATGCTGGTGCTGGTGATTATTTTACTGGTAACGGCACCGTTACTGACGCAATCCGTGCATGTGACCTTGCCGAAAACCGCCGAAACCACGGCAGATATCAAGGAGCAGCCGTTGCAGTTAGGTATTGATGCGCAGGGGCTTATAACACTGAATAAACTGCCTCTTGCCGACCTTGCCGTATTGGAAGCCAAATTGAAGGAGGAGCTTTTAAAAAATCCTGAAATTGGCTTGCATTTATACGCTGATCAAGACGTGGTTTATGCAAAAGTTGCTGAAGTCATGGCCACAGTACAGCATGCAGGGATCGCTAAAATTGCATTTGTGACTGTGGAGCAGTAACTTTCCATTTCCTACCATAAAATAACACCCAACTCTTCTCTGCAACCATCGCTAAATTCTTATTTTTCGTGGCTTGCCAATGAATCGTATATACTCTGTGTACGATTCATTCCTTGATAAAAAACGGCCAGCAGTTTAATTTAAATTGCTGTTTCCGGCAGCGGTGATGCTGATAACATCAATTAGATGTATATTTAACACTTAATTTTAACCGTTTTGTACGAGTAACCTAATGCTGAGCCTTTATTTTGAAGTGGTTTTATCCATTTATACCTTACTGATCATTATATTAAGTCTTGCATTTTTGTTTATTAAAACACAAATACACTTAAGCCTAGCTAGTAAACATGTCGACAGCGCGCATAAAAACTACAAGCATTCGATTAAAACTTATCTATCAATTAACCAGCTAAAAATGTCACTTTGCTCAAAATATACTGCGCTTTTACCGCTTCTATTTCTTCCTTCCCGTGCTATGGCTGTCCAGGAAGAAAACGCTCTTAGCCAAGCGCTCCCGGTTGATTTGACTCAGCATTGGGTAGGCTATTTTGCCTTGATAGTATTTGCTGTTGCCTATATTCTCGCTATGACAGAGGAGGTGACCGAGTTAAAAAAATCGAAACCTATGGTTTTTGCGGCAAGCCTGATCTGGATCTTCATTGCTATTTTTTATACCAAAGCAGGCATGAGTGAACAAGCCGGGGTTGCGTTCCGTATATCCCTTGAAAGTTATGGTGAACTGTTTTTGTTCATCATGGTTTCGATGACTTACTTGAACGCAATGGAAGATCGCGGGGTGTTCGATAGTCTGCGGGTCTGGTTACTGAGCAAGAATTTCAGCTATCGGCAGTTATTCTGGATTACCGGCTTTCAGGCGTTCTTTATTTCGTCCGGCTGCAATAATCTCACGACTGCCTTGCTGATGGGCTCGGTTATTCTGGCTATGGGTAAGGATTGCCCTCGCTTTGTCACCTTATCCTGCATCAATGTTGTGGTCGCCTCCAACGCAGGCGGCTCATTCAGCCCCTTCGGCGACATCACAACGTTACTGGTATGGCAAAAAGGTGTAGTGCCGTTTGCCGACTTCTTTTCCCTGCTGATTCCGGCCATCGTCAATTTTGTTATACCCGCAGCCGTCATGAATTTCTTTATTCCGAAACAAAGACCGGCAGCGGTAATGGAGGCTCAGTCTATGAAACGGGGTGGAGGTATAATCATATTTTTGTTCGTATTGACCATTATTACCTCGGCATGCTTCGAAAATTTCCTTGGCTTGCCTCCTGCGGCCGGGATGATGATGGGCTTGACCTATTTGAAGTTTTTTAGTTATTACCTGCAAAAAACCCGCGACTCTCATCCGATATTGATACCGGTGGATTTGACCGATGCCAAAATAGATTATTTTGGGCCGATGAAACGTATGAACAATCCGCAAGCAGAAACTAATTTGCAACTGGCGAAGGAACTGCCGTTTGATATTTTTCAGAAAGTCGCCAACCTGGAATGGGATACATTACTGTTTTTTTACGGTGTCATGGTGGGTGTCGGAGGCTTGAGTTTTATCGGCTATATGGAAGTGGCATCCCATCATTTATATGGCAGTATTGATCCTACAGTCGCCAATATTCTGGTGGGTATCGCGTCAGCATTCGTCGATAACGGCACTATTATGCTGTCCGTACTAACCATGGCGCCTGATATGTCTCAGGGGCAGTGGCTATTAGTGACATTAACCGCCGGCGTTGGCGGCAGTATGTTGGCGGTAGGTTCCGCCGCTGGAGTGGGCTTAATGGGGCAGGCTAAAGGGATTTACACCTTTACCAGTCATTTGAAATGGGCTCCAGTCATCGCACTGGGTTACCTTGGCAGTATCGGGGCTCACTTTCTAATCAATGGCAGATATTTTTAGCTTAGACTAAAAAAATATAGATGACTGCTCAGTTTATTTTTACTGATTTACCCACTCTCCTCCAATAGTTACCATGTCGTTAAATTCACAAAATCATTCCAAACAACAAGTAACCGTTTTAGCGTTAAGCGCAGTTGGTGTTGTATTTGGAGATATTGGCACCAGCCCTTTATATGCGGTTAAGGAAATTTTCGCCAACCATTTGCCTATTGATAAACTGCATGTGCTTGGTGTGTTATCGTTGATTTTTTGGGCCTTAACTTTGGTTGTAGCGATCAAATACGCAACCTTTATTATGCGAGTTAATAACAAAGGCGAAGGCGGCATTATGGCGCTAATGACTTTTGCGCTGCAAAGCGCTATAGGCAACCCGATAAAAACTCAGTTCATCATTACTATAGGTTTGCTCGGTGCCGCCTTGTTTTATGGTGATGGCATTATTACTCCGGCAATTTCGGTATTAAGTGCTGTCGAAGGCTTGCAGATCATTGCGCCTTCCTTAGGAGGCTATGTATTACCGATTACCATTGTCGTGCTCCTCGCCCTGTTTATTCTCCAAGCTAAAGGGACGGGAACCGTCGGTAAGCTATTTTCACCGATTATGTGTGTTTGGTTTGTTACGTTGGGAGGGCTTGGCTTGATTAATATAAGTCACGCTCCCGGTGTATTGGCGGCGGTTAACCCTTATTATGCGATTAATTTGTTGCTGGAGTTGGGCTGGCAGGGTTTTTTAATTATGGGGGCGGTAGTTCTTGCAATAACAGGGGCCGAGGCACTTTATGCCGACATGGGGCATTTTGGCTTGAAACCGATCCGTTATGCCTGGTTCAGTTTTGTTTTTCCAGCGTTATTGCTTAATTATTTTGGACAAGGTGCGTTACTCCTTGAGCATCCCGAGGCGGTAAAAAACCCATTCTATTTGCTGGCGCCGACCTGGGCCATGTATCCGTTATTATTTTTGGCAACGCTGGCTTCAGTTATTGCCTCTCAAGCGGTGATATCCGGTGCATTCTCGGTTACCAGGCAAGCCATACAGCTGGGCTATTGTCCG
>CANNLO010000515.1 GCA_947505055.1 Methylococcaceae bacterium | reverse complement strand
TACCCACATCATCCATAATAATAAACAGGATATTGGGCGGTTGTTTAGCGGGTTCGGAATTTGCACTGCTTACCCCCAGGGTAAACCAGGAGCCAACCAAGGCAACGGCAAGTAACTTTGAACAATAAAGTTTGGTCATGCTATTTATCTCCGATTCAATTTAAATTACATAATGATCATTATTGGTCATATGTTTTCTGCAATACCTTGACATATAACGCCTTAAATTAACTAAATACCTGTTGAATAGCCGGGTGGGCAACGCTGTTCTGCCCACCTTTTTCGGGTGAATAGGTGGGCAAACGATAAAACTGTTTGCCCACCCTGACTAAGCAAGCCACTCCTTGTCAAGTTACAGTTTTGGTCTCATGTGTGGAAATAATAAAACATCACGGATAGACGGCGCATCGGTGAATAACATCACCAATCTATCAATACCAATCCCCTCGCCTGCGGTCGGCGGCATTCCATGTTCCAGTGCGGTAATGTAATCGGCATCAAAGTGCATGGCTTCATCATCACCGGCTTCTTTTTCTTCTACCTGTTTTTGGAAACGTGCCGCTTGGTCTTCTGCATCATTTAACTCGGTGAAGCCATTGGCAATTTCACGTCCACCGACGAAGAATTCAAAGCGGTCGGTGACATGCGGATCGGTATCATTGCGTCTTGCCAGCGGCGATACTTCAACGGGATACGCCGTAATAAAGGTGGGTTGCATCAAGCGGCTTTCAACGGTTTTTTCAAAGATTTCAATCTGGATTTTACCCAGCCCATAACCCTCCTTAACGGGGATACGCAAACTTTCTGCGACGTTAACTGCGGCTTCACGCGTGGCGAGATCTGATTCTGTTAATTCAGGATTAAAGCGCAGAATAGATTCTATAACCGTCATACGTTCAAAAGGTTTACCAAAATCGTATTGTTCGCCCTGATAGCTAATAACTGTCTGACCAACGACTTCTTCAGCAATACCGCGCAACATTGCTTCAGTCAAATCCATCAAATCATGATATTCGGCATACGCCTGATAAAATTCCAGCATGGTAAATTCAGGGTTATGACGTGTCGATAAACCTTCATTACGGAAATTACGGTTGATTTCAAACACGCGCTCAAAACCACCTACCACCAAACGCTTTAAATACAATTCCGGGGCAATGCGCAAAAACATATTCATATCCAGCGCGTTATGATAGGTGGCAAAAGGACGCGCCGTTGCGCCACCGGGTATGACTTGCATCATCGGTGTTTCCACTTCAAGAAACTGACGTTCAATCAAAAACTGACGAATATACGCAACGATTTTTGAACGTATCAAAAAAGTGTTACGTGATTCTTGACTCATAATCAAATCCAGATAACGTTGCCGGTATTTGATTTCCTGATCGGCAATACCGTGGAATTTTTCCGGCAATGGACGTAGCGCCTTGGTCAGCAAACGGATGCTATCTACTTTAACGCTTAATTCATCAGTTTGGGTTTTAAACAGCACTCCTTCGGCGCCGATAATATCGCCGATGTCCCATTTTTTAAACTGCTCGTTATACACGCCTTCTGGCAATCCATCGCGGGTCACATAAAGCTGAATTTTGCCGGACATATCTTGGATATGACAAAAACTGGCTTTACCCATCACTCGCCGGGTCATGATGCGCCCAGCCAATTTGACGCGTAGCGGTTCATCTTCCAAAGCGGCTTTCGATTTTTCGCCATATTCGGCGAGCAATTCGCCCGCGATAACATCGCGGCGAAAATCGGTAGGAAAAGCAATGCTTAGTTCGCGCAGCTCATTAAGTTTACTGCGGCGTTGTTTGATTTGTTCTTGTTCGTCCTGGTGCAGGTCTGATTGGCGTAAGTCTGACATGGTATGTTGTTAATTTAAAAGGGGCTAAAAGCTAAAATAAAAGGCAAGCAAGGTAAAATCACAATCCACATAACGCGATTAAATCTCGCTCCAGTAAGCTGCTGTCACCCAGATTGAGTTCCACCAGCCGACGTAAATTTGAGATACTTTCGATATCAATATGTTCACACTTAAAGCCAACAGTATTATCGACAACATGGGAAACAGACAGCGCCATGCTAATTTGCGTATCTTCAGATAGCGCTAGTGTTAAGGTGTAAATTTTTTCTGGATCTTCTTGCCAGGGAAATTCAAAACATAATAAACAGCCTTTTATTGATAAATCGACTATTTCACAAGGCCATAGCTTGTCCTGAGAGCTTAAGGTAGCCTCTGATTTATAAAAAATGCGGTGAAAATGGCGGTTATCGTTGTTTTGTAATGTCATAAGGTTGTTGGTTGTGGTCATGATTTTTCCGTATTTTAAAAGAAAAATAGCTTGATTATGGGCAGAATTGATATGTTCACTCAAAATAATCCAAATCCATACGCTTAACATCATAGCTAGCAATTTTTGAAACACCCACATCAAAATCAACCATTAGCTGTGTTAGCTCTTTACCACTAATAAGCACTATTTTATTTTCAATCATTGCAACATATTCGATCGCTTCCTTGCTAAAAGCAGACGTGCTGATAAATACACCTTTTTTTGCCCGCTGACCTTGTAAAGCTCCCGCAAATTTTTGAATTTCAGGGCGTCCCACAACACTTTCCCAGCGTTTGGCTTGTATATAAATAGTATCAAGACCTAAACGATCTTCTTTAATAACACCATCAATGCCACCATCACCTGAACCACCTATCGTTTGACCCGCATCTTTCCGTGAACCGCCATAACCCATTGTCACCAAAAGCTCGACGACTAAACGTTCAAAAAATGCAGGTGAAGATTCCTTTATTTTGCTAAGCAACTCATATTCAAGTTCCTCCCGAATCCGCTGATAACCCATTTCGATATGCTCGGACGGAGTTAAGATATCGGATGTTTTTTGCTCATTATTCAGTTTAGCTAAGTTAGTATCAGCACTTCCAAAGCTATATTCTTCAAATTGTTTGAGATACTTCAAATTAATTTTTTGATCGTTTTGAGTCAATGCTTGCAAGCCTCGCGATGTAATATTGTACAAACCACGAGAAGGTGACTCTAACAACCCCGCTTTTTTTAAATGAGCTTTCGCCCAAGCAATACGATTTGTAAAAACTGACTGTTGCCCGCTAGGCAATAATTCAGCAATATCCTCATCAGTCAATTGAAAATATTTGCTTAAACCTGAAATTGTTTCACGATTAGATTGCACTTCACCGCTAGCCAAGTGTTTTAATAATGGCCGCATTATGGTTTGAAAATCTGGTATTGCCACAGTGTTAAAATCCTCAATAGGTATGCAAAGGCTAAACAGGCTTGTAATCACAACCCACTCTTCAAACTAGCCTCAATAAATTGATCCAAATCCCCATCCAAAACCGCCTGCGTATTCCCCGTTTCCACACCCGTGCGCAAATCTTTAATCCGCGATTGATCCAGTACATAAGAGCGGATCTGACTGCCCCAGCCTATATCTGACTTGGTATCTTCCAAGGC
>CANNLO010000514.1 GCA_947505055.1 Methylococcaceae bacterium | reverse complement strand
CGATGGCTTCAAACCAAGCCGTTGCCAGCTTCGCCTGCATCGGTAGGCTACCGTTGAGGGAACAACGAGTCTCACTGCCTCTTTCGAGGTAAGACAATAACGGGTGTGACTTCATGTCGCACGATTAATTTGAACAGTGATTCTGGCAATAATAGCCAATTTTATTTTGTGCTGGTTTTAGAGAGTTAGAGTTCATTCTTAATTTAATCGTGGTGAGAGAGTACAAATGGGAAGTAGTTTTTTTGCGGGAAAATTAACCGTACTGGCCGGATTGATTATGTCCGGCGCAGCCTTTGCCGGAAGCGGCGAGCTCACACTGATTCATACTGGCGACATCCACGGTCATCTTGTGCCGAGGCACAATGTTCGTAGCGACACCACCGACCACATGGAAGGCGGACTTGCACGCATGGCGACCGTCATCAACCATATCCGAAAAGCCAATCATGGAAAAACACTCTATTTTAATACTGGCGATACTCTGCAAGGCTCTGCTGAAGCCATGTTTACCCGCGGCCAGGCACTGCTTGAGGTAATGAATCTGCTGAAGCCTGATTTTGACGAACCGGGTAATTGGGATTATCTCTATGGGCCGGAACGATTTCTGGAGACTTTCGTCGGCTCATCCGGGAAGCCTCCACTATTTGAAGCCAAGACCGTCGCCGCTAATCTATATTATGTCTGCGCCGGCGTTTCCGAACCGCTCTGTCCTGGCCAGGTTTCTGCCAAACTTGGCGAATCGGATCGTCCCGCACTTGGCGTCGACCACAAAACGCTAGGTGCGCCAGGTTATATCGACTTCCCATCGACCGATGCCACTACCCCCTATCCCAAGCTGGCAGGTCAGCGCCCGTTACCGCCTTATCTCGTGAAAACAATCAATGGCGTAAAAGTCGGGATTCTGGGCATGACCACAGCGCGAGCCATTCGCGCGGTCGGTCCGGTTGTCACCAAGGGTTTCGTCTACACCGATGGTGAAAACGAAATGCCTTACTACATCAACCAACTGCGTAATGTCCAGCATGTTGACATCATTGTGATGATCTCGGAACTTGAGTTGGCCAGGACCATTGATCTTGCTTCCCGATACCCTGGCGTTGACTTCATTCTGAACGCGGACATGCACGAACGCACCATCAGGCCTATTGTCCTAAAAACCGGCACCGTCCTGGTAGAAGAAGGCCAAGATGGCACCATGCTGGGTGAGATTCGTCTCAAGGTCAAAAAAGGTCATAAGCTTCCAGGGGATGACAAACTGACCTGGAAATGGACGCCGCACATCATCACAGACAGGATCAAGGAAAATGCGGCTGTCGCACGCAAGATTGCAGAAGTCCGGGCGCCTTTTGTAAGCGGTACTTTTATTGCGGGTCAGACGGTAACCATCGGCGGCAACACCAGCACTTTGCTGCGCCCGGTAGATACCGTGGTGGGCTATACCGCCGTGGCTTTGCATCGCTCAAATTTCACCGATAGTAAAACCGATAATCCTGGCGTTATTGAGGGTAGCTCTCATGACCTGATTGTTGATGCGATGCGCTGGGCTGCGGGTTCTGATTTTGCGACCCTTCGTGGTTTTCGTTACGGCACCCATGTTGTACCAGGCCCAATCACCCAATCGGATATTTACCATTATTTGCCTATTGGTGCGCGCATTGCCAAAGTTTATCCAATCTTTGGCAATCAGCTCAAAAAACAGATCGAGAACTCTACCCGTGGCTCATTCTCTACGGTACTGGGTCTTTGGACTGGTGGATGGATGTTTGGCTACAGCAATGTGACCTTTGATTTGGATGTGTATGCGCCTTATGGCTCAAGTGGCTTGAATATCAAAATCGGCGGAAAAGCGATTGATCCAAAAGATGAGGGCAAATATGTTGCCCCGCATTCGGCATCAGTGCCTTATTCCGTCGCAGGTTACTGGTATGCAGATGATCCTGGGACCATCAACAACTGCGGGTCTTGCGCTACACCCGGCAGCGCTATTGATGTTGTGAAGGATGAAAAAGGGAATCCGCTGGATGTCAGTGAAATTGTGGTCCGTTATTTAAAAACGTTGCCCAACATGACAGCAAATCCGCAGGGGCACCGCATTAATCTGCGCTATCCTTTACCAGCTATAGCTTTCGATAATCCAGAGATTCAGCCTTTAAAAGGTGTGATTTCAAATTAAATTAATATCTCACATAATAATCGAGAAGGATCATGATATTTAAACAATTTTTTAGTATTAAGTTTTTTTGTTCCCAAGCGAATTCTAACTTACTCAAGAAAACCTTTATCTAAAAAATATTATGAATCGCACACTTGCCAACATCATCATTGACATCATTGCCGCATTTCTGTTTCTGGGCATGATTGCTACGGGTTACCTACTGCGTTTTCCGTTGCCACCAGGTAGTAATAAAACTTTAAGTTTATGGGGGTATAGTCGTCACCAGTGGGGCGATATCCATTTCTGGATTAGCCTGGGGCTTCTAGTGGTACTTGTTATTCATTTGGTGCTGCATTGGAATTGGATAGTGACCGTTATAGGTAAGCGCTGCCATTTGGTTAAAACCGTGCACCCTTCACTGCTACGCAGTGGTATCTTAACAAGTTGTATAGTCACTCTTGTGATTACGCTCTTTGTGTGGACAGCACAAAATAGCATTAAAGAAATAGCCCGGCCGATGCGAGGTAAACACTGGGCGCAAATTAGCCAGCATAACGAACCTATAGCCCCATTAGAGGAACCAGTACAAGGAGGTCTGGGTCAAGCGCAAGAAGTGTTTTGGAAAGATGTTTATCCGGTATTTGAAAACAATTGTTTACCCTGCCATGGCCCGCAAAAACAATTAGCCAATTTTCGTGTTGATCACCGTGAAGATTTTTTCGAAAGTAAAGATCGGCCTCCTCTGGTTATACCGGGACAGAGTTCTATAAGCCCGTTAATCGCAATTGTGTCCGGTGCAAAAAAAGACATGCCTATGGCAGATAGCCACAAACTTTCCGGACAAGACTTAGAGTTACTCAAGCTATGGATAGACTCGGGAGCCGAATGGACTAACAACTAACACTAAGAAATAGGTAAAAAGAGGCTTACAACGTATATCCAATAATTGTTCGTATTTTGTATTCTCGGACAAGCTCCTAGGCTTTTATAGTGTTCCGCGACAGACTCGTCCGACGCTGAATTTCACTAATGGAAAGCTTGTCGCGATGAAACAACTGTCTTACTTTTGCGAACATTGACATGGTATACACTCTCGTTTTGCTCCTGCCTAAAAACTTAAACAGGATATGTGAATTGCCTGGTCAATATTCGATCGGTACAAACCTCTCCAGATGGTCAGTTTTCAATCGACGCCAACAAAATTAGGCATTTCAGTCAAAAAGTAAATATTCCTCCAACCCCATCATGATGCGTTCAATATATTGATTATTCACTATAATTTTTACATAAACCAAGTTGATGTGTTTGTATCTCATTGATTAAAAAACATTCTATGTGG
>CANNLO010000513.1 GCA_947505055.1 Methylococcaceae bacterium | reverse complement strand
GTCTTTGCAGCTTATACTCTGGTGACCGCCAAAGAAGAGGTGCCATCCGGATTGTTGGCACGCGCAATTCTTCCAATGGGGGTTAAGTGTCCTTTGCTACAGGAAGGCAACCTAATTAATAATGTACTTAACTGGCACTTTGTTCAGATGACTCAACGTTTGCCACCTAAAAATACTGACTCTGCCTTCCAGTCTGTTATGGTTTGTGAGCATGGTATAACTAAAGGTACCTTAAAAGCGAAGATAGGTAAGCAAGACATACCTGCTAGATTACCCACTAAAATTAACAAAATCGCAGTATTCGGTGATACCGGTTGCAGAATGCGAAAAGGTGGAGCATACCAACCGTGTGATACTCCTCATGGTTGGCCTTTATCAAAAATTGCTGAAGGAATAGCTAATCGTGAACCGCAACTCATTATTTTTACTGGTGATTTTTATTACCGGGAATATGCCTGTGATCCAAAGGCTGAAACTTCAAGAAATTGCGCAAGCAGCCCAGGCCCATTAATACCAAAATATGATGTTACTAATGATAAATTGGTGCAGTATCCATTTAAAGACAGTGATTATGGATGGATAGCGGATGTATTTCTACCCATGCGAGCCGTATTTTCGGCTGCACCGATGGTTATCGTTCGTGGCAACCATGAGTTATGCTCACGCGGTGGAAATGGCTATTTTCTGTTTTTCGATCCACGTAAAAATACCTCAGGCACCTGCGCGCCTAATGCAGCCGGCAAGGTGACAGATGCCTTAACAAAAACGTGGAAAACGGATATAAACATTCGTCCGGGGCGAGTGTTACGTTTAGTAATGGTAGACTCAGCGATCGGACAAGATTATGACCCGTATGATTTCAAAGATTCTAGCATAGATTATGCTGCACTTTATAAGCAAGGATTTATTGACGCTGATACATTGACATCTAACTCAAAAAATGAATCATGGCTTTTGGTTCATAAACCTGTTTTTGGATTATCGAAAGAACCGGGTTGGAATACAGACTTTAGTCCTGCACTGCCTGGGGAAATGAATTGGTCTTCAGTGCCTTTAGAGGTTGCTTCTTATGGCTTGTTAAGTCACTACAATCTAATTATCTCCAGTCATGTTCATGCCATTGAGTCGATACAAGTTCCGGGTGTGCCACCACAACTGGTCATAGGTAATGGCGGAACAGAATTGGACGCGCCCCTTCCTTATAACTTGCCTTCAACAGCCCCCTTGGCATTAGTGACCTACCCCGGCCTACCTGCAACACCTTATCAACAAGCCACGTCTAAATGGGCTGATGTCAGGTTTGGCTACTCCATGATTTATCCCGGCAGAGCCATAAATCACTGGAAATGGGAGCATTATTCTCCTGACTTCGGTACTGGCAAGCTTCCGGGAGCAGAACTACTTTATGCAAAATGTGATCAAGCCCTTAAACAGTTGACCTGTGCTTCTCAAGCTCAATAAAACCATATCAGTAATCTGCGTGTAATATGCTAAAACCAGAACTCAAAAAGAGGCCTGTTATCCGATGGCTGATGATAACTATTCTGGTTTTAGCCGGTATTGTCGCCGCTTTATTCTTTAACCAAAAACCGGATGCCCAGAAAACTGAACCCACTAAAACGGTTGAGGTTTCAGAAGTATCCCGTAAAGCAACACAACCAACCCTATCAACACTAAAGCCTTTGCCTTCTGAGGACGAAATAACGCAACCGCCATTAGAAACGGATGCCATTGAATTTGAGGAAGAGGCTGTTGACTATGCGCAAATTGAAAAAGAGCAGACGGCTATCGCGATTGAGTTAATTAATAGTAATAAGGACGAAGAACGCATAGAAGGCGTTGAACAACTGGGCGCCTACCCAAGTGCCGAAATGGAACTGATACTGGGACAATTACTGGCAACTGACACCAATCCTGATGTTCGAAATGCTGCCATCCTGAGCTTAGGATCAATCGAGACATTTTCCAATATAACTATTAATAACTTGATGAATGCACTTGAAGATGAAAGTGCAGATGTTCGTTTTAATGCCCTATCTACACTTCAAAACTCTCTATTGGCAATGGAAAAAGGCTCTGTAAGTTATAAATTAACAATAGATGAGCTGATTGCAAAGACATCTGAACAAACTCTTTCAATAGAGATTCGTGATGCAATTAACGAATTATTAAATAACCAAAAAGTTGAGTAGTGAAATTGATCAACAGTAGTTTAAAACGACTCGAACTGAGAAAAGGCATTAAAACTAAAGATTTCAAGAAAAACAAGTGTGTCCCAAATTTTGTGTAAATGATGGTTAATTAAGTTTGTGTCAAAACTTACAAAGACTTGGCTCAACTTCAGTTCAAAGCGATGCTCAAAGGTGTCAGCATCGACTCGGTGTAGTGTGACCTGACCTTTCGCAAACTTGAACTTACCTATACCACCTGTTACGGATCTAACTTGATCAGGTGTATAAGGCTGTGGAGAGCCAGGTAGGTCGTAAATAAATTCGCCAATGGTCACCAAGGAATCTTTTTCCCCAATATGATACTGTGCGATACCCAACCGTTGCTCAAGTCTCCGTCTTTCAACAACTGCATTGGGATCTGCCATTCTATTAAGATAGGTGTTAAAAACAGCTGTGCCGACTGGCTTATTTTTATAGTAAAGATCAGCATCCATAATGGCCATATCACCCATACTGTTACTCGTGTCTCCTACATCAACTGTCTCAAGTTTCATCAATTCAACCCTAAAGGTAAATTTACAAGCTGCTTCAGCAGACCCAGCCAAGTTTAAAGTGAAATGGTCTAAAGGGCTATACTAGTAGCACCGTAAATATTCAAGTAAATAGAATCATAACCACTTATGATGAAAAGGGTAATAGTAAAGCTAGTCATTCCGCATAATTAATGGAATTTCCAGTTTGCAAAGATCTTTACAAAGCTGACCCGGCAATGACCCGAAATATTTCAGGCATAAAAAAAACCTCACACTTTCATGCAAGGCTCTCATTTATATGCCCCCCCCCGGACGGGCTCGAACCGCCGACCTAATGATTAAAAGCTTTCTATTACACTTATGAGTTAAATCTACGATTGATTAAGTAAGGTATTACCCTTTATCATGCGTACATAAAAAACTTAACTCAGGAATTATCAGAAGCTATGACCAAAAAAATATTCGTTAGTTTACTATTTTTTATATCAATAAGTAATGTGCAGGCGGACGTTAAGTTCACAAAAATTAGCTCACCCAGTCTTTCACAACTTAATGGCATACTCCGGGCTGAGCGTAATAGTTTTGCACCAAAACCTCCAGATGGATATGTTATGCCCGCATATTCTCTTGCAAAGAATGAAATCGATCTTTATAAGGTAACTTATGATTCAATTATTCCGGAGCAAGGTGATAAGCCAATAAAAGCTTATGGTTTATTGGCCCTTCCAAAAGACCGTAGCTCTTCATCCATGCCTATAATTTCCTACCAACATGGTACCGTTTTCGGAAAACATGAAGTGCCATCCT
>CANNLO010000512.1 GCA_947505055.1 Methylococcaceae bacterium | reverse complement strand
TGCCAGAAACCATGGTGCTCAAAAGCCGCCAATTGGCCTTCTTCAGCCAGATTTTCTAATGGCTCTTTCTCCCATAGTGTTTTGTCGCCAGCAATATAATCGAGCACCTCTGGAGACAATACAAAGAAGCCACCATTAATCATGCCGCCGTCGCCCTTAGGTTTTTCACGGAAACTGTTTACCTTGTTGCCGGACATGTCTAAAGCACCAAAGCGACCTGGGGGAATGGTGGCTGTCAGCGTTGCCTTAATATTTTGCGACTTATGGAATGCAACCAATTCAGTAATATTGACATCACTTACACCGTCACCGTAAGTCAAGCAAAATGCTTCTTCGTCTTTTACGTAATTAGCGACGCGCTTAAGGCGTCCTCCGGTCATGGTATTTTCGCCGGTATCAACCAAGGTAACCTTCCACGACTCAGCATTGTGCTGATGCACTTCCATCTTATTATTTGCAATATCAAAGGTCACATCCGACATGTGCAGGAAATAGTTCGCAAAATATTCCTTGATGACATAGCCCTTATAGCCACAACAAATAACAAAATCATTGATGCCATGTGCGGCATAGGTTTTCATGATGTGCCATAAAATGGGCTTGCCACCAATCTCAATCATGGGCTTGGGTCGAGTCGAGGTTTCTTCGCTAATTCGTGTACCTAATCCACCAGCTAGAATGACAGCTTTCATTTTAGTTCTTTCTTTTTTATTAAAAATAGTATTGTTTTTAATTTGACTATTTAGTCATTTGGAAAATCATTTAGCTTCTTAAAGACAATAAAATTAGCATCAACTTTTTGTCTTATTCGATCGATGATTTTATTGCCAAAAAATAATATTTTCGAATACGTTACATCGTGCTCTTTTAGCGCCCTAATGTTTTCTACATTTTGCTTTCGTATGCTCATTAATGAGCCACCCGTAGCACCACCATTGCGCATTCGAACAAAAACCTTAGGTAAATAAATGGGTTTGATTTCAAACAAATGAAAAGCTCTCAACATAAATTCATAATCACCAGCAAATCTATATGTCAGATTGAATAGTCCAACCTTTTCATATACTGATTTTCTAAGGAATAAAGTGGGATGCGCAGGATGAAAGGACTTGGTAAATAAGCCTTTTTTGTAGGCTCTTGACTTCCATACACGAGTCACCTTATTTACGTTTTTTTTATCCACATAATACAAATCACCATATACTGCATCGACGCTCGGGTCATCAAATTCACGCATGACATTTTCCAAAACATCAGATGAATAATAGAAATCATCAGAATTTAAAAATCCAATAATATCACCACTTACTAGCTTAAGGCCTTTATTGTAAGCATCGAAAATACCTTTATCGGGCTCTGAAATTACCGTCACTACTCTTTTACCAACTGCCTTAACAGTGTCCAACGTTGTATCTTTTGATCCACCATCAACAATGATGTGTTCGATATCAGAATAGCTTTGTTTGTTTACAGACTCCAAAGTATCTTTAATTGTTGCCTCACTATTGTATGAAGCCGTAATGATTGATACTTTCATCATATTATTACCTTCAAATTTTCAATTGGCATTCCAGAGACAACATTTAACTCTGCTGCAGCTTTATCCTTATCCGATATATTGAGATTTCTCAAACCTATAACCTCATCTAAAAACTTTCTAATAGAAAAAGTCTGTTCTGACGCTTCGCTATAGCCACCATCACAGATATATTCAAACACTGTATCTTCTATGGCATAAAACCCATGCGCCATATATGACGCTATTTTTATCCAACCATCGTTTGAAGCAACCTCTTTCCAAAATACTTTATTATCGGCGGAGTTCATATCAACAATAAAGTCCAAAATACGCCCCTCAACAACTCTGATTAATTTTGTTTGCTGATAAGGTGGCATTTGGATATGCATCCCCCTAAAAACTCCCTTTTTAGAAAATGATCGCTTTAAAACTACGTCCTTAGTCTCATATAAAACCTCTAGAGAGCCGCGCTGGTCTATTCTTACATCGGCACTTTCTGACAGGGATAAGAAAGGGGCGGTCATAGAATAAAATCCGTCCTATTAATTAACACTTTTTTTCGGGCCTCTAACAAATCTGACTCAACCATTTCCTCTATCATTTGGTCTAATGTTATTTCTGGAATCCACCCTAATTTATCATGCGCCATTGTCGGATCACCTAATAACGTCTCAACTTCAGTAGGTCTGAAATAATTAGAATCAATCTTAACAATAACCATCCCAGGCTTTAATGCTAAGCACCTATCCATCGCAGATTGATCAATTGCATCAACTACACCAACTTCATTTATCCCAGTACCTTCCCAACGCAATTTAAAGCCCAATCGCTCAGCACTTTTTTCAACGAAATAACGCACACTATATTGCTTACCTGTCGCAATCACAAAGTCTTCAGGCTTATCCTGCTGCAACATCAACCACTGCATGCGCACATAGTCTTTAGCATGACCCCAGTCTCTTAATGCATCCATATTCCCCAGATACAGACAAGGCTCGATGCCCTGAGCAATATTCGCCAATCCCCTAGTAATTTTTCTTGTGACAAATGTTTCCCCACGACGCTTACTTTCATGATTAAACAGGATGCCGTTACAAGCGTATATTCCATAGGCTTCCCTGTAATTTACAGTAATCCAGTAAGCGTAAAGTTTAGCGACGGCATAAGGACTACGCGGATAAAATGGAGTCGTTTCTTTTTGAGGAATTTCTTGCACCAAGCCATAGAGCTCAGAAGTCGAGGCCTGATAAAAGCGCGTCTTTTTTTCAAGTCCCAGAATACGAATCGCTTCTAATAGTCTTAGAGTTCCAATCGCATCAACATCCGCAGTGTATTCTGGACTCTCAAAACTCACGGCCACATGGCTCTGTGCACCCAAGTTATAAATTTCGTCGGGTTGTGTCTCTTGCACTATCCGCACTAAATTACTGGTATCCGACAGATCCCCATAATGCATTTTAAAATTAACATGTGAGCCGTGCGGATCTTGGTATATATGATCAACACGCTGTGTATTAAACGATGAGGATCTTCGCTTAATCCCATGAACGACATAACCCTTCTCTAATAAAAATTCAGCTAAATACGAACCATCTTGGCCAGTAACACCCGTTATTAACGCTACTTTAGACATAATTAATCACACCTTCCGTAAGTATCTTCAAATCGTTCAATGTCATCCTCACCCAAATAACCACCGGATTGTACCTCAATAATTTCCAAGGGAATTGTGCCAGGGTTACTCAAACGATGCACTTCGCCTAAGGGAATGTAAGTCGATTGGTTTTCTGTAAGGGTAATGGTCTTATTTCCACAAATCACTTCAGCAGTTCCTGTGACCACCACCCAATGCTCAGCGCGCTGTTGGTGTCTTTGTAAACTCAAGCTTGCACCAGGTTTGACTTGAATGCGTTTCACCTTAAACCGAGCACCTTCGTCGATGCTGTCGTACCAACCCCATGGCCTATGCACCTTGCGTGGCAAAATATGCTCGGATCGCTT
>CANNLO010000511.1 GCA_947505055.1 Methylococcaceae bacterium | reverse complement strand
TTTATGGCGGCTATTGCCACTTTGGTTTTAAAGTCGTTTGTGTGGGTTTTACGGATTGTTGTCATTGCTCACCTCTACTTTCAGTTAAGATTTTCTATCTTAATGGGTGGTCTGAAATTTTGGGAGTATTATAGAGTGCTTTATTCGCAGCACCGTAAAGATTACTAAACAGCCTGATCACAATAAAGATCATTGTTTGCGTAATCATGATTGCGGAACTCCTGGCTTTATCTTCTGAAGCGAAATCGTCAATTGCTAAATTCATAAAAATAACCAATCTTTTCTGAGCGGTTTCTTCCAGCGATCTTTTTACAAACCGATCTTGAAGTTTCAATCGAATTTTTGGGTCCATTTGTTGATCATCAATCAATGATTGTAATTCGGCATTTAACAGTAATGCTTGTTTTTCCACCCAGTCCAGATCCATGTCGTTTTGGGAAGTTAATGGTCCGAAGGTGTACTGAAAAACACACAAGATATCAAAACAAAGATCCAAAAAAAGGTACGACATTTCCACGTTTTCTTCGGCGATAATATTCGGAAAGATACCTAAAATAGTTTGCGAAAGAGCGGTTTGATCAAGCTGGAAGCGCTCTATAATTGATGCACCCGTTTCTTCATCAATGCTTTTAGCATAGTGCATAGCTTCAAATAATTCACTCTCGCTCAATTCATGCATAAGAAGTAATCCGGTTAAATTTTGAAATTATACCGGAATTAAGACGATGCTAAAAAATACATAGGTAAGACCATATTCACTTATGTTTAAGCTAAGGCTTACTCTTTGACAATAGCCATAAATCGCTGGAGTAGCATATTAGCAGTGTAGGTATTACAAACTGCCAGACTCAATTCTGCAATGTCATATCCCTCCGATATTAATGAAGCGGACTGCTCAGCAACATAAGTCCTCATAATATCGGCTGTAAATTCTGGATGAAATTGTACGCCCCATGCATTATCGCCTAAACGAAAGGCATGATTAATTTCAAATGAATTTTCTGCAAGCCTTACCGCATTCGCTGGCAATCTTATAACCGTTTGAACATGCGTGGCGTGAGCAAGAAACTCATCGGGTAAAAACCCCAAAAGTCTGTCCTGTTTGCCTTCAGGCGTTAACCTAATAGAGACAGTACCAATCTCACGTCCATTTGGATGGTAATCCGAATACCCACCCATGGCTACTGCTAAAATTTGATGGCCGAAACAGATACCAAGCAAGGGGATATTACATTCAAAAACTTCACGCAGCCAAACTTCTAGTGCCTGCATCCAAAGCTCTCTATCAGTTACCATTGCATGGGAGCCTGTAATGATAACGCCCAATACATTGTCAGTAGGCGGTAATACTGCGTTCTCCGCAACATTGACTACCGAGATCGCTATGTCAGACAATCCTGTCCCGTTAATTACCCAATCATCAAAATCCCCTGAGACTTGTTGAATGATCGGAAAAGTAGAGCCGGCTTTAATGATAATTAATTTTTTCATAGAGTTGATATTATGCAGCCATGACTTCGATCAGTTTACAATCATAAGACAATGAAGGGTTAAAATTTACCCCAATACTCCAATTTACCTGACTCCGCAGCATTCTTTGCGCATTTAGCGTCAGCTTTTGAAACTAACTTCTCTAACATTTCAACTCTTGTTATTTTCTCGTTTTTTGCAAGCCTATCCAAGGCGCTAATTGAAGAACTTTTGATCCAAATATTGAGATTTCTTTGATCCTGATCACCGCCACTTTCTTTTCTGATGCGGTATGCTGATTGTCGCTGGGCTGGTGTTTTTGCTTTGCCAGTAGCTGGTCTGCTACGTTTTTTGGGGTTCGGAATTGGTTCTGTAGTTGAAGTGTTATTAAATTCTTTCATCATTACTACCCCTTTTTAGCGTATCAAGTAACGATAAATATAATATCTTAAAATCAATGACATGATTAACCTGGATTATCAGCTTCTCTTCCTAGAATAGACAAGCTGTAAAACTCGATGTATAACATTATCAGCTTAATACCTTGTAAATAAGCCTCGGCAAAGAGAAAATTATTTATATATGGTTTTGGCTGCTCATCTGGATCGGTACATAAGAGACAATATTAATTTTTTGAATGAGGTACATCATGAACTCCAAAACTATTACCAAATTTTATCTCGCCATCGCTTTTATTTTTGCCGTTACTGACTGTGCCGCTCAAGAGCCTTTGAAAGTGATAACACCGACTGAATTAAATCAAGCCATGCAAAAAGAAGATATTTTTCTTATTGACGTCCACATACCGGAACAAAAGCATATAAAAGGCACTGATCTTTTTATTCCGTTCGACGAAATCGAGAAATATAAAGACAAACTTCCTAAAGATAAAAACACAGCTATCTATCTTTATTGCAAAGGTGGCCCGATGGCAGAAGAAGCTGCAAAGTCGCTCTATGACTTAGGCTATCACAACTTAACTAATCTAGAAGGAGGAGCAAACGCCTGGAATAAGGCGGGACTTGATTTAGAATAACCATATAAATGTAAACTTTTGTTTATACGATATGATCACCTCCTGGTCGCTCTCAGTATATTTAAAGGTTAAAAAGGTTATTGCGAAATGTAAAAGGCAGCTGCTCTCAGAATTGCCTAAAGCTTGTTCAGTTTCAGTGAGACAGTTATCAGCTAAGAAATAAGAGGTAAACCGTGGCACGAAAAGAATTACACACTTCTGACATAAAAATTTCTGAAGCCATTCTGCACTTGTGTGATCCATTAAGAAAAAAATATAAAGATAAAAATCTTAATGTTATTATTTCTATAACTGTTATGGCATGGAATATCTCTCTTTTTCCCACAGAAGAACAAGCCGAAGTTCAAAACATATTATTTAGTCCTCTTTTTAACCAACATAAAGGAGATGAACTAGCAGCATTATTGGATCAAATTAAAATACTTATTAGACGTAAAAATCTTGATTATCCAAGTATCAGGGAATATATTCACAAACATACACTATCACTTTCAGGCGACACGATCACATTGACGGTCGAAACAGAAGAGGTACCTGAAGAAATTAAGAAGAGGGTATCATTAAAAACAAGCACTAAAGGTGGCTACAATTTTAAGGCTTGAATTGAGGTTTTCTGGGCTCCGGTTAAGCACAATGTTCGAAAAATCCATTTTAGAGTGTAGCCACACGTAAAATTTCTATAAATTCAGGTGATGGTTCGAACCCTTTTGTGTCAACCTGAAGTAAAAAATCATATGCGGTATAGCCTGTTGAAGGCTTGTTTACATTTTGCGTTTGCACCAAACTTAAGGAGAACCATAGTAAGTTCCTCTGACTTGCTCCCATTGGAGCAAGCTATCATAAGTGGTGTTTTACCAAATTCATTTTGCATATCATCAATAAATAATGTTGCACCATTCTCAAGTAAACTGAAGTTTCCTAAAAAAACATCAAGCCACCATGCGCAGCAATACGGCTACCAGCGAATTTTTCGTGGGTTTGCCAGGTTTGGGGCAAACCCTATCAAAATCTTCATTAA
>CANNLO010000510.1 GCA_947505055.1 Methylococcaceae bacterium | reverse complement strand
TTGAAAAGGTTAGTACTGCCACTGATATGCCGTTGTAAGGGGTAAAAATGGGTATATTCTAAATACTTTTTGCCGCGTTTTTTCTAACTTTAGAAATTTAATTTATGAAAGTCTATAGCCCGTATTTTTTTCCTGTCCGCTGATCGGCGAAGGTTTCAAACGTTAGGCGTAGTTGCTTGATTACGTCACTAAAGGTCAACGCGTTTAATCCAAAGGGAGCACTCATAAATAGGTTTCAATAGGGAATCGGTCGGCTATTTTAGACACGGGGGGTCATAATGAGAATTGCTGAACTAAAGTCACTGTTATCAAGCGTTTTTGAGACTATAACGAACGCCTGAGACTGGTTTAGTTCAGGCATTGGTCAATATTTTCTTGCAGAGATGTTGCGTGCTAAAAAAATGAGGCTGGATGCCGCAATGCAGTTAAATCTTATCTACATAAATGGCGCTACCTTGATTGCTTCAACGACGAAGGCAGGACAGAACCCTATTTCTTGATAAGAATTTTATCATCAACAATGAGTTCGGAAATGCCACCTAAAGAGGCACGCAATGTACATGATGCGGATTTAAATCCACCCGTTTTGCTATTTTCACCTAACCATTTCAGGGTGACATAGCTTTCTTTGTCACTCTGGGTTTCAGAGGGGAAAAATACTTGCTCTCCGGTTGCTTTTTTTATTGCCTCTGGGCATTTGTCATTTGCCATTGTTTGTATCGCAACATAACTTCTGATCATTGATGCTGCCTCCAATTGTTCGGCGGATTGTTGCTTATTGGTTCCTACCATAATGAAACCGGCTGCAAAAACGCCAGCAACTGCCAATATTATTTTCATTGTTTCAGACATTTCGTTATCCTCATTGTGATTTGTAGTTGTTTTAGTGCCGGAATTTATTAAAACTCAATACCTTTCTCGGCTTTAATGCCTTGATCATAGGCGTGTTTAATATTGCACATTTCGGTTGCTGTATCGGCAATAGCGATGATTTCTGGCGCCGCATTACGACCAGTCAAAATTAAATGTAACCAAGGCGCTTTTTTATCGCGTATAAATTGAGCGATTTCTGCACCAGAAATCCAGTTATAGCCACAACAATAATTAATTTCATCCAGTAAAATGACATCATATGCTTCAGAAAGAATTTTCTTCTTACTAAACTCCCATATTTCTTGACTGGTTTTAATGTCCTGCGCGGGATTTTTGGTATCCCAAGTAAATCCGTCACCCAATGAATGCCATTCAATATTGTCAAAACGCATCGCTGCTTTTTGTTCTCCAGTTTGCCATTGACCTTTGATATATTGGATAACACAAACTCTCATGCCCCAACCCGCTGCACGAAAAACCATGCCTAACGCGCTGGATGATTTACCTTTACCATCACCTGAATTAACCAAGACCAATCCACGTCGTCTATCTCTGGATTTCATATTTTTCCCTTCAATTTACTGAACTTTGACATTTTAACGTATTGAGTCCTTTCAATCATGGTAAAGTTATTTTATGCTTTAACATACTCATTTTAATCTTTAAAAAACTCAACAATGACTGAAGCAAATACGTTATTTTCCGTTGCAAAACAGGTAATTCCTGGAGGTGTAAATTCACCGGTGCGCTCTTTTAGTGGAGTAGGTGGTGAGCCGGTTTTTATTGATCGTGCGTTAGGGCCGTATATTTACGATGTTTCAGGCAAATCTTATATCGACTATGTTGGTTCTTGGGGGCCAATTATTTTAGGACATGCGCACCCTGAAGTGATTGCTGCCGTCAAGCAGGCTGCCGACAAAGGCTTAAGCTTTGGTGCGCCGACAGAGATTGAAACACTAATGGCTCAGAAGGTATGCACTATGATGCCGTCGATTGATCTGATTAGAATGGTCAGTTCCGGGACGGAGGCAACAATGAGTGCTATCCGGTTGGCAAGAGGTTATACCAAGCGTGATAAAATTGTTAAGTTTGAAGGCTGTTATCATGGTCATTCTGATTCGTTATTAGTAAAAGCCGGATCCGGTGCTTTGACTTTTGGGGTGCCCAGCTCTCTAGGCGTACCTATGTCAGTTGCCGAGCATACTATTACACTAACATATAACGATAGCGATTCAGTAAGAGATTTATTTGAAGATATCGGCGAACAAATTGCTTGTATCATCGTTGAGCCAGTTGCAGGCAATATGAATTGCATTCCGCCAGTACCGGGCTTTCTGGAAACCTTACGTCAAGTATGTGATGTTTACCAGAGTGTGCTGATTTTTGATGAAGTAATGACTGGCTTCAGGGTTGGTCTACACGGTGCGCAAGGCATTTATAACATACAACCTGATTTGACCACACTAGGTAAAGTGATCGGTGGCGGTATGCCTGTTGGCGCGTTTGGTGGGCAGCGTAAGATTATGGAATGTCTTGCCCCATTAGGTTCGGTTTATCAGGCGGGAACATTGTCTGGAAATCCTGTCGCGATGGCTGCGGGGTTAAAAACCCTGGAGTTAGTCGCTCAACCCGGTTTTTACGATAACCTGGCAGCAAAAACCGAAAAACTGATGCTGGGCATAAAAATGTGCGCAGATAACACCGGAGTTGCAATAACAACAAACAGTATTGGCGGGATGTTTGGTTTGTTTTTTAGCCCAGAGAAAAAAATCACTAGGTTTGATCAGGTGCTGCAATGTGATCAAGTACTATTCAAACGCTTTTTTCACTTGATGCTTAACGATGGCGTTTATTTTGCACCATCAGCATTTGAAGCAGGTTTTGTATCTGCTGCACATGGAGAATACGAGTTGGATAAAACCTTGAACAGCGTTGATATGGCACTAAAACGTCTGCTATAAGTATTAATGCTATTATTTTTGAAGTGTTTTTTGCTAAAAAACCGAAGCCCTAAGCGGACTTCGGTTTGAAGGCGCTATTAGATAATAGTTACTTCTTCTGCTTGAGGGCCTTTTTGGCCTTGTGTAACAGTAAATTGAACTTTTTGACCTTCATCTAACGACTTAAATCCAGAGCTATTAATGTTACGAAAATGAACAAAAACGTCGGGGCCGCTTTCTTGCTGAATAAAACCAAAGCCTTTTTCTGAGTTAAACCATTTAACTGTACCAGTAGTCATGTGTAATCCTAATAAAATGAGTGTAAAGCCTTTTCAGGCTGATGGAGCTGGGAAATTTAAGAGTTACTAATGATAAGCAGGACGAGCAATTACAGAAAAAACTTCGTAAAGATAAGCATAGTGGCAAATAATTTCAAGCTGGTCGAATTATATAGATAAGGTCTAATGATATCAAATTTTAATTGTATCCCCAGCAATTCTCATTATGACCCCAAGCTACCCTATTTCCGGCTTTGGGGGGCGGACAATTGAGTTTTTTGGGTTATGAGACCAGCCCTCCTGCATAAAATCGAGCAGATGCTCCCAGCTATCAAAGCACAAGTAAGAAGTTAATGCCTTCATATCATCGAACAAACGTCTGCGCGAAGGCAGTGTCTAAAGCAGCAGGCAATTGTGTCATCCATTAAATCCAGCAGGGTA
>CANNLO010000509.1 GCA_947505055.1 Methylococcaceae bacterium | reverse complement strand
TTTGCTTATTTTACAGAAGTAGGATATTTGAATATAGTGTCACGAACTTCCGGTTTGTTGTACTAGCCATCAAGCCATTAATGGGGCTACCGCTTTAGCTGCAGATTATCTATTTGATCGAACTGATTTTTTTGAACCCTATAAACAATGCGGCTTTGAAGAGCTATGTACAGGACTGGTTGGTGATGTTACAGGAAGCAAGGTCGATGCAACCGATAGCGAACTGGTCACTGCCTGGCTGAACCGCCTAAATTTAAAAGACCGTTTTGAATGGATAACCCTTTAACTATGCAATCCCCCAATATTTCCGTTATAAAAATTGCTGATTACGATTTGTCGGCCTTGCCGGAAGCCTACCAAAACCCCAATGCAGAGGGTTTTAAAGACTATTTGAAAAAACACATTATCGAAGAATACAGTGCCGGCGGCCAATTTACCAAGGTAAGCATTGAGCAAGATACCTTGATTATTGCCGAAGATCTTGAGGCCAAAACAAAAGCTGCCGAGGGTCTGGATGCCTTGCAGCGTGGAATTAATCGAAAAGGCAAAGATATTTTTGAAGGGCTGTACGCGCAATACCCGGCTAACGCGATTGTGCTATACAACCTGGGTATGGTTTACAGCGACGAAGGCAATTTGGCCAAGGCTATCGAATTGTTGGCCGAATTGACCAGAATCAATCCTGACTATGTTCATGGCTGGGTTGCGCTTGCAGTTGCCTATATGCGTAATGAGCAGAGTAATGAAGCCAATCTAGCCGCGCAAACGGCGGTTAAACTTGCTCCAAATGATCCTTATGCGCTTAGAACGGCAGGCTATATTGCCTCGAAATTGAACGAAGTGGGTGCTTCTGCGCTACTTGAAAACGCCGTAAGAGCCGCCCCAAAAGATCCTATCGCCTTATTGGCTCTGGCAGAAAACCTCTTGGTCATTCATGACGATGAAGCCATTAAAAAAAGGGTGTCGGCATTACTTACCCAAGTCATTGATGTAGCCCCTGGCTCTAAACATGCAGAGCGCTCAGAAGAAATATTGCGTGACATCGCCCATAAGAAATTTCGTCAAAACAGCGGGCTTAATCAGGATGCCGTTGACTATTGTCTCAGCGCCTTGGGGAAATTCAAAAGCATGTCCAATCAGGAAATTAAAGGTGTAGCGCTTGAAACCGCAGCACTTGGCCAAAGCGGGCTGGATGTGAATAATCCAAACAAAACCTATCCGCTGAGATCAATACCAGGAAATTACACGGGGCTTAATGTGGTTTGCATCATGTATGCGGCATTTCAACAAGTGGCGCCAGACCAAGACGTTGGGTTTGATATTAAAGCCGAATACGAAGCCGCTTTGAGAATGTTTAACTAAAAAAAATAATCGGAATACCACTCTATGACTTCACAATTAGAAAAACTTTCAGAATTGGTTGATGATTTTTGTGACAAAAGAGACTGGAAACAATTTCATAATATAAAGTATCTCGCGATAGGATTATCAATTGAAGCGTCTGAATTGCTTCAAATTTTTCTATGGAAAGATAGTGATGAGGTGCAGGCTACTCTCGAAAACCCAAGTAAACGTGAAAACATATAGGATGAAGTTGCAGATGTTTTGTTTTTTCTTCTTAGAATTGCTCACCTAAATGATATTGATTTACAAGTGGCACTGAAAAATAAAATCATAAAGAATGAATTAAAATATCCTGTATCTAAATTTAAAGGATCTGACAAAAAATATAATGATATCTAGATGTTTGATTAGCACTAAATTAAATAACAAATGAAAAAATATACAGAATTGTTAAAAATAAAACGACCACAGTTTATCAATAAAAATATTGATAAACTGATCTGAATTAATTATCAATAATATTCTTATATAATTATTTACTGTTTATTTATTTTAATGCTGTACTTATTATTATTATGTATTTATATTATAAATACATATGAGCAATAAATTAAAAATAGAAACTAATTACAATGATGATTTTATTAGCTCAATACAAATAACAGAATACAAGTTTGGCGTAGATACCTCAAAAGATTTAATTTCCAATAATTATGTTAAAAATTCATGGCCTATTGTATACATTATAAAGAGTGATAATATAGCCGAGGCATATATAGGTGAATCTACTAATGTATTAAATAGAATGCAGGTAACCGTTCATTCCATAGATTAAACAGCAACCAATCCGTTATCAATCAGGAGTGCTTTTATCGTCGCCATTCTTAGCCATATATTTACAATGAGGTGTAATCGCAGGGATGAATTGGCTGAGTTACGCCTTATGCGTATGTGGACTTCATTAATTCTGCGCCCGTTTGGTTGCCGCTCGATGCATGGGCCACACTGCCGACGAACTTGACGAACTAGATGAACTTGCCGCTCTAAACGATGCCAAAACGCGCATCTGCATCTGCGCCGAGGCCTCTGTAGTCGAAGCTCTTGTAGAGTTCTGGGAGAACGGTGGAACGCTCGAGCAAGAGAGTGAAATTTTGGCTTTCACGCGTTTTTGCATGCGTGTTCGTGAAAGCCTTGGGTACACACGTTACGACATTCATGGTCTGAATATTTCGAAGACTCTCTTCAAGCTGCAGCCAGCAACTTATTCATTCAAGCCAATCCACCTCCAACCCTTCATCAACGACAACCGGAGTTCAAGACGCTACAAATGAAGAATAAATAGACTAATTTTTGATGCCACATTGTGGCTTGCTCACTAAGGACTGTCCTCGCTGGTCGTCAGTTTAATCCAGGTAGAATCAGTTAACTGCTCATCCATGTCTTTGCCGGGTGCGCATTGGTCTGAAAAGTATCGAACCGCATTTGGCCCGCCTTGGCTAAGCTGCATATACAAGCCGTAATAGTATTCAAGGGCGTTTTTTCTTGCGATCTTATTAGGGACGCCGAGTAACTTGGCTGCACGGTAGTTTCTTTGCACGGCCTCACATTCGGTTACCGCTTCGTTAAGTTCACCGCGCACATGCATGCTTTCATGGGTAAGCGTATTTAGGCTGTGTAACTCAGCCAGATTTGCGCGGTCCGGATGGTCAAGATAGTCCATCAGTCTTTCGCACAACGGGGGTTGGAAGACTATTTCGCCATTTTCTGGATTGGCGTGGCTGAAAGTAAGCTCCCTATCGAATATGGAGTCGAAAGCCGTGTTGCAATGCACTTTGGCAGGATGGGCGTCGGCCAATTCAGTGGCAATACCCGATAGATAGCGCTGGAAGTGCCAGTAGTGAAAAGGCGGCCATGCAAATAACAAGGCTAAGACCAGCAGAATGGCGACATAAGGTTTGTATACGGGGTCTGGAGGGGCCATGTCAAAGCCCAGCGAAGTCATGCTTCGTTTGACTTCACGAAGGATTAACCAACAGAAAAACAGCGAAATTAAGATCCAAAGCATGACGGCGGCGTTAAATTAGCCGGTCGTCTTGCTGCCGAACAGCGAGGAAACACACGGTACATAGTAAGGTGTCATTGGGAGTGTCTGATTGTCTGTCCACGGTGTTTTACATCTTATAGCATCATC
>CANNLO010000508.1 GCA_947505055.1 Methylococcaceae bacterium | reverse complement strand
TGCGTGGTAAGAGGGTGGTAGTGGTGCCTCAATGCAAGATGGTTTAATTCAGCGTGAAGGTGGCTTAGTATTTTTATTTACGAATGTCTGCATTGATGTGACCTAAATAATCCATCGTTATTCTGCATAGGGCTAGAAACCGTCACTGATTACTCCATTAATGCCGCGTGTTATCTACAATCTAAATTGGATGTATTTAACTCAAAAAAGTGGGCTTGCCGTTAATTGGACAGCGGCTAGGTTTTCACCCTTAAGTTTAACTTTTTTCCCCTGAAAAAATAAAGACAATGAGTCGAAATGCTCTGCAGCAACAATGAACGGTGGAGCACCAGAGAATGTATTGCTAGCATCTGTTGATACATTGAAATGTTTTATCACGCCATTGGCATCAGAAACGCATATTTTTTGGGGCGCTACGCTATTAAAATAAACCTTATTCCCCGGCTTGATTGGCGATTCAACCTGTACATCTAGAAGGTTGTCATCCTTGGCGCAAGTTTTCTCGGTTAAGGTTTCTGATGATTCTTGTTTAACAACCTCGGTTACTGCACTTATTGGAATTTCCTTCGCTAACGGCTGCGTCTCTGCTAAAGGTGTGCTCGTAATGTGCATCTCGGGCATTGTCTCTGCTTGCGCTATTATTACTTCACTGTGTTTGAGGCTGTGACTTGCTTGGACTGGCTGCGCTATGCTTAATTTGAATAGAAAATTTATGGCCACTAGAAAAGTGATCAACATAGCTGCATTAAATATGAATGGCCTTATTTCGCGGGCTATAGCAAGAAACTTATCGTGTGCATGACTTGATATGGATAGGTCTGGTGGGGCGCTTATATTGAGCAACGGCTCTTGCGGTAGATAAGTCTGAATATCATTATCTCCAACACTCTGTGGCGCTATACCCAAAGTGAGTGCTACACGAGCAAGACATATCTGCCTAATTTGAAGAGAATAAAAGGGGCCGGTGTCATCAGACTCCAATGCTTTTACTTGAGTTAAGCTTAAGCATGACATGCTGGCAACTTCCAAGCAGGAGAGGTTGAGTGCCTCTCGTTTTTCTTTGAGTACGCTACCTGTAATCAAAAGGTACCCCTAAGCTGTGTAACTTTAGGTGTTTTTTGAATATTATTGAATACATGACTTATAGATTAATCTGATAGGATCAGATTAACTCCCAATATTAGTTTCATTGTGACGGTAGACAGCTAAGCTGCCTATCCGTTGATGAAACATGCGCTTTAACCATTAGAATAATATGGTTTTAAGTCAATATGGGGCTTTTAGACGCTTGCTACAATACCCAATTAGGGGTAATTTTTGATGAGCTCAGGAAGGTTCTCGCATTGAAGTTTTTCAAATATATGCGCGCGATACTTCTTGATTGTGTCGGGTTGAACATGCAAAATTTCACCAATCATCTTATTTGAATATCCTTGTTTGATATATTTCGCCACCTCTTTTTCTTTTTTAGTCAGGGTTTGATATAGGCATTCAAACGCTATATTTGTTTTAGCGAGTGTAAATTGATGGACCAGTCTTTGAAAGGCTTTTGTAATCAAGTTAAGGAGTTCATTAGGGTCAGTTGGTTTAAGTAAGAAATCATCCGCACCATTTTTTAATGCACTGATAATTTGTTGTGGCTGGCTGTTGCCACTTAAAAATATAGTGGGTACATAAATGGACTCATTGTGTAAAAACGCTTGTACATCTAAACCACTTTCGCTGGCCAATTGCATGTCAGTCAATATGACTGATAGCGGTTCAAGGGGTAAACTTTCCTTAAAGTCGGTGAGGTTGCTGTAGGCTTTGACTTGAAAGCCCTGGTCCCGCAAGAAAAGCGTAATGCTGCTCAAAATGACGGTGTCATCATCGATCAAATAAACCGTTTTATTTTTCTTTATCATTTGAGCTACCAGTAAGCAAGATTAACTCAATTACGGCACCGGTTAATTGAGTTTCTGTCACTTTAGCATTACGCGCGCTAATTTGACCACCCCAACTTTCAACAAACATTTTACTTAAAGCTAATCCAATGCCGATGCCGCCGGCTTTATTACTCGTTACCCAATTAAACATATCACGTACCACCTTGGCAGATAGACCACTGCCAGAATCGGTAAATTTAATTGATACGTAGCTGTTGTTGGGTGTAATGCTAATGGCTATTTCGCGTTTTGCCTGCGGGCTTAGATTGCTCGCCGTCGCGTCGATTGCGTTATCCAGAATGTTAATGAGCACATGGTTGATTTGTGCTTCGTCGGCCAACACTTGAATATCTGCTGGAATGGTTGGCACTACTGTAATAGTGACGTTGTTTTTTTTTGCCTTATTTTCTAGGATGGAAAGGCTTGAATAAACTTTTTCGCTGAGGTTGACGGAGGTCACGGCAAAATCTTTTTTGGTCATCAAGCTACGTAAGTTCTTCATTATTTGAATGGCTTGTTGTGTGGGCTGTTTGACCAGATTAACTCGGTCGGTAATTTCAATGGGGATATTTTTTTGCTTCGTGAGCAGGTTGGTCAGATTTTCCAAGGCGAACCAGGCTGCGGTGAGCGGTTGAGAAATTTCATGAATGACCGAGGAGCCGTAGCCCCCTATGTCAGAGAAGGCCTTTGTCCGTGCGTATTGGGTGATGAGCGCTTCTTTTCTCTTGAGAAGGGCGACCAATTTTTTATTCTCATTAAGGCTTTCAGTCCGCTCTTTATTCACCCTTTCAAGCACGATACCCACATAGCCTAAATTAGTGTAGACCACGGTAGTAAATGCAATGAGCGACATGGCAATGTTAATGATGCTCTGAGCGGTATACATCTGACTGACTTCATCGCCAAATATGACGGATAGTGTTTTGATCAATAACATGCATGCATACAAAAAGTAATTATAGCTAATCACGCGAATGGTTTTTATGCCATGTAATTTCTCGTAGATCCAAGCAGTATGTACTACGAATAACAGTTCAATTGCATAGGTTGGTAAGAGGAAATTTCTCGCTTGATCAATACCTAATGTGCGCCAAACCAGTTCGTACAACATGATAAATAATAAAGTCCCCAGTAAAAGATTCATCTTCTTGATGGGTTGTTTGCAATCAATTTTTAATGACTGCATTCTAAGTAGAAGGCCGGAAAAGAATAAAGCGTTAGGCAGGGTGTAGGTGATTGAGGTTGGGATGTTGGTGAGCTCAGGCCTAAGGGCGACGATCGTAAACCCAATACCGCCAAAAATGCCACCTAAACACCAAAGCCGTACAGCTAGGTTGCGGTGCTCTTTTAAGAATACATAGACCGACACTGGGAATAAGCAATACATCAACCCCACAATGAAGGTCGAAGTGATGAGATCAAAATGCATGAATAAGATTCTTACTCATGTGAATGGCAGTATGTGGGCAAGTTAAATCTTACGATTTTTTGAAATTGCCTATTACGAGTCGTTTTGATGATTAATGCGAATAAATAAAAAAATATCATATTCCATTGATCTTAACCCTAAGAATACATTTCTAATATCCCCATTTAGGGGTGGTTAGAGG
>CANNLO010000507.1 GCA_947505055.1 Methylococcaceae bacterium | reverse complement strand
GTTGATGCGGAACCGTTTTGTTAACCGTTTGTTCAAAGCCGATGCGCTCCAGGAATTTTACTACGGGTATAAGTCCTGCCTGGCTGGTCAAGCCGGATGCGGTTGCTGACATTTTAACTTTGCCTGCTGGCTTACGAGCGGCGGTGACTTTTTTCTGATTTTTTTTGGGTGATTTTGCTTTCATTAAAATAATGACCTATGAAATAACTTATTTTCATATTATATCATTGATTTATAACGATTATTTAATTAATTCGTGTGTTGGCTTGCAGGATTTAGGTATTATCTGACCAGTCGTCTAAAGATGTCAAATAAAATTTTACGGTCTTTATTTAATTGGCAAATATTTTTCATGGCAAGTTCAATGTATTTACGACCAAGCTTTATCGAACTTAATTCTGCTATATTCATCGCCATAAAGCGGCCATTCGCATCCGGCAGAAATTGGCCGACTGCTGACTGTGAAAATACATTAACTTGGTACATTGCCAACGACCGCTTTGAATTCCAAGATGCACTGTCATGAGCCTACGGAGAGCAATTGGTTAGCAGAATGTTAACCGACCATGACAGTACGAGTACATTCTATATATATAAAGCGACAATTTAATGAAGTTACCCAGAAATACCTATGGACGACTTTCGAACTCTAAAATTTAGTTGCTTTGAGTTATGTGCATATATTCGCCTGGAAATTTACGCCAACATGGCTATTTTGCATAGCGGTACGGAAATGTTCTATTGGACATCGCCATTCCAAGATTTTTCCAATGCTGTGTAATTGTTCGGTGTCAACTATCCATTTACCCAATCTTCGATAGTCAAAACACCATCGGGTACTAGGCTAAATGCTTTATCATGCGTGACAAGTATTGTATTGGCGGCTATTGCATGGGCGGCGATCATCATGTCGAGCGCCCCAAGTGTAATACCAACCGACATGCAAGAAGCGCGTAAATCGCCATAAACTGTGGCAACTTGCTCGTCCCAGGGCAATGTCTCAACACGAAAAAGAAATTCACGGATAAGTTTTGCAAGGGTGGCAGGATGTCCCTTGCGGGCTAAGCCATATAAAAGTTCGCCTTGTGTGACTGCGGATATGGTAATACTGTCCATCGGCAGCGACGCCAACCGGTTACGAATCTCCGGGGGATGGTTTTTGATAATATAACTGGCCATATTTGTATCCAGCATATAATGCGTCAAAACAAATTCCTCTCTAGGTTCGGCAGGTCTTCACGATCCGTCATGAAATCGGCCGGAATCTTTGTGCGGTCGGCAAGCTCAAAAAACTCTGCCCAGGATGCCGGTTTAGGCGATAGTATGACTTCGCCAGTCACGGGATCACGGCGAATAAATACTTCTGCTCCCGGAAAACGGAATTCTTTTGGAATCCGTAGAGCTTGACTCCGGCCAGTGATAAATAACTTGGCAGTTGCATGCATCTTAATCTCCTATTTGATAGCTATCAAAAGCATACACTATATATTGGTACATATCAATGATACTTATTAAGTTGGTTCGATAAGGGTATCCCTTTATCGAACCAACTATAACTGGTACTATATAAGATAAAAACATAACTCTAATCAGACCGGTTCGGTTAAATGACCTTAATAGTACCAATGACCCATTTTATCCGCGCTTATCTTCGAGCCTCTACCAATGAGCAAGACGCCCAACGCGCACGCGGTTCTATGGACCGCTTTGCGCACGAACACAATGCGCTCATTTGTAATTATTATGCTGAAAATGAATCCGGCGCTCATTTAAAGCGTCCGGAGTTATTCCGGCTATTGGCAGATAGTCGGCCAAGAGATATTTTGCTTGTGGAAGACATTGATCGACTTTCACGCTTGGCCAGCACCGAATGGGAAAATTTAAAAGGTATTATCCGGGAACGAGAGGTTCGTGTGGTTGCGGTGAATGTACCAACCACTTGGCAGCATCTATCGCCAATACAAAACGAGTTTGATGCACGTATGTTTGGTGCCATCAATGACATGCTTTTGGATATGTTGGCCGCTATTGCCAGGCGTGACTATGAACAGCGTCGGGAACGGCAAAAACAAGGTATTGAAAAGGCGCAAGCAGCCGGAAAGTATCGTGGACGAAAAATTGATCATGAGCGTTACAACGCAATTAACCGGTTGCTAGCTAGCGGCAGTTCCTGGAACACAGTACAACGAACCATTGGATGTAGCCGTAGCACAATTAGCAGTGCCATTAAGTATGTGTCGCCCACTACCGTCCCCCCACAGAGCAACACTCCAGATGATGTATCGGATGTTGATTAGCACCTAATTTTTTAGGAAACTTCAGGTTATAAGCCCTATGAAACATTTCTGTCGTTTGTTTAATCGTACCCACTATTGAGCATGTTAACCATGTCAAATGGCAGTAGCTGTTCGTTCATATTTTTAACCTCCTGAGATACTGGCTATGAAAGTGGCAACTATCCCTATTTACATGCTATTCTTTGCGTACCTTTTTTGATACACTGTAAATATGACGCCAATACTTTCTGTTAATTTTTTTGCAACTGAGGCAGGTAGCGAACCCGTTAGAGAATGGTTAAAGGATTTATCCGCTCAAGATAGAAAAACTATTGGCGAAGATATTAAAACGGTGCAATTTGGTTGGCCTCTTGGTATGCCGTTAATTGATCACATTGACGGCGACATTTGGGAAGTCAGAATTAAGCTTGATAATCGGATAGCGCGAGTTCTGTTTGTAATCGTCAACAAAACAATGATTCTGCTGCATGGCTTTATCAAGAAAGATCAAAAAACACCGAAGCCAGAGCTCGATTTGGCAAAACAAAGATTGAAAACCTTGCGGGGGAAAAGATGAATAATCAACACAAAGAAAACCTTCATATTGGTAGCAGCTTTGACGACTTTCTTAGCGAAGAAGCCATTCTCGAAGAAGTAACTGCCGTTGCAACAAAACGCGTCATTGCCTGGCAAATTTCAGAAGGCATGTCTTCTCTTAAGTTAAGTAAAACGGCAATGGCAAAAAAAATGCACACCAGCCGAGCATCGCTTAATAGGTTATTAGATGAAGAAGACACCAGTTTAACCCTTACAACCTTAGTGAGTGCCGCCGCTGCGCTTGGAAAAAAAGTAAGAATAGAGTTGGAATCAGTCTGAATTTTGTTTAAAGCACCCACAGGTTTAGGTCTGTCGAAGGGGCTTTTTTGCCAGTTGATGCCATCAATAGCGCATCATTTTAGATGCTAACTTGATTTTCCATTCCACCTCACCCCTCTATTATTAGGGGAGCAAGTCATTACAAGAACAATCCCCCATTCTCTGATGAGGCTCTTGTCTGGTTCATTTGTAATGTTAACTTACACCTTGTATATGTCATCCACTTGTTTAGCTGGGAATGATGCTGTCAAATAGGATATTTTCGTACCTGCACCCCCTAAATGACTCAAAGCTGACGTTCACAACGATAAAAATATTTGTTTTCTCATCGTCCGGTAACGACCCAAACCTGCCTGTTGGCTATGTTTTTACGCTTCTCTAAACCGGACAGTC
>CANNLO010000506.1 GCA_947505055.1 Methylococcaceae bacterium | reverse complement strand
TAGCGGCAAAATATCAGCATTCCGGAACAGTGATTATCTTGTCTTTGGCTGACACACCGCCGGTCCGTTATAAACTGAAGGGCTTGCAAAGTTATTGGTTTAATGTGATCAATAACTGCATCAAACATGGTGCCGGCAACATTACCATCAGCACCCAAGCCGTCGGGGACAGGATAGAGTTGTGTGTTTCCGATCAAGGTCCCGGTTTTCCCATGTCTCCCGAACAATTAAGCGCTTATTCGGATTCCAGTATTGATCATGACACTGTCAATGGCCTGGGTTTACGCATCGTGCAACTGATCGTCAGGATGCACGATGCACACCTGACCTTGCGCAATAAGTTGGAGGGTGGGGCGGAAGTTCCACTAACCCTGAAGGCCTATGCTGATTTAGGTTAACGGTTAGGCCTATAAAGCAGTTCATAAGAAGCTGACGCCGCTGGCTTTAACAAAGCTCCGTCGGGCTGCCACGCTTTTCGGCAACCCGACAATAAATTTGTGATGAGTGTCAGCTTGAAAAAGCACTAACCCTACGGTGCTATGAGTACATTTACATAGCGGTCAATCTGCCTGACCATTACTCAAAGCAAATTTGCAAAATTAGCAACTTATGCCGTCCAGTTTTCGTTTTTAACAGACATTCACAAAACCCACTCAACGCTTCACACGGAAGCAAATTATCCTCCTTAAAGCAAAGCGCCTGGCAAATAAGCCGTCACTGCTACCTCTGTTCATAGATTCATTCAACTTAATTAAAGCAATGAATTGCATCCTAAACATAATGAATAAGGTGTATTCAATATTCTTGTGACATTTTGTGACAATTAAAAACTTGCTTATATTATTGAAGTGAATGTGTTGTTTTAGTGGTTTTCATAACTAAAATTTTTTATATTTATAGCCGACATTCCGCACCCCATTGATATCTTCTTGATATTAAATGATATTTATTTTTTCCAAATAGCAACATCATTTTCAATTTATTGATTTTGAATGCTAATTTTTTAAGGGTGCGGAATGTCGGTTATAGATATTTTTTTAGATTATTTTTAATCATTTTATTATTAAAATGAACCATTCTGAATGCATCTGTGACTAACATTTGTGCTTAAAAAACAAAAGCTGTTTTTGCGTATGGCAAATTGATTTTATCTTCAACAGGGCTAGGTCATAATGACAATTTTAGATGCAGTCAAAATGTTTTTTATTGATAGATTTAAAAGTAATTATAGCAATGGATTGCATATAAATCCCAATGGAAACAAGGTCTATAGAGTTCTTGTGACATTTTGTGATAATAGAAAGCTTGACTATGAATTTACGACTAACTATTATTTATTTGCCAATTCAAAATAGAAAAAGCATTTCAATTTATAATGTTTTTTAACCGGTGAGCTGTAAATGTTTACAACTATCCAAATCCGGTAAAAACCAAGCAAGTAGGGTTTCGCGACAGCAAATCACAATCGGGGCGTTCCGTAGTGTTGGATTGCCTAGCGGGGGAACCCTACAGCTCTCAAACCTAGGAGGATACTTCAAAAAAACACAAATATGCCCGACATCAATTCGCGCAAAATGTTGCCCAACCTAACTAATAATTAATTTAATCGGGAAAATATAATGAAAAAAATACTATTAATAACGGGCTTTTTGGTCGTGATGTTTACATCATTGCCTGGTCAGGCAAGGGTTTTTGTTGCTGAGCGTGGTGTAGTGGTTGTTGCTCCGCCGGTTGTGGAACGCGTTTATGTTGAACCGCGTCCAGCGCCTGTTGTTGTCCTTCCTGTCGCTCCTGCTGCAGTTTATGTTGAACCTCGTCCCGTTGTTGTCGCACCTGCTGCTGTTTATGTTGCACCTCGCGTTGTTGTCGGTGGTCCGGTTGCTCGACGGGCGGTGGTGGTTCGCTGAAATATTGGAAACGGAGTGAGAGCGAAGTATAGATTTTTAGTCACCAATAGTTGTAGGGCCTGTGTTTTCAGGAAATATAACATACTGAAAAAACAGGCTTTAGGAAACAGCGTAAAGTCGTTCCTAATCTATGCTTACCAATTCTTATCATATTCAAGGTTAAATGCTTGACGATCGAACTGGCTGAGTCTTCTTCGTTGGATAGATAAACCACATAATGATGCAACTGGTTATTTAGCTGTGTCAAATAAAGGTTTAACCTTCCAATCGTTCTTCAGCCATACAATCAAGTCGATTTCGGAATATAACGTTTTTTCACACTTAAGATTATAGAGATAGTTATGTCATTAAATTACTTCATTAAATTAGCTGGCACGTGCACTGTGGTTTTGTTTATGGCTGGTTGTGCCAAGACCAATATTCAGAAAACATCCGAACTCGACATGGTGGGTATGCCAAAACCCACTGCAGTTCTAATTTATAACTTTTCTGTTGATCCACAAGCTGTCCAGCAAAATTCCAGTCCCTTATCGAGGATTGTGAGAAGTATTGGTAACGATAATGAGACGGTAGAAAAACTTAAGTTGGGTAATGAAGTTGCCGAGGCAATGGCAAAAGAACTTACCGAAAAAATACTTGCAATGGGATTGAATCCCCAACGAGCCGATCAAAACTCACCGATTGTGCCTGGTTCAATCTTGATTACTGGGCAAATCATAAAAATTGACGAGGGCAATAGTATTCGTAGAAATGTTATTGGCTTAGGTGCCGGACAGTCGTCATTGGATACCACGATCAGTGTATTAGCGCCTTCATCCACAGGAAATAAAGCATTAATGACATTTAATGCCCATGGAGACAGTGGGGAAAAGCCGGGCGCTTTGGTATTGGGGCCTGCCGGTGCGGCAGCGGGTGCAGGAACTGCTGCAACAGTCGCTGTTCATGTTGCGGAGGGTGCTGTTAATCATTACAAATCAGATTCTGCAAATCAGGGAACAGATATAGCTGAAAAGATCTCAGCAGAATTAGCCAAGTATTTTGTTAAAGAAGGCTGGATCAATTCTGATTTGGCAAAATAATGTTTTTTTGATTAAATTTTATTCGTTGCTTGGTTTATAGCACCTAATCTAACAAGTTATGAGCAAGAAAAGTATTTTCAAGCAGTAACGAAAGCAAGGTGCCTTTCGTTACTAATAGCCTAGTTCACTGACTTAACACTAAGTTACATTTACTGAAGATTGCATTAACGTGATTCTTTCATAGAGGAAAACATCATGAAATCTATTTTAAAAATTTTTATAAGTATAGCGTTATGTTGGCTAACAACTACTTCTAGCGCATTTACAAATGATGAAATTATTAATCGTGTTAAAGAATTGGATACTAATAAAGATGGAGGTATTTCTATGGCAGAAGCCGAAGCTGGCAATGCACAACGCATAATAAATAATTTTGATAAACTGGATGCCAATAAAGATGACAAAGTGACTGCGGAAGAAGTTGAGGCGGCCAATAAATAACCATACAATAAAATTATTGGGGTCGTAATTATAATGCTGCTAACTTAAAAACAATAAATATCATTAGCTTAAATAATCTTCGTGCTTAGATATGGGGGGTGCAGAAAAAAACTTGGGTCGAT
>CANNLO010000505.1 GCA_947505055.1 Methylococcaceae bacterium | reverse complement strand
ATGAAGAATATGGGCTCTACAAAGTACCCACAGTAGCAGGCTGGAAATCTGCGCATGCCTTGATGTGAAGAACATCGGAAAGCCGTGTGCGGGAAAATCGCATGCACGGTTTGATGAGGGAGGGTTGGCGTAAGCCAGTCCTCTACTCTACCATGGTTTATGCCACGGTGGTTTATGAATAATAATCAAAACACTTAAAAATAAGAAGGTTAAATGAAAAAAATATTAGTTACCGGCGGAGCTGGTTTTCTTGGTTCTCATTTATGCGAACGGTTGCTAAGCGATGGGCATGATGTTTTATGCGTCGATAATTTTTTTACCGGCTCTAAGCAGAATATTGCTCATTTGATGGATAATCCTTACTTTGAGGTGATGCGCCATGATGTAACTTTTCCGCTTTATGTTGAGGTTGATCAAATTTATAATCTTGCCTGTCCAGCAAGCCCGATTCATTATCAGTTTGATCCTGTGCAAACAACTAAAACATCGGTACATGGTGCAATTAACATGTTGGGTTTGGCCAAGCGGGTTAAAGCACGCATCTTACAAGCTTCAACATCTGAAGTTTATGGCGACCCCGAAGTGCATCCACAAGTTGAAAATTATTGGGGAAGAGTGAATCCGGTCGGTATACGTAGTTGTTATGATGAAGGTAAGCGGTGCGCTGAAACGTTATTTTTTGATTATTGGCGCCAGCATCAGCTTGAAATTAAAGTTATGCGTATTTTTAATACTTATGGTCCTCGGATGCATCCAAATGATGGGCGTGTTGTCAGTAACTTTATTGTACAAGCACTAAAAGGTGAGGATATAACTATTTATGGTGACGGTTCACAAACGCGTAGTTTTTGTTATGTCGATGACTTGATTGATGGCATGGTTAAACTGATGAACAGCCCTGCTGATTTTACTGGGCCGGTTAATATAGGTAATCCAGGTGAGTTTACTATGCTTGAACTCGCAGAATGTGTATTGAGTTTAGTGGCTAGTCAGTCAAAGATTGTGTTTATGCCCTTGCCACAAGATGATCCCAAGCAGCGTCAACCCGATATATCGTTAGCTAAAAAAGAATTACAATGGGAACCTAAAACGCCTCTTCATGAGGGCCTGCAAAAAGCAATTACTTACTTTAAGAGTGTATTATGAAACTATCAATTATTATTCCCTGTTATAACGAAATCGCAACTATTGATGAAATTATAGATGCCGTTAATAATTCGCCGTATCCTGATAAAGAAATTATTATCATTGATGATTATTCAACAGACGGCACACGGGACAAATTAAAAAACACCATTGAAGCGAGTGGACGAGTTAGCCAGGTTCTTTATCATGAATTTAATCAAGGTAAAGGTGCAGCTTTACGAACAGGCATACGGGCGGCGACCGGAGATATTGTTATTATTCAAGATGCTGACATGGAGTATGACCCGAATGAATACCCAAGACTTGTAGAGCCCATTTTACACAATAAAGCTGATGTGGTTTTTGGCTCACGCTTTTCGGGGGGAGATGTGCATCGTGTACTTTATTTTTGGCATAGCATGGGCAATGGATTCCTGACGCTTTTATCCAATATGTTTACTAATCTGAATCTTACCGATATGGAAACGTGTTACAAGGTTTTTAGGCGTGAGATTATTCAAGGGATCGCTATTGAAGAGAATAGATTTGGCTTTGAGCCGGAAATAGTCGCGAAAATTTCAAAAATTCACGATATCCGGATTTATGAAGTAGGTATTTCTTATTATGGCCGCACTTATGATGAAGGCAAAAAAATAGGCTGGAGAGATGGGGTAAGGGCGATTTATTGCATAGTTAAATATCATTTCGCAAAATGAAATTCATCAAGTATTTTTTTGTTGGCGGGATTGCAGCACTTGTTGATTTTTTAGTTTTCGCCCTATTTGTAAAAGTTCTTGAGCTGCCTTGGTTTATATCAGGGATTACTGGGTTTGTTTTGGCAACACTAGTTAATTACCTGTTATCAATCAGACATGTTTTTACCAGTGGCGCACGATTTAAAAAACATAAAGAAATAATGCTCATATTTTTTGTGAGCTTTATTGGTTTAATTGTTAACCAACTCATACTTTGGCAGTGTATAGACTTTTTATTGCTGGATCCCTTGATTGCTAAAGTAATGGCAACTGGAATTGTCTTTTTCTGGAATTATGCAGCAAGGAATCATTTTATATTTAAAGCGCATAAAAAATCCACATTGATTGACAGCAACCAAGCGTTTGCCAATGAAGTAGTGACTAGGTCAGGTATCCGACCTATTCAGGCAATTTTGATTCTACTGCTTATTACTACTGCCAGTAGTTATTATTTCTACAATCACGGTTTAATCCCCCCGGCCTTTTTTGGAGATTATTTAGAGCGTATTAAACTTTTTTTTGTTCGATAAGTGTACTGCAAGAAACTCATTTTTACGTTTCTTAATAAAGTCTATCAAAAATAGGTTCATTTAAGCCCTTCTACTTAAAGAAATATTCATTTGAAAAAAAACAAGGAAAATATGAAAATTGCTATTGCCGGAACAGGTTATGTTGGGCTATCTAATGCAGTACTTCTAAGTCAACATAATGAAGTAGTGGCTATTGATATTGTTCCTGCCAAGATTGAAATGCTTAACAGCAAAAAGTCCCCTATTGAAGATACAGAAATTGAGGATTATTTGGTCAACAAGTCCCTTAACTTGCGCGCCACTTTGTGTAAGCAAGAGGCCTATGCGGGGGCTGATTACGTTATTATCGCCACGCCTACCGACTATGATCCAGAAACTAATTATTTTAATACTCGCTCGATTGAGTCAGTTATTCAGGATGTTATGGCGATTAATCCTGAAGCGGTTATGGTTATAAAATCTACTGTTCCTGTCGGCTACACAGCTAAGGCGCGTGTCCAATTTGGTTGTGATAATCTAATTTTCTCGCCCGAATTTCTGCGCGAGGGTCGTGCTCTTTATGATAATTTGTATCCTTCACGTATTGTTGTCGGTGAGCGTTCGGTTCGTGCAGAAACTTTTGCCAAGCTGCTTCAACAAGGTGCTATTAAGCAAGATATCGAGGTGCTTTTTACTGATAGCACTGAAGCTGAGGCCATTAAGCTTTTTGCTAATACCTATCTTGCCATGCGTGTTGCTTATTTTAATGAACTTGATACTTATGCAATTACGCATGGTCTTGATGCCAAGCAGATTATACAAGGCGTGAGTCTTGATCCTCGTATCGGTAATCATTATAACAATCCTTCGTTCGGGTATGGTGGTTATTGCCTGCCCAAAGACACCAAGCAATTACTTGCCAATTATAGTGATATTCCGCAAAATTTGATTCATGCAATTGTTGAAGCTAATACAACCCGTAAGGATTTTATCGCAGCAAGTATTCTTAAGTGTAACCCTAAAATTGTTGGTATTCATCGTCTTATCATGAAAGCCGGTTCAGATAACTTTAGAGCTTCTAGTATCCAAGGTATCATGAAACGTATCAAGGCAAAGGGTGTTGAAGTGATTGTTTATGAACCCGAGTACCATGAGGATAAATTTT
>CANNLO010000504.1 GCA_947505055.1 Methylococcaceae bacterium | reverse complement strand
TGATGACACATTAATGTCTGATGTTTTAAAAGTAACCGGCGTAAAAAGTAAACGTGAGGCCGTGGAGCTTGGCTTAAAGACCTTATTGATGTTAAAGCAGCAAGAATCTATTAAAGCGTTTAAAGGTAAATTATATTGGGAAGGTGATCTTGAAACAATGAGAGTTGATCATTGATACTGGTCCAATCTACCACGTTAGATTAACGTTAGGCGGAAAGAGCTATGAGTATCGATTCAGGAATAGTGAGCGCAATTACAGCATTAGTTGTAGTAATAGTCAGCCCGCTAATTTCAATTTATGTTGCAAAGAAGCAAATTAATTCAACCGTGCTTTCGGCAAACCGGCAAGCATGGATAAATTGTTTGAGAAATGAGTTAGCAGAACTCGTAACAATCGTAAGGCATGTGCCTCCAGCATACGCAGCAAATTCAATAACGAATCCAGAAGCTATTTCGAAGCATGGAGAGCTAACCGAAAAAATTGAATTGGTTAAACTTTTAATAAATCCAAATGAACCAGATCATCAAGAACTTGTTCGCTTAATTTCGTCTGCAGGCGTTCAGGTCAAGAATGCTATAAACAAAATGCAGGGCAAAGCACCCGAGATGGAACAAGCTGCTGATAGAATTGTCTTCCAATCCCAAATTATTCTCAAAAGAGAATGGATTCGAGTAAAGAAAGGTGAATAACGCATTGTAATAAAAGGGATCGGTGTCGTTGATTTTTGAAAACTAAACAACTACCAGCTTAAGCTGGTGGGTTTGAAAATCAATGGGGGCTAGACCAATCTGACTCTATTTATTTCAAAATTAATTCCCGTTATTCATGGCATGTTGAAAAATAACGAACCTTTCGATAATACATGTTTCTATAAAATTCCTGTCTCGGCCTTATAATTAAAAATGAACATAAATACCTTTGACTTTGAACAGAGTATCTACGCGAATATTCCGTTCAGATTAATCCGCCGTACGGCCGTACTCGAGATAACTCATTGATTACATTTAAGCTAAAGTTAAGTACTATATTTGGCGTATTGGGCTTAATTGTTATGGGTTTGACTGCACTCGCCATCAGTATCCCAGAACTACAAAATGATGCCAATCTAAAAGATAATCAAAAAGAGGTTCGAGGCAGTGTGACCGAAAATCGTGTCACCCATGACAGTAAGAGAAATTTTGATAATTATGAATTACAGTATACTTTCAAAATACCACCTAGCTCGGATTTATACACTTTAAGTGATGCAACTGGAAGGAAAAATTTATGGTCAACTTTGACCAAACAAGACTGGGAAGACGCTCGTAAAAATCGTACTCTAACAATTATTTATTTGCCAGATAATCCATGGGTAAATCGACCGAAGAGCCAAAAGTATAACCCACATGATGATGCTATATTTGCAGCAATTACAATTAGTGGAATTCCTCTGCTAATCGCTTTTCTAATTAGTTATATGGCTTTTGTTGAGCGCAAAAAGCTTATCTTAGTTAATGCTAATGGACAAACACCACCAAAGAACCTGTCGTGGTACAAGACGGATGTGACAAGATATAAACCAGTAGAGATATCTGAAAAACAAACAGTTTTAGAGTCAGAATTAAGCACTGCAACTGACAAACTTGAAATATATATACAATCAGATTCAAAACACACTAAAGTGATTAAAACAAAGATTAAAAAACCTCAAAACGAAGATTATACAGTTAATTCAGAAGAGCCACCTGCGACACCAATTATTCTAAAAGACCAGTTTACGGATAATATAAATGGATCGCTCGTAAATATTATTAAAGACGAAAATGCAGATAAATTTGAGGGTATGTTTTGAACAGTGAACAATTAGACGCCAAAATTAACGCTCTTTTTAGCGATATAATTATTGATAAAGCCTTGGTACGAAGCTTGAAAATCCGCGAAAAACGAACTATTCCAAGCTTTGTGGAAGAATGGTTAATTTCACGCTTTCAAAAACCAGACAAATCGAATGCAGATATTTACCAAGATGTCACTGCATTCATGAGTAAGCATTTACCCGCAAAAACAGATAAAGAACGCATTAAACACGAATTACAATCAGGCAATGAATTGGTTATTCTAGACCGGTTCAATCTTCGCATTGATATTGCAAAAGATAAAAAGTTACTTTCTATTCCGTGTATTGAAGAAACTAATGCACGAGTATCTAACGATGTTATTGATAAAAACCCACTGCTACTGGAAGGTGGGCAATGGGGAGCAGGACGATTAATAGTCAAGCCAGAAGGTAAAATCAACGTGATTGAAATGGTTGAATTTAACCCTATGCAATCTGGAAAAGTTGATTTAAATACTTTAATACAAGCTCGTCAATTTTTCACTACTCGTGAATGGATATTTTTATTGCTCCGCACAATGGGTTATGAACCTACAGCTTACAATGAGTCACAGCAAGATAATTTGATTTTGCGTTTATTGCCGTTAGTTCAAAACAATGTAAACATGATGGAGCTTGCCCCTAAAGGCACTGGAAAATCTTATATTTACTCTAATCAGAGCCGATATACTTGGCTCAATAGTGGTGGCGCATTAACACAAGCACAATTGTTTAAAAATTTAAATACGAAAGAAATAGGTTTGATGGGGCGTTATGATTTGCTCGTATTAGACGAGGGACAGTCCATTAGCTTTAAAGGTGCAGATGATATCCATGCAAAATTTAAAGATTATTTAGAGTCTGGTCATTATTCTATTGCCAATGACAAAATAACCAGTGAATGTGGATTGATGATTTTAGCAAATATTGAGCTACAAAATAACCGCCCAAGACGCTATGATTATATTAAACATCTACCGCCGATGTTCCATGACAGCGCATTAATAGATAGATTTCACGGCATTATTGCTGGTTGGGAAATACCGAGATTTACTACTGAAAGTGCTGCACTAGGTGTAGGTATTAAAGCAGATATTTTTGGTGAATATTTACACCAATTACGTATTGTGAGCCATGATGACTTTCCATTTGGGCAATGCCCGCAACTGAAAGGCGATAGCCGTGATGTCAAAGCAGTAACACGTTTAGCATCAGGTTTATCAAAGTTACTGCTGTTAAATCCAGAAGATGCTGATTTTGAAAATTATGTTCTAAAACCAGCAAAAGAATTACGGCAAAGAGTTCGTTCGCAATTGGCAGAGTTAGATCCAAATGAGTTTTCATCAACAATTGATGTGCATCTTTAAAAGAGTAAATGAATTCAAGTTTCACCACAAATGATACAGCACTAATACATGGATCTTTTGATTGGCCAAAATTAGAAAATGGACGACCTTCTTTGCCAAAAGAATAATAGGGGACGTACCACGATTATAAAGGGCTGGTAATCAATAAGGTCCGATTAAGTTGATTTAAGCCGGTAAGTCTCTTAAATATAAATAATAATAGTGAAATCGAAGTCTTTCAGCTAATAGGCTCTAGTTTAAATTCACGCGAGTGTGCCGTGTCTCTTAAGCTCAGTATTTCTACTGTTGACACTTACCGGGCGCGCATTAAGGACAAGTTAGGTCTTAAAAACGCCG
>CANNLO010000503.1 GCA_947505055.1 Methylococcaceae bacterium | reverse complement strand
GTGTGACCATAGGCGCACATTTTGAACAATTTATAGCCAAACAAATTCACGAGGGACGCTATGGATCGGCAAGTGAAACCGTCAGGGCGGGTTTACGCTTATTAGAAGAGAGAGAGCTAAAATTAGCTACTTTACAAAAATCCCTTATAGAAGGAGAGGAAAGCGGCAGGACTGATTATTCCTTAAAAGGTTTAATAGCCGAGCTTGACCAAGAAAGCGTTAACTAATGGCAGGTTTTGAGCTCACCAATAAGGCTAAATCAGATCTTAAAGATATTGCTATTTATACCCAAAATACTTGGGGAAAACGTCAAAGAAACGTTTATCTAACTGCGCTTGATCAATCGTTTTTTGCTTTGGCTGCCGATCACTTGAAAGGGAGTGATTGCTGCGAAATACGCAGCGGCTACCGTAAGCATAAAGTAGGTAAACATATTATTTTTTATCGTGAAATTAACTTAAGCCTTATTGAAATAGTTCGTATTCTTCACGGACGAATGGACATAGAAACTCATCTATAAACCCCAGCTTGTATCTGTCGCTAATTATCTCAAACAAACCAAATTTTACTGTTATAGGACGCTATTCCATTTTTGCACTGGCTTAATAGTGACGCCGGCGTCTGCGTCGCCGCTATTTGACACTGATTTATGACGCAGTCAGGGGGGGCTAAGTCCTAGCCATCGTAATTCTTTAAAATATTTATAATCATGGTGTTGCATAAATATCTGCGTATATAATCCAATTGTATTCCGCAGCAGTTGTGAGTGTGAGCTTTAAAAAACAATTCGAATGCTCCACCCGGCCAAAAGCTGACCACCGCGACCGGCCGCTTTGGAGCGATGAATTTCTTGGAATGAAGTTCGGAAATTGCCATAAACGACCGCTAATTGATCAAAAAACAACATTATCGATCATCAAATTCCAATCCCTCTCCAGACATAGACTAAAGGTAATTATCATCTTGCCATTATCTTAATAAGTCATTATGATCAATATGGCTTAAATTTTAAATAAGAGGCTTCTTATGATTAATGAAGTAAATGCTGTCACTTTCCGACAAAATCTAGGGGAAATGTTGAATCAAGTTCAATATCGACATGATTCCATTTTAATTAAAAAAGATGGCAAACCCGTGGCCGCGCTGGTAGATGCCCAATTATTTGATCGAATACGCCGTTTTAAAAATAGATTTGATACGCTAAGCCAACAAATAGCCGATGCTTATGGAAACGTACCGCAAGAAGAAGGGCTAAGCGAAATTGATGCCCTAGTCTCAGACATCCGGCATTCTTAAAGTCTAACTATGCCGCAAATTTGCATAGTCCTGGACACCAACGTTTTACTTTCTGGAACTGCTTATCCGAACTCAATACCAGGGAAAATAGTCTCTGCCTGGCGAGCAGGAAGCTTGGAAGTCGTCCTTTCGCAATATAATTACAGCGGGTTCTTCCAAGACTGAATCATCGTCTCGGCTGGTCAAGCCTGGAAATTCGAGATTTTGTCGATAGCTTAGCTTTTCTTGCTGACTTGGTTGACCCTATTCAATTCTCCGAACCACTTCTGCGTGACCCGGCTGATCAACCAGTTCTTGGCACCTTCCTGGCAGCAAACGCCAATTACCTTATTACGGGTGACAAAGGTTTACTGGTATTGTCGGCGCTTTATCCAATTGTTACTCCAGCTGATTTTTGGCAATTGCATGGGGAATGATCTCCGTCGTTACTGAGAAACCATTACACTGTTTCGTTTCTAAAATTTCCAGTGAACAATGCAACGGATGTTTTATTATCAACCAAAATTAAACCAATAAACTCTAAATCAGTGGCAACCTTTCTCGAACTCTACCAAAGTTTGGACAATGACCCTTTAAAGCGTGGTAAGCAATTTGAACGCTTTACTAAATGAATGTAGTCAGGTTTCTGCTTTCCGATTTTGAACGTTCTGAGATCGAATACCCGATCTTTTTCCAATGCTAGGTTCGCTATTAGTGGTCAGCAAGCCGTTCGGCAATCTGATAAAATTCGGCTTCTTTACTTAAAAACGCCGCCACAATGTCCGGGTCAAAATGAAGTCCGCTACCTTCGGTTATGATGGCTTTAGCCTGTTCACGTGAAAATGGCGGTTTGTAAACGCGACGTGTGGTGAGGGCGTCGTAAACATCACCAGAACACTCTGGGGATGACCCTGATAGATGGCGTACAAAAAGGCAATGCCATCCATGTCTGGTATTGTAATCTGACACGACCACTGCAAACAGCCCGTCACTGGTCAAGATCTCCAGTGCCCCCCCCCGCCCTCGGCGACTGTGATGTCAAACTCTTTGCGCAGTTGTCGCTTTATGCCTTCCAAAAACAGTAGTTCGTCATCAACAAAAAGATTTTTTTGGCTGATGCCGGAAAAAGCCAGGATCATGTGCACTCCCAAGTCTGGGTTGAATTCAAATTTATTGAGACGCTGCAGATAGGATGTATCAACGGTCTCTGTACATGACAAAAATCAAACATTATAAACAAGCAATGCTGTCTTTCAAATACTGGACAGCCAACAAGCTCTGCGTCCATTAAACGGGCAGCGTAAAATAAAAAGTACTGCCTTTTCCATATTGACTATTAAAGGTCAATTTTCCTTTGTGATCTTCTATCATTGAACGACTGATCGATAAACCCATGCCCATTCCATCACTTTTGGTAGTGTAAAATGGCATTAATATTTCAAGTTTTTGGTCTTCCTGAATGCCAGAGCCATTATCTTTTACACGCACTTGTATTTCATGATTGAGGGTCAAGTAACTTTGAATGGATATTTCACCTTGTTTCTTTTCAGGTATGCCGATTATAGCCTCTATGCCGTTACGAATCAGATTGATCAGTACCTGTTCAATTTGCATATGATCAACCTCTATAAGGGGTAGATTATCATTAAGTCTAAGTGTGATTGTTATGCTATTTTGCTTCAGTTGATCAGCACACAAGCTTACACTTTTATTAATTAACTCATTGATGTTAGTAGCTGACCTCTGTAATGACGTGGACTTGCAGGAGTCTTTCATTTGGCAAATGATTTTAACTGCCCGCAATGCCTGTTCTTGTGTTTTGGCAGCTACTTCAGAAAGTTTTATCAAATCAGGATTTTCCTTTTTTATCAGGTTTAAACTGAGTTGTGCATAATAGATAATCGCGGCTAAGGGGTTGTTAACTTCATGAGCCAAACCTGAAACCATTTCCCCCATCAGTCCAAGGCGTGTCACAAGAGCGAGTTGGTCCAAATGTTCCTTATCAATTTGTTCCCTCTTGTTAATAGGGATTCGTGCCAACAAAAGTTGCTCATGGGTGTGTATAAGCAGACTGTTATCCCAGTTGGTGCCAACCAAGTACAAGGGAGTACCCGCCTTATCCGAGACCACTTGAACATGTCCTGTAAGGTGGTGTATTTCCCCATTTGCCCAGATCACCCGAAAATCGGGGCTATAATTGGTCTTGCCGTAAACAGCATCTTTTAGTGCGGTCTCAGTTACCGCTCTATCGTCAGGATGAAGTCGTTCTGACCACTCATTATAAGTCCCTGAGAAATCCTT
>CANNLO010000502.1 GCA_947505055.1 Methylococcaceae bacterium | reverse complement strand
GATATCTAAGATCGTTTTAGATCTTTGAACCATTCTAACAACATCACTTGCTAGCATTGGCTCTGTGGACAAAGTTCCCTTAGGTGCAAACCATAATGTCCAGTCAAAAAGATGTCGCATAAAAAGCATAAATGGCGTCTGAAAATAACAAAAAATGAAGCTTTTTGTCTGTTTACCGTAACGCTGTCGCAAACGATGAATCACACGATGGCGATCAGAATGAATTGTGCCGATAAAGCACCAATCGTATTTTTCCGGCAACGAAACATCTTTGTTAGATGAAATATTACGCCCAAACAATGGTCTATAAGTCCAACCAAAGGTTTTGGCATCCAAAGGATCAAAAGTCGCCACTGAATCAAAGGCAGGTATGATATTTGAGACTCCTTTGATATTGCCTATGCCATCCCAGAGATATATTCCCATACTCGCTGAAATTAATGTTTTGCGGATATCAAACGCAATTTTTGCAGATAATCCCTCACCTTTAATCACAAGAACATGACTAATTGAGTTTGGATCAAGTTTATATAATTGCTTACGAAAAAAACGCTCAGACCATCGAACTGCCATACTAGGAAATAAACGTAATGCTAACTTATACCATGTTGCACTGCTTGCGCGTTCATCCCACCACGTAACAGCATAACCCATTGAAAGTAAAGTCTCAGATATAAAAATATGATAAGAAAACGTGCGTGGTGAAATTAATAGAACATGTCCTATGTTATCTCTAGTCTGCTTCACTGAACCATCATTTAACTGGGTTAGCATGATATTTCTTGTCGATTACTTTCGCAGGAATTCCAACGGCGAGTAACCCAGATGCGACATCGTTAAGTACAACGGCATTAGCGCCAACACGGGCATAATCTCCTAAAATAAGTCCTCCAATAACTTTAGCACCTGCGCCGATTGTCACGTTATTTCCGACCGTGGGGCGTGATGACTCTTGATAAGAAAAATCAATATCTTTCGCCCCCAACGTTACTCCTTGAAAAATGGTTGCATTTTCCCCAATAGACCATGCCCCTATTACCGTGCCCTGAGTATGTGGAAGAAACAAGCCTTTTCCTATACGACACCGCACCGCAATCTCTATACCAAACAAGACGAAATTTACAAAAGAAAAAACTTTTGCAATACGCTCAAACTTTAATAGATAAAAACTATATGCGAGTCTACACAATAGTACAGGCAGGAACCTTGGAGACAAAACCCTCAACCAGAATCGAAATCCTCCATCCTCATCCATCCCATGTAGCAAAACCTGTGCTCTATGCAAATCGGCACTTAAAAAGGCTGTTAAACTAAAGTCTTGTGCCATTTTTAATCTCAATGCGCCTTAATCTTACCCATAAGTCCACGCGAAGATAACTCATCTACCGATCGAAGATAAGCTTCTTTATCTGCTGGAGCTTGCTCGGCAGCCCAACCCAAAAAATTAGCCATTCCCTGCTTGAAAGGTATACTTGGTAGAAAATCTAAGACTTGTTGGAGTTTCGAGACGTCAGCAATATTATGTCGAATATCACCCATACGGAATGCGCCAGTCACCTCAATACTGCTACAACTGTTAAAGTAAGATTTAATTTCCTGTGCAACAGCCATCACACTGGTAGCTTGACCTGAGCCTACATTTAAGGCTCCGACGAACTGTCCTGAGAAATTTATACTACGCATTGTAGCTTCAACCACATCGTCAATATAAACAAAATCTCTTGATTCTTGACCATCCTCGTAAATTTCAATGCCTTGATTTTGACGGGCTAAATTAGAAAAAACCGCCAAGATACCCGTGTAAGGGTTCTTTAAAGATTGTCCTGGACCATATACATTCTGATATCGCAAACCAAATCCATTAATACCTCTTGTACGTGCAAATAATAGTACCGATTGTTCTTGTACTTGCTTTGTTAAACCGTACATAGACATTGGCATGAAGGGGGCAGATTCAGGAGTGGGTAGTAAACTAATTTGGGAACTGCAATCTGGGCATGTTGGTTCAAACAATCCAAGTGACATACTTTCTCTACTACGTGAGTCTGGGAACACTCGCCCATGCACCAAACACTGATAGGCCCCTTCACCATACACCGCACGACTTGAAGCGACGACAATAGTACGAACTGATCCAGCGCAATCATCATTTTGTATTAAATCTAACAAAATGGCCGTACCTTGGCAATTAACACTAAAATAGTTCTCAACCTCATACATTGATTGACCAGTACCAGTTTCAGCAGCAAGGTGAACAACCGCATCAACACCTATTAACGCTCGCCTTACGGCATCACGATCTCGTATATCAGCTTTCAACAATTCCACATTCTTTTGTAAGCATATTGGAAGTGAGTCGGTTTCATGAACTTGCTTACTAAAATTATCAAGAATGCGTACTTCAACACCTTGCGATATCAACTTCAATGCTAATTTTTGCCCAATAAAGCCCGCACCACCAGTAATTAATACTTTCTTTACATTTAAACTCATTTATTTAATTATCCCTAAAGCGTTTTTATTTCACATCACCGAACATATCAACTTGGTTGCGTAGTGATGAAATATGAGCCAAGTAACGCATTAAATTAAAATATCTTTCTGGCCCTATAAGAAACAATGTGAGACGCAACATCTTATTGATAACTTTAATTTGAAAACTATAAGTATTTATATCACGGAAAGTATGGCGCTTTGAGATATCATTATGTTTAACTAACAGCCCTTGTTTTTTTGCAAATTTAATCACAGCACCATCCCGGCAAAATGGATTTTCATGTAATCTAAAAACGTCTTGTCTCAACTGACTATAAAAACGACGCAATGCTGGCGTAATATATGTTCCATCATCAAAATAATCAAATCCATACTGAGCCTTTGAAAACTCTTCAAATGCGTTCGCCCTTAGCTCATCAGCATATGGGAATGCTAGGCTATTGAAATCTGGCCGACTCATTGGGTTAAATCTAGTTTGTTTCTGCGCCACATCTCCAGGGAAACTTGTACTAAAAGAGCTGAAATGAATAAATTTCAATAAAGTAGTACCATTAACCATCCACAAGTCATTAATTAACTCCAATCTGCGTTCATGCAAATTCCAAAAAGCCACATTAAGTCCTTCATCATGCAAAACTTGCATATTTGGGAAAAAACAAGGGGCGAGCCCCACCCATTTTTGATCAACAGCAAGACCTAACTGTGGCTCATAGAAACCAAATTCTAAACATCTATTTGACCACCACTCAAGGAAAGAGAATCCCTCTTCACATTGCGAAACACCAATAAATCCTAGATTAAAAGCGCCAAACTTCAAAAGCTCTAAATCATCTGGTTTCTTTCCATCAAGAACGGGGGTATTACTGTGCGGAGTAAGAACTAAAGATGCTGTATTCAATTGTTCAAAAACAGAGGTCAGAGGCGCATATACCTTGACGTCTGGGTCAAGGTACAATACAGAATCATGTGTCTGCAATAAAAGCAGCAATGCAGTAGGCTTGATATTTGTATTAAGTTCTATTACATCATAAGTAAATGCATACTGTAAGAAATTAGGTATGCCCAAATCTTCAGCCCAAATAATTTTTATATTGT
>CANNLO010000501.1 GCA_947505055.1 Methylococcaceae bacterium | reverse complement strand
TTAAAACAATCTATTGGTTTGCAGATGATGGCGGATGTGCCTCTAGGTGGGTTTTTATCTGGAGGGGTAGATTCCTCTACGGTGGTAGCTTTGATGCAAGCGCAGTCAATGCGACCAGTTAAAACATTTTCGATTGGCTTTGATGACTCTAGTTACAGTGAAGCCGAATATGCAAAGGCTGTTGCTCAGCATTTAGGAACAGAGCATACGGAACTTTATATTTCTTCTACACAGGCTATGGGGGTGATTCCATTATTGGGGAAAATTTATGATGAGCCTTTTGCAGATTCATCACAAATCCCTACATTTTTAGTTTCACAGATGGCGAAACCGCATGTGACTGTTTCTCTTTCGGGTGATGCGGGGGATGAGTTGTTTTGCGGTTATAATCGCTATGTGCTTGCTGACAATTGGGGGCGAATTGAAAAAATGCCCGTTGGTATGAGAAGTCTTGTTAGTAATGTAATTAATTATATTCAACCTCAAACTTGGGATAGTGTTTTTCAACAAATTAGCAAGTTTAAAAAAATGCCAGACAATATGGGCGATAAACTAGAAAAACTTGCGATTGGCTTAAAGTCAGCTACTGTGCAAGATGCCTATTTTAGTTTGGTTTCCGAGATTGATTATCCAGAGCAAGTTGTAATCGGTGCAAAAGAACCCCAGACTTGGCTGACGCAAGTAGGAAAGAGCTCGCATTTTCAAGACCCCAAGCAAGTGATGATGTTTATGGATGCGATGACTTATTTACCCGATGATATTTTGGTTAAGGTTGATCGGGCCTCGATGGCGAATAGCTTGGAGGTTCGAGTTCCATTTTTAGATCACCGACTGGTGGAGTTGGCTTGGCAATTACCAATGGCGATGAAAATGCGCGAAGGCCAAACTAAATGGATATTGCGCCAAGTGCTGTACCAATATGTCCCACAATATTTGATTGAGCGACCCAAAGCGGGCTTTGCTATTCCTTTGGGTGATTGGCTTCGCGGACCACTTAGAGATTGGGCGGAAGATTTACTAGAAGACCAACGCTTGCAGCGAGAAGGATATTTTAATTCTGATTTTGTGCATGACTTGTGGCGTGCTCATTTAATGGGTAATCGCAATAACCAATCATTACTCTGGAGTATTTTAATGTTTCAAACTTGGTTAGCTGAGACTAATTAATATGTGGCCATACTGGCTATTATTTTTAGCACCTGCTTATTGGGCGATATCGCGGTTAAGACTTAAGCCCCAGGCAGCACTTACTGCTCAGCATGAACGTTGGCCTGATATGTGGCGTATCGTGTTTGTTATATTGGTATTAATGATAGGTCTGCGGCATGAGGTTGGTGGTGACTGGGACAGTTACCTTGAGATGTTGGATACTTATCAAGACATCAGTTCGAGGGAGTTTAGATTTCAAGATCCTGCATTTATTTTGTTTAATTGGTTGGCCGTAGAGACAGGGCTAGGAATATATCTAATTAATCTGCTGAGCGCCTTATTTTTTTCTTGGGGATTGTTGGTGTTTTGCCGCCTACAACCGAGACCTTGGTTAGCTTTGGTTGTAGCTGTGCCATACTTAATCACTGTAGTGGCTATGGGATACACACGTCAGGGTGCGGCTATTGGCATTGCGATGGTAGCCATGACGGCCCTGGCGCATGGCAGTACTTTGCGTTTTTTACTTTGGATTGCGTTGGCAGCAACTTTTCATAAGTCTGCCGTCATACTAATACCCCTAGCAGTTTTAGCAAATTCACAGCATCGTATTTTTACGCTACTATGGGTTGGGTTGGCAGGCTTTACCTTATTTGCATTAATACTGCAGGAAGCTTTGAGTTTCTTGATGGGTGGTTATATAGAAGGGAAAATGCAATCGTCGGGGGCCGCAATTAGAATCGCGATGAATGCTGTGCCAGCAGCATTATTCTTAGTTTTCCGCAACCGTTTTGAATTATCGCCAGTGCAGCGTTCTTTTTGGACATGGATGTCTTGGAGCGCGCTACTTTTAGTGTTGGTTCTAAAAATTTCCCCCTCATCCACAGCGGTAGATAGAGTGGCGCTGTATTGGATACCCCTTCAATTATTTGTGCTATCACGCTTACCCAATGCATTGGGTAAGCGTGATAGTAAAAATGCAGCATGGGTATTTGCGGTAGTCGGCTATAGCGCTATAGTGCATTTTATTTGGTTATTCTATGCAGATACAGCATTTGCTTGGTTGCCTTACCAGTTTTATCCATGGGTATGGCTGTGGCGTTAACCGGTGTCAGAATCGTTGCCTAGTTGTTTCAAAAACTGTACGCAGATTGTAGAGACGTGTAACGGTAAAATTCTTCATCATGGCAGATACCATGTATTTACTTTTCATTATAAATTTAACTGATTGATTAAAAATATGCTTAATAATGCATCGATACTTATTACTGGCGGTACTGGTTCTTTTGGGAATACATTCGTTCCCATGACATTGGCAAAATATAATCCTAAGCGTTTAGTCATTTACTCTAGGGATGAAATGAAGCAGTGGGATATGGCTCTGAAATATCAGGATGATCCACGATTGATATTTGTTATCGGTGATGTGCGTGATAAAGATCGGCTTTCAAGAGCATTGGATGGAATTGACTATGTGGTTCACGCAGCTGCTACAAAAATTGTACCGACTGCAGAATACAACCCATTTGAATGTGTAAAAACAAATATTGATGGAGCAATGAACTTAATCGATGCCTGTATCGATCGTGGCATAAAGCGGGTCGTTGCTCTTTCAACAGATAAAGCCAGCAATCCAATTAACCTTTATGGAGCAACTAAGCTTGCTTCAGACAAATTATTTGTTGCAGGCAATGGGTATGCGGGTACGCATGAAACACGTTTTTCTGTTGTGCGTTATGGTAATGTCATGGGGTCTCGCGGTTCAGTTATCCCATTCTTTAAGTCATTGGTTCACACAGGCGTACTACCAATAACAGATGAGCGTATGACTCGATTTATGATTACCCTTGAAGAAGGGGTTGAGCTAGTTTGGCATGCCTTTGATGATATGCAGGGTGGTGAAATTTATGTAAAAAAAATCCCATCAATGAATATTCTAGATGTAGCAAAAGCTGTAGACCCAAGTGCTAAAATTAAGCTCATTGGCATCCGACCAGGTGAAAAACTGCATGAGCAGATGATTGGTTTAGAAGACGCGCCCTATACTTATGAGTATAAGCATCACTACAAGATTCTACCTATGATTCACAAGTGGCATACTGATCCACTGCGCATCAAGGATGGTGTGAGGGTTGCAGATAATTTTGTTTATTCGTCGGATAACAACTCAGAGTGGATGAGTGTTGAAGAATTATCTGCTTGGATTCAAAAAAATAGCTCAAAAATTGGTGCGATATAGCGAGAGATGGAGTCGCCAGTTTTTATAACGGGTGGTTCTGGTCTGCTTGCCCTTAACTGGGCCGTGACAATTAGGGGCCAAAGTGAAGTGATATTGGGTATTCACGACCGTGAAATTAACCCCGTTGGCATTAAACCCAAAAGAGTAGATCTTGAATCAGTGGCTAACTTAATACAAGAACTTGAAATAATGCAACCGGATATTGTT
>CANNLO010000500.1 GCA_947505055.1 Methylococcaceae bacterium | reverse complement strand
TTGTCACCATCGAAGAAAATGTTATTTCAGGTGGGGCAGGTAGTGCCGTCAATAATTTCCTGCAGAAGCAGCATATTCTTATGCCGGTTTTAAATATTGGTCTTCCCGACAGTTTTATTGAACAAGGAACACGAGAAGAGTTGTTGGCTATTTGCGGGTTGGATATTCAAGGCATTACTGCTCAAATTGAAATATTCTGTGTTTGATGCCTTGGGTAAGAGTATATAGAGTGAACTATAAAGGTCTATATTCCTGTGCTATTGATATAGTGATTGATATCAATATAAACTGACCCCATTGATTTTCTAAAGGGGTTGCAACCTTGCTCTCCTGAAACCTAACGTAGAAGTTACCGACGCTACGCGGCTTTATCGGGCAGGGTCTGCGTAGACTGCCGGGTTAGGAATCCTGTGACGACTAGATGTTGCCTCAAAAGTCGGCGCTGACGTGATGGCGACTGGACGTGGTCGAACTTCATTTACTTTGCTTTACCATGCGCAGAAGTCGCACGTGCAGGCACTCCCAGTCTTTCGTCTTTCCTGTAGTGAAAATACGCAATCGTTCCGCCTGCCGCCACCACCGCGACTCAGCCAACCAAGAGGGTGACAGGGGGCGATAACAAAGGCGACCAAAGTGCCAACGGCACCCAATGTACCCGCCAAGTGACCGCTGGACGCATTAGCTGCGATTGCAGCACTATAACTGTGAGCGACAGCAGTTAGTCCAGCAACATTTAGACCGACGCCGCTACAACTCCAGCTACGCCAATAGAAATTTCCGCGTAGGTCGTGTATGTGTATTCACAACCCCCTGCGTGGTCAGCTATGGGTGAAGCCATCATTACAAATGCCAGTCCCAGTTGTCCAATTTGGTTCTTGTTCATAATTGAATCCTTACTGTTGATGTAAATGATATGTTTTGATAAAGGTAGTCATTAATATAGCTTTCAAATACACGCTATTTTTTAATTTTAAATACACTTATTAAGAGCATTTAATGAAATTTTTTCTTTTTAGTTATCAGAATCTCTTCGGGTAATCGACTATAGTTCAACCGTAATAACGATGTCGAGTTGTTGTTGGTTAATAAGGTGTGGCACTACTACGACAACTAACAACCGTATGAGGTGCCTGCCTTTGTCGTAGGTTTTAATTGCCGATGGCTTCGCTTTGTTTGAGTTGAATATTGGCTTGTTACTTTGATGGTTAGATGGATTATTGTTTTCTGGATTGTACGGCCAACAAAATAGAATTTTGTCATGAGCGGAGATTGAATTTGATTCAAGGCATACTAACAAGGGCGACCAAGTTTTTTACCACATTTATTAGTATGTATAACTGAAGTAAATTTTTTAAACGAGACCAATAAATCAACATAATATCAACAAATGTCGTTTATTCTAGGTTTTTCTACGCTATTCAAATACCAATTTGAGTCATGTCTATAAGACGTTTTATTTCATTTATAACTGACTTTGACCGCTCTCATGCAGATCTCAGTTTAGAAGCTAGATTCAAAATAAAATGATATCTTTGCTTGAATAAGGTTTTATTTATCATATCTAAATTAAAACACATTTTTTAACTTACATTGACTTAAAACTTGCAAAATAAGCTTGTTTATTTCTATAATTGAGTATTTTCTTCTTTTCTTCTTTTCTTCTTTTCTTTCTTTCTTGCGTGTACTTCTCCTCTTTAAAAATAGAAGTTTAATATTGCTATATTTCAACTTAAGATGTAAGATTATTTGCGAAAAAATAGAAATTAAGTGCCAGAATTATCTAAGGTGGTTTGCTTATTTTTTATTGTCCCTTATATAAAAGAAAATTAATACTTAATCAAGCAGAGGGTAAGATAAAATGCCACCACCACTCACAGCCCCAGGATATCAATATCCAATTACACAAATAGAGTTAAATTTTATTGTTAAGTCTCTTCAAGATTATTATCAGATAGCTCGGGAAGAACAAATTAGATCCCTGTTCGATGGTATGGCTCAGAAAAACATGGGTTTTTTTACGGCAAAGGGAGATCAAGCAAAAGATCTGGTTAGGTCGTTACGAAAACCTAGTATTGATAGTTTAAGTGTCACACTTGGACCTATGCTCAACAGCACTATTAATAGAGCTGTTTCCAATAAATATGAAGTCGGAGGCGTATTAATAAAAGTAGCTACTGAAGCTCTAAAATATGGAGCTGGTTTAATACCTGTTCCAGGCTTAAATAGTGCTGTTAAGTATGGGGTTGGATATGCAGGTGGCCTAGCCGGCGAAGAAGCCCATGAGCGAGCTCTACAAGATAATTCCAACGTATTGAATTCTCGCACTGGTATGGAAAGCGAAAAGTTGTATCTTAATGATACCGACATTAAAGATACTGTTGTAAAATCTATGGAAGACTTCATGTCAGTTTGTCGGTATATCAGGACTATGCCAGCTGAGGGGAGTCAATTGACGTTTGATGAAGCTGTAGCACTCCCTGCTTCAACATTTCAGGTGCAAAAAGCAGCATCAAGTTTAAATGTTTCTTTATGGGATACATCGAAGTATGTAGAAGGTATGCGTCAACGTCTTGATCAAATTAACACAATTTCTGAAGGTTACGTTAACTCTATTCGCACTCAATTTCCTACATATGTTACAAATATTTTGAATAGAGCATACAGTGACGCACGGGAAGCTCGAATGAAAGATCCCAAAAGTAGTGTCACTTGTCCATTGGATATGTATCCACCATTAATGGCTACAACTGCTAATGCAGGCGGAGCAAGTCAGTTAGGAGCATATCTTTCTCATGCTGTCTTACTAGGGTGCTGGAACAGCTATCATCCCGGTACATCAGCAACGCCATCAACTGCAAGAGTTTGGCAAGCAGATGCTTCGACTAAGACTTGTTCAAAGTGTAACACAGAATTTACTATGTTTAACCGTAGACATCATTGCCGAAAATGTGGGCAGATTTTTTGTAATAATTGTTGTCCAGAGAGGTATCGTGGTGCGATAATCCAGAGGGAGTGTCTTTATTGTTCTCCAATATGATATTAAAATAATGTGAACTCTAGATTTTTTTGTAATATTTATTTTGATGTTGATGGTTTGAAAAGTATTTGTGATTTGACTAAAGTTTCTTCAGAGATGCTGGGTTTAATTAACTGAGTGCGGGGAGTCACTGTTTTTGCGAAAGATTTTTCCGGGCTTCCTGCTCGAAAAATCAGCAAAACTAACGTGAATCATTTTAATGCCTTCGGTTGCCTCGATTTGTATATGGACACTTTCCGTTTTGCAAGCTATTTAGACCTTCTGGTTTTAGGTTACGACTGCACATGTATATCGGGCCACAAAGTTGAGGGTATCAGCTCGGGCCATAATGGGCTATTCGCACTTTTACTCTTAATCGTCCTGGCGTGCTTAAAACACTTTGAATCGGACAGGTTTTGCAAACGCCGGTTCGACCTGTTTGCCATCAGTATTTGTTGCTTTACAATCGTGAGTGACTTCCTACTTTTTATCTATGAATTGCTCGACCAAGCCACTGATGCAGATGGCCATAAACGCCCGGTATATGCCGATAGCGCATACCGTTCAAAAGAGCAGGAGCAAC
>CANNLO010000499.1 GCA_947505055.1 Methylococcaceae bacterium | reverse complement strand
GTTTTATGACTAGTTTCTTTTAGAGTTCATTCGATGTAACCATGTAGCGTGTTCTGGATCTCTGGCTGCCACTTCAATAGACTGCCCATTAGGTGTGTAACAAGTGACTGTTAAAACGTCCTCCTTAATAACGTAATCTTGTATGACGACACGAGTATTAAACTTTGTGCATTGGTGTAAGGTTTCGCTCCATAGCCCATAATCTCCAGAAATAAGACAATAACCAGTTTCCTGTTCATGGCTGTTATGGCACTTGAAACTTAGGCATTTTCCGCAACTAACAAAAGTTTGGTTATCGGGTGGTGCTGCTAATTTCGCTAATTCTGCTAATTGTGATAAGTCAGGTGTTTCATTTTCAATAATTACCTCTCTGCTAATTTCGCCAATTTCAAGACATTGACTAGTAAGGTCTGGTTGATAATTAGCAAGATTAGCAATAGAGTCTGATTTGATATCTACACTAAATGGATCAAACCACATAAGATAATATCTTCCAACTGGTACGGGATTTTTTACCGTCAATCAAAAGATTTGGATCATTTTTAGCAGCCTGCCCATGATCCATTAATACCTTTATCGCAGGGTCTAGACGCGCTTTAACCCTGAGTTGGTTAGGACCTTTGGTTAAAATCATGCTGGTATTAAACAGCTTTATATCTCGTTCTTTTAGCCAATTAACCAGCATTTCAGCGTGTCTCACTTCTGGAGGTATCAGTGCCGCACTCCTAATGCGCAATGACTCCTTGAGATACCACTGCATTAATTTCAAACCATTTTGTAAGTGAGTTTTATTAATTGAGCGTGTAGCCATACCTCCTTCAATAACTGCCAATATGCCAGCAATTCGGCATGCATTTTCAACGGCTTTACTTGCTCGGTCTGTTAGTTCGCATAAATCATTGCCTGACTTCATTAGTGATTCAAAATTATTAACAGCAAGCATCGCCAATGCAACAGCCTCTTCATTTGCTAATGGCAGTTCAACAGGGTCTAATTCTTGCGTTGATCTGTCAGTGGCTCTAGGTTCTGCTTGGGTTAACTTTTTTAATACTGCAAAGAGCCTTTTCAATTCTGGCTTATGCTCTGCTCGTTCAAAGGTTTCAACGTATCTTGTTCCAATAGTAGATTCTGGCCATGCAACCAAACATCTTGCAAGAAATCCCTGACTGTTAGCCATAAGATCACTAATCAGCTTATCCATAACTTCTGGCTGTGCCTGAAGATGCATTGACATTCTTCTACCATACAATGCAGAAGCCCACTCACCGGCTCTAACACGTGTTAAATTGGAGCCATCCCATAATTTACACCACATCGCCATTGTCTTTAATGCGTGATCTTTTGACAAGGCATGACCACCAATAGCTAAGGCGCCCTCATCGCTATACATTCCGACGCTAGGTTGACCAACTGCTAATAATTTATATAGCCCCTCCGCTGTTGGGTCTTCAATAAATCGTAACGGCATAATCGGTGCTTCTGGCTTGGGTGTTGCTTCATGTTCTGCCAATGCTTCATAATCGCTTGCTGCTTGATTCTTAGGTGGCTTTCTATTACGTTTTTCGCTTTCTGCTTTCCAGCGCACCAGCTCTTCATCATAATCATTATGCATCACCTCATAATCCGCTAAATCTTCGCGTTCCTGAGCTTTTGCTGCGCCTAATACTAACTTATCAACCGATGTTTTGCGCTCGCCAGACAGGGCAACTGTAAGCAAAAATAATGATAATGGTTTACGCTCTCCCCATGGTAACGTCACATCAAAGTGCGCTTGTGCTGCCAGCGAAGCAGAAGCAAGAACGGCCTGACAACATAACGCCATTGGAGCTTTAACGGTTTGTTGCAATGCTGTTGCTGCTCCGCCTAATAAGATACCTAGAGCCTCAACTGGATAGGGTTCTGCTTGTACTATTGGAGCGCGTAAAGGATCTGTTGGGATTGCTTCATCAAAAAACTTATCTCTCTTGGTATCTAAGCTCATCGCCCTACCTCCCCGACAATTCCATTAATGGTATTCTCGGCAAGCAATATTCTGGATAAATCATGCTCCGCTAAAGTTTCTCCATTTAATAACTGTCTAATGGCTAAACTTAATATGACAGATTCAAATGCCAACCTGTCAAACAGTTCATATTTATTGAATTTCGGTGACTTAGAGCCTTTTTGGTAGCTTCGGTTTTCTGGCATTAAATCACCTAAATCAAGACCAACTGCTGCGATGATATTTGACACATCACACCCTGAAAAACAGTGAATTAATATTTTTCCTTCATCGGTTTGCTTAATACCTAAACTGGGTGATTTATCAGGATGTGCTGGGCAAAGTGCTATATATTTCCCGCTTCCTGTACTTTTAACTTTGTCGAATCTTGTAATGAAATCATCTATATTCATGGCGTTTACCTGCTGAGGTAACCAGAAGATATGCTATAATTAAAGCCTATCAAGTATCTCTTGGTTATTCTGTTGAGTTATAAAAGCTCATTGTCTTAAGGTCTCTGAGCTTTTTTCATTTCATAGCTTTTGTAAAAAACTACAAAATGCCTCCGTTCTCGATAAACTGCCTGATAACTGCTATTGACCAGCACCTAGTCTTAGGACCAAGGTTTACAGGCTGAGGAAATATTCCAGCTGATACGCCATTTAGCCAAGTTGATCTAGATATGGGAATTAATGGCGCGATACCTCTCTTTTTACAGCCGATGATTTCCCATTGACGCAGGAAACCCACTTCAAGCATTGGTTGGGTAGTTGGTGCCGAGGTTGATTCGTTTTTCATTTGTACTTCCTATATTAATAAAGAAAATACACGCATAGGTACAATGAGGGATTAAGCAGGTTGGCGTTATTAATCAGATAGCTAAAAACAACTAGTAATGAGCCGCTGCCCTTTACAAAAGGTTATTTTCGTATCAAACTAATAAAGCCAATACAGATTCCTAGTCCTATTGGTGCTATACGTGTGACGAACCAATGAGTATTTTGTCTTGCCGGACTGCTCATTGGTTTTTTTATGCCTAAAATTCAGGCTAATGTAATTCTATAATAGTTTTAAGCTTTTAGGTATTTACTGGTGGTTTAATATTTATCCACAGGCTTTACGCTTCTTTTATATATCCAAAAACAGACATTAATTAGGATATATCCACCTATATCCACTTATAGCCGAAAACGCCAGTAAAACGTCTGTTTTTGCTAAGTTAAAAATAATTTCAACCCAACCGCACTCGTTGCCGTTTTTCTATATTTAGTATGTAAAAATGGTAATCAATACTACATATAGTTTTTCAGTAATTAGCAGAATTAGCGAAATTAGCAATCACCCTTGAGCTGCGTTAAATAATCACTCCACGCCTGCATCATCTTATGACGCTCTGCTAAATGAGTTGTTCTGTTATAGGCTCTCCCGTTGGCATCACGAACACTATGGGCTAACTGGTGTTCTATTCGATCAATTCTAAAATTCAATACTTCGTCCAGTAGTGTCCTAGCTACAGCTCTAAATCCATGTACCGTCATTTCGTCTTCACGATAACCCAATATACGTAATGCCTTACTTAATGCCATTATGGACATAGGCTTATTACCTCTGGGACTTGTTGCAGAGGGGAATACATAAC
>CANNLO010000498.1 GCA_947505055.1 Methylococcaceae bacterium | reverse complement strand
CAAACAAAGTCTACCGGTTCTAGTGATGATGGTAGGCATTCACCAAAAGAGCCGTCGCTGACGAGAACTGTAACAGTTAAAAAAGCCACTAAACCAATTCCACAGTCGAGCAATGATGAATGGGAGGAATTTTAATGGACAAACCGCTAATCGGCTGCAGACAGAGCCCTATTGTTCGTAGAAGTTTTGTCTGTATTAGCTGCGGATTTAACAGGGCCTTTTTTGCCCAGCATAGCCTTTGTCTCTCTGTTTGTTTTTGTACACTATTTTTACAAGTTACTACCCTTTCAACTTCCTGAAAATCAATAGCCCACTATGTTCAGTTTCATTAAAAAATACAGTAATGCTTTGATGGATACAAATGAACATTCCGCCGAAATAAGAGAAAAGTATAATGCTGCCCTACAAAATATTGAGGGGCTTGAGCGTCAATTAAGCCAACAAACACATGACTTTGACCTACTCTGTAATGCACACTCTATACTGAGTGACGGCATGAAATGCTGTTTTGCATCTCTAGCCGAAGTTCAGGAAAAACTACAGGCCATGGCTGCGCAAGTTAATCAGACAAATAACTCTGTTTTTAAGTTAATGCTAGTAAATCGCGCACTTAAAACATCAGCTGATGAATGGTTTAGACGTGCTATAAAATTGGAGTTTAATGTTTTAACTCTGAAGAATGAGCTTAAAAAGAGTGAACATCAACGTGATTTGGCAATTAAAAAGTTTGAATATCTTTATAGCTGCTTAATATCGACCAATAATCAAACTCATAAGGGCAGAACCCTATGAATAAATATGTGGAAATTTTTCCTTGGGATGATAACTTTGAAACCGGAATAACCGAGATTGACGTTCAACATAAAAAATTGGTTTGCTTGTTAAATCAACTTTCCAGTCATTTAGTCTATCAATTTAATTCGCCTACCATGGATGAGATTTTTATTGAGTTGGCCGCTTACGCAATACTTCACTTTAATTCGGAAGAAATTATTTGGCAAAAATATTTTACTGATGATATTTGGTACATCGGTCATCAAAAAACGCATGCCACTTTTATAGCCGATGTGCTTGCCATAAAAGCAAATATAAAGGGTGCTGGCTATAATGAAGTGATGGAAAAAATTGTTTCATTTTTAACACATTGGCTGGCATTCCATGTTATTGAAACCGACAAATGCATGACAAAAGTGGTTTTAGCAATCCAAAATGGTAGGAAGCATGTTCGAAGCAAAAAAGCAGGTTAACAGGAATTTTGATCATGCAATTTTGGTCCATGCAGCGGGTGATAAGTTATTACAAGAAACCGCTTACCGATTGAAAAGCGCTGTTTTCTGCAATAATACTGGCTGTCGATTAAGAGGCGATAAGTTTTTATTATTACTTAATAATTTGCATAAACGTGAGAATGTTGCCGTTGTGCTTGATAAAGTTTTGGTCATTATCCAATTACCAGTAGAGCTGGAAATTTCTCAACCTCATGTGTCGGCTAGAATTTCTGACAGTCTTTCTTTGACCAGGGAGTTCTTTGCAATGCCCTATAAAATACTTACTATTTCCAGGTCTATTTTATTCGGACATTACTTGCGATGATTAATTTTATACTCCGATATCCGTATTGTTTCCCCACGTTACTTGGGGCATTATTTGGTCTGCTTTTTCCAGTCAACACTGTGTTTTTCATGCTATGGCACGACCAACTGGCTATCACTTGGAATAATATTGCCGAGTTACACCATATACATTTCGATTTGATTATTATGTGGAGCGCTCCTGTGGTTCTGGCTTTTTTTGGTGGGTTTATCGGCAAGACCAGTTGGCTCCTGAAACAAAAAATGGATACTCTTGAGCAACAAACTACTCAACTCAACAACATTCTTGATATTGCTGCCCGTGGAATAATAACTATCGATAATGCAGGTACGGTGCTGAGTTTTAATAAAGCAGCGGAACGAATTTTTGATTATGGCATCGAAGAAATTATCGGTAAAAACGTTAGTTGTTTAATGACTTCTAATATCGCCGAGCAACACGATACTGATTTACAAAGAACCAACATCCTTGGACGAGGCGGAGAGGTGGAAGCGCGACGTAAAAACGGCGATATTTTTCCAGCCTTTTGGCGTGTGAATCCTATGGTGCTTGACGGCAAGTTATTTTTTTCTGGTGTTATTGATGACATCAGCGAAACCAAAATTTTACAAGACCAGCTTGTCCAGGCACAGAAACTCGAAGCCATTGGCCAGTTAGCGGCTGGTATTGCTCACGAAATCAATACACCAATTCAATTCATTGGCGATAATCTTTCTGCTTTGGGAGATAATTTTGCCGACATCATAGCCTTTCAGCAAGAATTAACCGCTTCAGCCGACGACGCTTTCAAAAGCCTGGTTGAACATTTGCACGACAAATACGATTTGGAGTTTATTCTTGAGGATAGTCCCAAGGCCATCCAACAAGCCATTCATGGAGTTGAACGCGTGGCGGAAATTGTGAAGGCCATGAAAACCTTTGCACATGTGGAAGTAAAGACCAGTTCACAGAGAATCAACCTGCATGAGACGCTAAACAATGCTTTGATCATCAGTCGCAATACTTATAAATATCACGCTGAAATCGAAACCGATTTTGCAGCGGATACCCGTATGATCGAATGTTACCCGAACGAACTCAATCAGGTTTTTCTAAATTTGATTGTGAATGCGGCTCACGCCATTGAAGAAAAGAAATCCGGCATGGGCTTGATTCGCATAACAACTCGTAAATTGGATGACTGGATCGAAATATTGATTCAGGATAATGGCGCGGGTATTTCAGAAGAGAATCGAGAAAAAGTTTTCAATCTTTTTTTCACCACCAAAGGAATCGGTAAAGGTACCGGCCAAGGCTTAAGCCTGTCGCACAGCATTATCGTCGAAAAACACCACGGAAAACTGTTTTTTGAGTCCACATCTGGGAAAGGAACAACATTTCACATCCAACTGCCAATTGATCTGAACAAACAGGAAAGCTCATCATGAACAAAAAAAATATTCTGTTTGTGGATGACGAAGAAAATATCATCAGTGGCCTTACCCGCCAATTACGACCCTTTCGTAATCAATGGAATCTTTTTTATGCACTGAGCGGCAAAGAAGCACTGGCGCTAATGGCTCAACAACCCATCGACCTTATTGTCAGTGACATGATGATGCCTGAGATGAAAGGCGATGAACTTTTGAAAAACGTCAGGGATCTTTATCCTGCCACAGTACGTATTGTTCTTAGTGGCTATGCCGACGAGGAAACATTAAAAAGTGGATTAATCATTTCCCATCAATATCTCAGTAAACCCTGTAGTGCGGAAATTCTGCGCGAAACTATTTTTCAAGTTTTTAAAATCCAGGATTGTGTCAGTGATCCGCGCGTTATCGCTGGCATTGGTGATCCGCAAAAATTACCCAGCTTGCCAAAAGTCTACCTCGATATCAATAAAGCCTTGGAGAACGAAAATACCAGTGTTAAAGATATTGCTCAAATTCTTTCCAGTGATATGGTGTTGTCTGCCAAACTCCTTCGTTTGATTAATTCGCCGTATTTTGGAATAAACAGAGTCATTTCTAACCTGAATGATGCCATTAATTTAATCGGTATTAAAAAGCTAAAT
>CANNLO010000497.1 GCA_947505055.1 Methylococcaceae bacterium | reverse complement strand
CTACCGCTCTTGCCTTAAGAGCGTTGATGATTGTTTCATCAAGATTTCTAACGACTAGACTGGGCATAGGGATACTCCAAAGTTATAAGGGCTATCAATGCTATCATTATTATTGGCATTTTCAAAATACAAAATATGCAGGGAAAAGCTATTCCGACAACGCCGTGTTGATACATCGATGCGTGAGGTCTGCGTGACTTTTGCGTGTTTCGGTCGTGATTCGTTATGCTCAGTTGTGCAAATCACGCAAAATACAGCATTAAAAAACCAATAAAAAAAATATGTTATGTATAAATAGCATGATTTGTGATCACCTGGCATTGATGCTGGAAGAAACCCGTTTAAGCGAAAACCAGATCATAAGCCCCGTTGATGGCTCCGGATTTAGGGAAATTACTGCCGACATTACCAATACCTGGCAATTGCGCTGGTGGATTTTAGGGGAGTCTGATCGTATTGAAGTGCTGGAACCTGAAGAACTACGACTACAAATTGCAGAGTCGCTTTCAAAATCCTATCAGCAATATCTGAATAATGAAGAAAATGTAACGGATTTTCGGTATTCAAATATTACTAAACACAGCTTTAATGACTTGTCAGGATCAACAGCAATGATAGATTGGAACATTACTTTTGCAGCAATATGGATACAGCGCCAAGAATATCTACGCCCGGTTAAACAGATTGATCCCGTGCGGCTTAACCAGTTATTGGGTGTCGAAACGCAAAAACAGCAATTGATCGAAAATACAGAACGCTTTTTAACCTCTCAGCCCGCTAATAATACGCTGTTGTGGGGTGCCCGAGGCACAGGTAAATCGTCCTTGGTTAAAGCCTTGCTGAACGAATACAAGCATCGAGGCTTAAGACTGATTGAGGTCGATAAACAGGATCTGATTTTCTTGCCGGAAATCGTAGATGATATCCGCGAGCAGTCGCAACGTTTCGTGATTTACTGTGACGACCTATCCTTTGACAGTGGCGATACTCTGTATAAATCGTTAAAAAGTGTTTTGGAAGGCTCCATTGAGTTACCGCCAGAAAACGTGTCGTTTTATGCAACCTCCAATCGTCGGCATTTACTACCGGAACAGATGCGCGACAATCTCGATACTCGATTGATAGACGGCGAAGTGCATTATTCCGACACGATTGAAGAAAAAATATCACTTTCTGATCGTTTCGGTTTGCGGCTTGCGTTTTATCCACAAGCTACGCAAACCTATCTCGACATCGTTGATCATTATTTCGTTGATTACCTGGGCAATCAAGAAGATTTACATTTGATGGCACCAATTTTTGCCTCATCCCTGGATGGAAATGGCCTTAATCGCAGCGTCAGTGCTGTGCGGTTCTATGATCGGCACCGAACGTGAGCGTAAACTTAAACCGGCGGGACTTCGCACCATGATCTTGATTTGTCTAGGGTCGACGGTATTCACACTCATATCGCCTGTTTTAGAAACCAGTTCTGGCGAAAGTGGCCGTGTGGCTGCTCAAATTGTCACCGGCATAGGTTTTTTAGGCGCTGGTGCCATCCTTCAGGGTAGCGGCAGTGTGCGTGGTTTGACATCCGCTGCCCTTATCTGGACAACTGCCGCGATCGGCATGGTTATTGGAGCTGGATTTGGTGGTGCAGGGTTTACGTTAAGCGTGTTATTGCTGGTAATTCAGAGGTGGTTACAAGAGTGGAAAATCGTTATATTGGCCCCTGCGTTCATCGCCGCATTGTAATGATTTACGATCCTAGAGGCGGTAAGACCACTGTTAAGATCGACCATATCCTTGATAATTATCAACTGCTACACAGCATGGGCCAAATCGAAACAAATGAGGACAAAAAAGTAAGCCTGACTTTAAGTTATTGCAACGCCCATAAACACCATAAGGATTTTCTAGTAAAACTAGCTGAGTTGCCGGAGGTTGAATCAATAGCTACCGTCAATTAATCATCCTGAGTGTGAATCAAACGCGACCAAAGTCCCATTGAGTTTTAGTCTGCTGTCGTACAGTGTGTCTTGATAATTCAAGTTTGCAATATTTCTCCATTGTAAACAGAGGATTGTTTGTGTTATTTAGCTAACGGTGGCTTGATAAGCTGTTAAAATTAAGGCCTTACTTCCAGGGAGTTACCAGTGGTCAAATCCGAATTAATACGTGCCTTAAGTGAGAAGCTTCCAGAACTGGCAGTAAAAGATGTAGAGTTAGCTGTAAATTGCGTATTGGAGCAGATGGTTACCGCTCTGGAGAATGGCGAACGCATTGAAGTTCGTGGCTTTGGTGCATTTAGTCTGCACCACCTTGCTGCTCGTATTGGCCGTAATCCTAAAACGGGTGAAGCGGTTCAGTTACCGAAAAAGGTAGCTCTGCATTTTAAACCGGGGAAAGCGCTTAAAGACCGAGTTGATGCGGCAAGTTGCAAGTACCGCATCACAGACTAATTTTCTGAAAAGTTACAAACCAGGTGGTTGTAATTATTGCACTAATATTGATAAAGTTGGTCAGCCATCCGACTAATTTCATTTTTCATAACAAGTCTTTTTTTCCACTGTTTAGGAATCGTTGATTCCCCATAATAAGCCCCGGCAATTTGACCACAAATTGCCGCAGTGGTGTCTGCATCATCACCTAAATTGGCAGCCTGTAAAATTGCTGCTTTAAAGGAATCTGTGTGAAAGAAACACCACAATGCCGCTTCAAGGCTTTCTACGACATAACCCGAACCCTTTATATCAGCAATTTTTTTAGTCCGGTAAGTACCCGTGGCAACGGCAGCAATGCTACTGGACTCAAAGTCGGTAACACCATGGCTGAATAAAATATCATCCTTATTGGCTCCAGATAATGCCATAAACAGCATTGCGCCAAAGAGCTGGCTCGCTTCAATACATTCAGGCGCAGCATGGGTTGTCCGTGAACTATTACCTGACATTGCAATTACTTCGTCTCTATTGGCATAATAAAACATGGGTATGGGAGCAAGACGCATAAGGCAGCCATTACCTGAAAATTTAGCCAAAGTTGAGCCGCTAAAAGGTTCACCTGTTTCTTGGAATCTTCGCAGCGCACCCAGTGTCGCACCGCCAATATCAAAAAAACGGCCATTGCTACTCATATAACCCTCGTTCATCCATTGGCAATACTTTTGCATTTGGTCTTCAGCATCAAACCGACCTAATTCAATTAAGCTCGAAGCAAGGCATAGTGCCATAGAAGTGTCATCTGTCCATTCCCCAGCTTTGAGATCAAAGGGACCGCCACCAGTCATATCGGTAACGGGTTTGAATGTTCCGCGTTTTTTAAATTCAACAGTCGTGCCGACCGCATCACCACACGCCAAACCTAATAGGCAGCCTCGAAATCGATCCAACTCATGATTAACCGGAACAGTAATACTTTGTTGAATTTGGAGTAGTGTTTTACCGATGTCGAACAGACGTTCTGCAATTTTTATCATTGTGAAACCTTTATAAGCCAGATGCTGGAGAGCCTGAAGGGTGTCGTCATTAGTCAAATTTTATAGGTTTGCATGGATTATCCTACTGAAGAAAATAACTCTCTAGTTGAGCATATTGTCTATTTTAGAAACAGTTAGTGCTCTACGTATGGTACGAGTTTTGAGTCGCTGATCTATTTATTATCTAGGGTCAAATATAAGTTGTCCGGT
>CANNLO010000496.1 GCA_947505055.1 Methylococcaceae bacterium | reverse complement strand
TTATATTGAGATGAGAAAAAAAGATTTTGGCATGCTTGATAAATTAAAACGTGAAATGTCACTTACCAAAATCCCACAATTTAATACTACGGTTGATACTGATGTGATTTTCTATTTGCTCAAAGAATATTTTTCTCTAAACTGGAATCCATAAGATTTAATGGTCGCTGACTGAGTTACTAGAGTCACTAAAAGCAGGGAATGAAATTAGATTGGGAGAAGAATTTAAGAGCAATTAAGGAGTTATTGCCTAATAATTATTTAACTTTCTAGAAGATTTTCCGTTGAAAACCCAGGAGTGTGCCGGCGATCTGCTTGTTCATGACTATTACGGCTATTGATTCCTTGCCGCAACCGATAAAAATCCGAAAAGATATTTTCTATATAAAATCGGACTTACGACCACCACCGGGCTTGTCCAACAACCGGTTCAGATTGTGGGTAAGCGCACCGAAAGCCCAAACCAACATGGACAAAAATGCTATGTATGCCCCGAATGCCAAGTAAACATAAGATTCGCGGCCTGTGCGGACGAACCTTTGACACATACTGGCAGGTACGAAGCGTGTCACTTTGTTCAGCGCATCCTACCGAGCTGTTTAGTATTTTAGTTTTCTTGAAAATCATCGCAACCAGCTTTCATTTTTTGTTGCCAGTATCTATTTGTTTCTTCTTTTCCGAAGATGGGTTTTGTTGTTACTTCGAACCAGTCTGATGGGATACTAGGTGATTTATATCCTTTACCTTGTGCCATCGGTAATTGAAAATAATTTGTTTGCATTATTCTGAATTTTTTTTGAGAGCAATCTAATTGAACATCTTCTTTTTGTGAAATATACTCAAGCCTAACATATCTCTCGCCATTGCTTGCTTTAGATGTTCGTGATTCGTCGAATTCTGTCAAAAATGTAATTGATACAATATTGCCAGACATTGCTCGTTCTTTTTTGTTTACGTATATGCGTTCCCCACTCTTATCTATTGAAAATTGATACCATTCTGCAATTGATTCTTTTGAAAATGCTATTAATGATGTAATAGCAACAAATGCTAAAAAATTATTTTTAATCATATCACTTCATTTTTAATTATTCGTAAGACTGTGATTAGACGGTCATATAGATATCGGGGGTAGGGTTAATTTGGGTTCAATACAGGCCAGCGGACTTCGATGTCTGACCTGATTTTCAGCCCCCCCCAATACGTCAGATTACGCAATCGCTGACTCGGAATCTCCCTATCTAGCGAAAGTTATTCCCTGGTATCCAAGCCCAATTAAGAACGGCATGCACCGCATCAACATCTTTCAACTATGGCGTAAATCTTAAGGTATCTGATGAAACAAGAAAACCAAATTAGGTTTTTTTCTCAGAAAGTATTATCTCATATCGATTTGACTTTCTACTTAGGCCGATTTTAGCATGACGTATACCAGCAAACATTGTCTTATATTCGGAAATATTTATCGATTCACCAGAGGTAAAACTAACCCCAATTCTAGATTGGTTGCTTATAGGGGAAAATTAACAGATGATGAAGACTGCTCTTCAATTATACTGACTATATCATAAAACTTATAAGAATTACCTTTATAAATCATCATATTTTCATATAACTTAAAGTCATCAATATCATCAATACCCCCCCCTGTATCTCGTTTTTGATACGTGTTCTTATTGACTAAAAGTTCACTGTCAAAAGACTTATCGCTAATTTCTAAAAGTAGTAATCTATATTCATCAATAAGTATTTCACCTGTTGCTAACCGTTTCTTTAAAATATCAATTAAATTTGTATTCATTTGGTTAATTTGTTAAGTTTCCTAGGCTGGAATAAGTCAGTTCGATTGATAGCGAGAACTGGAGTTTCCGGAAAAACACCTATATGCCTGAAAGTTTTTTTTCAGGACTGTCCGAATGTATAGTTAGTTGTAAGACTTGCCTCCGTGCTTCACGAATTTTCCGGAAACCCCATTTCTTGTAACGCTCGTGTGGTCTTACCCTGACCTACCCGGCTGAAATTAGTACCAATTGCCTCGTAGACCGAATTCCGCAATAGCTAAGGTTTGAGTTTGCAACAGAAGCCTGGTCGCAACGACCAAAGCTGATGAAGGTAAACCTAAACTTACAACCCTAGATCGTCCAAACATTAAGTGGAGTGACTTACGCGGACTGCTTCGAGGCGGTCCCGCTCGAACGTTAGGTTAGAACTACTTTGTTCCATACGCTCCTCGTGATACTGGCGCATGAATTTCATATTTATTTGTTATTGAATTAATGACATCTAAAAACCAATCCGAACAATCCGGGTGGACTAGAATTTTATCGATCAGGCCATTTATATGAACAGGAAGCTTATGACCATATGGAGTATTTTTAGATGGTTTGAAGCGTGAATAGGTGTCTAGGCAAATTCTCACCTCTTCCTCAAAGGAAAAATGGGGGCGTTTTCTGAAGAAACATTCCTCATAAGGTAGCATATCAGTTATTTCATCTGATTTTTGATAAACGACACTTTTCAGAATAAAAGAGTGTCCATCAAGACTTGATGCATTAATATTGTTTTCGATATTTCCGACAGAAGTCTGAATTGCAACAGCGTTGTTATCTCTGCCGTAGATTTCCCACATCACCATATTTTCGTCAAAATTTTTGTGCCAACAACTTACAAACGTATTCTTAACTAGGTAGTCTTGAAAGTCGTCAACGTCCTTCACTGGGGATGGGTCGCTATCGTCAAATTTTTCATATGCCTTCTCAATAAATTTTCTCATCTCATCTGGGAAACGGCCTTCATGCCGATCTTTGAATGTATCAGCTCTCGCTAACCACAATGCGTTTTGCTCAAGCATAGATACGAACTTTGCTAGTTCCATATAACGCCAAAGGATTTGCTTTTCCTTAAGATCCTCATCAATTTCTAAATATATGGGCATAAGCTATCCTGTAGTTCTAACGTTATGGTAAAGGGTGTCCCGCTCAAGGACGTTAAGCGAAACCGCGGAACCGAAATTAAAAACAAACCTTTGTAACCGCTAAATGACGGAGTGTCCCTTTGACCTAAAGGTTAGAACTGCAGCAAATAACAGACATACTTATTAATCGCAGCAATAGCTATAGATACTATTACTGATTTTGTTCATGGAAGTGACAAAACTTGCTGCGGTGACCTTGGGCTCCTATAAAAAAGTGAAGCTACAATTTAAGTCCATCAAAAAGCATAACGTCACCTTATCGGATATTGGCAAGGCCATTGCTGTCGCTTCGATTCTTAAGAACGATAGAGAAGCGGTGGCCTATTTCACAAATCTATCGACTCAAATGGCAACCACTCGACAATTTTACCTAGAGCTTGGGCAGATCCCTGATAGTTTAAAGGGCTATACCTGCTCATTGAACTTTCAAGTGATTATTAATGCAACTGCTTTGGCTGAGTATCAGTTTGGGAGTTTTGTGGCCACTAATATATCTAGACTAATATGCTGTTAATTGTTCTAAGCGGTATTACCTTGCTAATATTTTAGCGTGATTGAATTAGTTTCCGACAATGACCCGGCAATGACCCGTAATATTTCAGGCATAAAAAAAGCCCTAGATTTAACTCTAAGGCTTTGATTTATTTGGCTCCCCCGGACGGGCTCGAACCGCCGACCTAATGATTAACAGTCATCCGCTCTAC
>CANNLO010000495.1 GCA_947505055.1 Methylococcaceae bacterium | reverse complement strand
TTAAGTTACTATTAGCTTTTCTTTCTAGCGCCTGTAACCTTTGCTCTATGGTTGCCATAACTTTAATTCCTTGGTAGAGATACCTAAATTTCCAATTAGATTCAAATGCTTATCTTATTGAGCTTCCATAGCCACGCTGCTTATTTTCAGTATTGTTTTCTAAGACTTCAATACGCTTCTCAATATCATGGGCTTCAATCATTTTTCCTATCTGCCCCAGCACATAAACCAATTTAGTACCGTCAGAAGTTTCAATCTTGCAACCCTTCATGTCCCGATATACCTTAGCCATTTCTAAACGCACATCATCAATCGTTTTGAGGTCTACTTTTACTGGGGTAGGGTCAAGCCTTCCAGAAGCATTATCAACGGTTACAGGCTCTTTAAATGCGGTTTTTTGCATTACTCCCCCCCTTTTACTATTTCAATAAGTTGAATCTTATGCAGTTTGGCTAGATTTGCCATCTCGTCATCAATTGCGCTTGCTGGTGAGATAAATAACGAACCATTGCTATGCTCAAAGATAAATCCACCAGCTAAAGAATGATTGTAAAAATCAAGCGCATGGTTTTTAACTTTATAGTAATAATCCATGATTAAAACTCCATCACGTTATTAGGTCTACTTTCCAACTTGCTCAAGGTGCTCACATTATTTATATGAGCAAGTTGAGCATCTTTGATTATTTGAGCATGTTCATCATTATTAAAAATTCTCCAATACCAGCGACCATCAAGCTTGCTTTTGCTTACCTTAATATTTAACAGAGCTTTAGCACGTTTAACGGTTGCCCAACTTATGTCAGCGTGTTTAGCATCAACTTGAATTGATTTGGTTGGTAACTCACCACCAGCTAATAAATCAGTTAAAAAGACTTTTGCATCATCCAAAGCATTACTTCCATCATTACCGTTAAACCGACTATCAGGTTCAGCTAGTAATTCTCTTGCACTTCCTTCAATGGCATCACCAAAACTTGCATAACTAGAGAAGATGCCTGGTGATACTTCTTTTTCATTAAGGTCATATTCAAAGCCGCCATCGTCTTTACCAATATTAGATTTAGCCCTGCAAAATATATGTTTAGATTTTTCTCCTTCGTCAATTTTGCCAGTTGCTAACACCACCCGAGCTAAAGCACCAAATGCCAAAGAGCCAGTTACTCGCTCTAATGGATCTTTTCCTTGCCCACCCTTACTAAAGTGCGTAATACCTAGGACTGCACAATTAAGCTTTTCACCAAAATCAACGACTGGTTGTAATGCTCGCCTTACCTCACCATTTTTATGGCTGTCACCAGCAACAGCATTAACAATGGGGTCAATAATTAACATCGCTAGGTCAGGTATTGATGCCGACTTAATCATTAATGGTTGCATATCTGTTGCAGGATCAAAACTTCGTAATTCATAATTGGAGGTTGTATCACCAACAAAATGAACCTTACTTAAATCAGCACCTGCTGCCATTAGCCTAGGTACAAGTGTGTCTGCTGTACTATCTTCACCACTCCAAATTAATACACTCCCAATAGGACATTTGCTTCCGTCAGGAAATCTACCACCAGTTGTGATTGTTGAAGCTAAGGCGATGGCAATAGTTGTTTTACCAGTTCCAGCCATGCCAGCAAAAATATGTAACTTACCTTTAGCTAACCAGCCATTCCACAACCAACGTATTGGTTCTGGTGTTATATCTGCGGCGCATTCTAGGTTGACTGATAGAGGGATATAGCTCGTTAATTCTGAATTAATTCGATCAGCATCAAAGGCATCTATTCCATTAGATTTATAGGCCATTTTTAGCCACCTCGTACGCATGATTGATTCGTGATGTAGCGAGTAATAATCTCTCTTTATCGTTGCTAGTGAGAACCAAACCTTTTGCCACATCTGATGCATAGATATAGACAAGAGTCGCCTCGAATTTAACAATCCCTAATACATCCGTTGCGTAGAACGGCTTCTTATCCTTCTTGAAATTACCCATGGATTTTTCGGGCATGATGTCAGCGAATGTTAAGCCTATAGCGCCTAATACATCAGCAGATTCACATCCACTAAAGCAATGTAATAATAATCTGTCGCCATCATCTTTAATGGCTAGGCTAGGCGTGTGGTCATCGTGCGCTGGGCAAATTGCTTTATATCTGTCATTACCAATGCGTTTAACTTTATCTAGGCGTGATAATAATTTATCTAGGTTGCTCATCGCGCACGACCAGACAATGATATTGGTAGATTGGTTGTGTTAGAAATTAACCTATTGAATTTATTGTATAAAGTTACGTTAACTAGGTTATAATAACTCATGCAAGAAAGCGTGCTTACTCTGATCGGTGGGGCGCTTTTTTCCATTTACGCCACCGCCTTTGCAATCTGTGCTTCAATCCATTGACTAACTTCACGCTCGCTAAAAACGGTTTTACGACCTAACTTGATTGGCTGTAATTCTCCAGCATTGATAAGCTCGTAAAGCTTAGTTTTATGTAAACTTGTGCGTTGGATTAATTCGGGGAATGGCAGCAATCTATTTGCTGTTTGTTGGTTTACGCTGGGCATCTTATGTCTCCGTAGTTAAGTGGAGACTGTAGTTTTGCAATACACTCTGAAAGAACGTGGCTATTTCCTAATTCTTTTTCTTACTAGATCCTGCACTACGTTGCTAATTTGTCTTGTTGTTACATCATACTCTGTTGATAAGGCCTTAACTGCGCCATAAACACAATCTTCGTTTTGAGCTTTAATATATTTATTTCTAATATTTCTTTTATGAGTTTCTGTTAATTTCCTTGGCTCTTTTGCCCGACTACTTTGATTTTTGCTGTAATTTGATCCCATAACGGCTACCTTGCCACCTAACAAAAGTAGCCCATCGGTTTCTGACAGTAAAGAGGCTTCATACAATTTGACTAAATAAAATAGGTGGTGATCGTAGACTTTTCTGTCTTTCATCAGAGCAAGCACTAATATATAATTTTTATCCCCCACTAATTTATCAAAACGTAATTTTATTTCATCGTAGTTATATTTTCCCTCCATCACTCCGATGCCTATTATCCCTCTTGCTGTTTGAAATTCTTTTATATTTGGCATAGGTATCCATTTTGGTGGAAAGCCTTTAATTCCGTCATATTCTTTGTTTTTCCAATCATCAAGCAATGGCAACCATGCTGGGTTATCTAAAGTCACACTTAAATCCTTTTAAATTAACATTTATTGATTTTAGTCTTACAGTAATCGCCCCATGTGGCCATTAAATCACGTCTACGTTCAAATAAATCACTACGCTGATATGCTGCCTCAACTTCATTCTGATTAACGTGTGCTAGCGCCAATTCGAGTACTGCGCTCGGTGTAGATGTTGTTTCAGCACCCCATACTCTAAAGCTGGAACGAAAGCCATGCACAGTAATATTCGGGTTAATGATGTGGAGTGTTTTATTGACGGCTGTATCTGATATGGCATTTTTGCGATTACTAAACACATAGTCAGAGTCGCCTATATTCCATTTTTTCATTATTGCTAATATCTCAATAGCCTCTTCACAAAGAGGAACTTTATGTTCTCGTTCAGCTTTCATGCGTTCGGCAGGAATTGTCCACACTTTGTTAGGTGTATCTATTTCACTCCACAATGCCCTACGTGACTCGCCAGACCTTGCTGCTGTAAGAATTG
>CANNLO010000494.1 GCA_947505055.1 Methylococcaceae bacterium | reverse complement strand
TAATTTTCATAATAGCATTCTTCCGACTTGGCATAACGATGCTAGGGGTGAGAGAAAGCTACTTGAAACAGCTGAAAAAATCAAAGCGCAGGGTAAGGGAAAGGATTTTGACTGTATTATAGGTTTGAGTGGTGGCCTTGATAGCTCTTATTTGACCTATATAGTGAAAGAAAAGTTGGGTTTAAGGCCGTTGTTGTTTCATGTTGATGCTGGTTGGAATACCGATCAGGCTGTTGGAAATATTGAGAAGTTGGTTGATGGTTTAGGATTAGATTTGTATACAGAGGTAATCAATTGGGAGGAGATTAAAGATCTTCAGGTTGCCTTGTTAAAGTCGCAAATTCCACACCAAGATATTGCTCAAGATACGGCATTTTTTTCGACGCTATATAAATTTGCAAGAGAAAACAAAATAAAGTACGTTTTGACAGGTGGAAATTACTCTACAGAGTGCTGTCGTGAACCAGAAGAATGGGGTGCTTATCCTGGTACAGATAAAACATTGATATTGGATATCCACTCAAAATTCGGAAAAATTCCCTTAAAAACATTTCCAATCATAGATGTATTTACTTCAAAAATTTATTACAAATATGTTTTGGGAATGCAGGTATTTAAGCCATTAGATCTCATTCCATACGTCAAAAAAGATGCAGAAGCGTTGCTGGAAGGACGTTTTGGATGGAAGAGATTCCAGCATAAACATCACGAATCTCGGTTTACACGTTTTTTTGAAGACTATTGGCTACCAAGGAAGTTTGGTTTTGATAGGCGGCGAGCACATTTTTCAAGTTTAATTCTTACTGGTCAAATGACGCGGCAGGAAGCGCTAGACCGAATTGCCACACCTGAATTGGATGAGCACTTCTTAGAGTGTGAGTTTGAGTATGTTGCACATAAGTTAGATTTAACCGTAGGAGAATTAAGAGCCATATTTAAGGGTGAAAACAAATCTAGCTATGATTACAAAAGTAAGCGAGCATTGATTGAAATTGGCTCAAGGATAATGACTTTGCTTGGTTTGGAAAAAAGATTGTACAAATGATTGCTATCATTGATTATGGGTTGGGTAATGTGTTTGCTTTTGTCAATGTATATAACCGTTTAAATATTCCCGTAGTTGTTGCAAAGACTGCATGTGATTTAGCTAATGCGACAAAGTTAATTTTGCCGGGTGTCGGATCGTTTGATCATGCAATGCAGCAGTTGGATCGATCTGGAATGCTTCAGCCTTTAGAGCAACTTGTGTTGCAACAAGCTATGCCGGTGCTTGGTATTTGCGTGGGCATGCAAATGCTAGCTAAATCAAGTGATGAGGGCGTGTTGCCAGGGCTTGGTTGGGTAGATGGGACAGTGAAGAAGTTTGATATTTCAAAGATGCCTAAAGATACTAACTTGCCGCATATGGGCTGGAATGATGTAACGCCGATTGTTGATAGCGGCTTGTTTAAGGACATGGACCAAGATGCTCGATTTTATTTCCTTCATTCTTATTATTTTGAATGTTGTCAACAAGCTAATGTGTTAGCTGTCAGTGACTATGGTGGAGATTTTACTTGTGCAGTCCATCGTGAAAATGTCTATGGCGTGCAATTCCATCCTGAAAAAAGCCATCATTTCGGAACCCAGTTGCTTAAAAACTTTGCGGAAATTTAGATATGTTACGTCCTAGAATTATTCCTTGTTTACTTGTAAGAAGTAAGGGGCTAGTAAAGACGGTGAAGTTTGGTCCCACTAAATACGTTGGCGACCCGATTAATGCGGTTAAAATATTCAATGAAAAAGAGGCTGATGAGTTGATTGTGCTGGATATTGACGCCACTACAACTGGTTTTGAGCCTGATTTTGCAATGATTCAGAAATTAGCGGCAGAATGCCGTATGCCATTGTGTTACGGAGGCGGTATCAAAACTGTAGAGCAAGCTAGGCGAATTATAGGGCTTGGTGTGGAGAAGGTTGCAATCAGTTCTGAGGTTATCTTAAATCCCAATTTAATTACAGAAATCGCTGCAGAAATTGGCAGTCAAAGTGTGGTGGTAGTGCTTGACGTCAAAAAATCTTTGTTTGGTAAATATGAGGTCTATATTCATAACGGCAAGAAAAAAACCGGCCGCACGCCGGTTGAAGTTGCACAGCAGGCTGAGAGGTTGGGTGCCGGTGAAATAGTGATCAACTCGATTGATCTTGATGGACAGATGACGGGATACGATCTAAATTTAGCTACTAAAATACGCGAGGCTATTAGGTTGCCAATGACATTACTCGGTGGTGCTGGATCAATTTCTGATATCGGAAGCCTGATCCAAAATTGTGGAGTAGTTGGGGCTGCGGCAGGCAGTTTGTTTGTCTTTAAGGGTATCTACCGAGCTGTATTAATTAATTATCCAAGTATTATTGAGCGAGATGTTTTAATACGTAGCGCATTGAAAAATTAGTGGCATATTGCATCTAGTAAAGTAGCATTATAGGAAATAACTCAGTGAGAATACTTATCCTTGGCGTAACAGGCATGTTAGGTAATGCTATGTTTCGCTTATTATCAGTAGTTCCAGATCTTGATGTTTATGGAAGTGCTCGTGCTGAGTCAGCAAAACATTATTTTGACGATAAGTTGCGTCAGAAAATTATTAGTGGAGTTGATGTCGAGCACCATGATTCACTGGTGCGTCTCTTTGGCATCGTAAAACCTGATGTGGTGATAAATTGCATAGGACTTGTTAAACAGGTCGCTGATGTTGAAGATCCCCTGCAGGCTATTCCTATTAACACTCTTCTTCCTCATCGACTAGCTGCACTTTGTAAAATTAGCGGGTCACGTTTTGTGCATATTAGTACCGACTGCGTGTTTTCCGGAAAAAAAGGCGGCTATATTGAAGCTGATTTTCCTGATGCCGATGATCTTTATGGACGTAGTAAGTTGTTAGGTGAGGTTGATTGCGATCATGCAATTACGCTTCGTACCTCTATTATTGGGCATGAGTTAAATGGGCATAGGAGTTTGATTGGATGGTTTCTGGCTCAACAGGGGCAAGTGAAGGGCTATTCAAACGCTATTTTTTCAGGTTTACCTACGGTTGAATTGTCGCGTGTTGTTCGGGACTTTGTATTGCCAAATAGCGAATTGAGTGGCGTGTACCATGTTGCTGCAACACCAATTAATAAATGTGAATTGCTCGGATTGGTTGCTACTGTATACAGTAAGGTTGTTGAGGTAATACCAGATATTGAATTGACCATTAACAGATCGCTTAATGCTGATCGATTCCAGCGAGATACAGGTTACGTAGCGCCGCCATGGAAAGAGTTAATAAAACTTATGTATGAATTTAAGTAACAGGGTGACTGAGTATGTTAACGAATAAAGTATTGATGATTACAGGTGGTACGGGTTCTTTTGGGAGTACCGTACTTAAGCGCTTTCTTTCTACATCTGTGCGAGAAATAAGAATTTTTAGTCGCGACGAAAAAAAACAAGAAGATATGCGAATTGCTTTTAATAATCCAAAATTAAAGTTCTACATTGGAGATGTTCGCGACTACGATAGTATCAGTCAGGCAATGAAGGGCGTTGATTATGTTTTTCACGCAGCAGCTTTGAAGCAGGTGCCTTCTTGCGAGTTTTATCCTATGGAAGCAGTGCGAACTAATGTAATCGGCACAGAGAATGTTATGAACGCGGCAACG
>CANNLO010000493.1 GCA_947505055.1 Methylococcaceae bacterium | reverse complement strand
TGGTGTAATAGAGCTTATACATTACCAGTCCAAGGACTCGGAACATTGATCAAGCGGCGTATTTAAACCGTCAATAATCGCCTGTTTGCTGTCCGCATTGTTTGATAAATAATCCGTGTCTGTTTGAGTACTAAGCCGATTTTTTAAAAACAAGACAAAGTCTAGTACCTCTTTTTGTGACAGTAATGGCAGTGTATTGATTTCCTGATTAATGAGGTCTGGCAAGGTATTCATGATACTTTTTCCTTTTTAAAGGTATGGGTCACAATCGTTAACATAATTCACCGGCAAAGGCTTTTTGCAGGATGGATTTCTTTAATTCATCCAAGTCATTTATCTTTTGCTGGTACATAGCTTCTAGTTGCTTGGTTTCGGTGGATAGGGCATCTAGTTTTTGAACTATGGCTTGTTGTTCTTTTACTGAGGGTAATTTTTATTAAGCATTGTTTGATTCAATTTTGGTTGCGCCATTCCGCTTACATAATCATCTAACTTTATTGAATTTAGATATAACTCAACAAATTTTTGACTAATCATATTTTCAAATCTTAAAACGTGAGCGTGATTATTTACCCAAGTCTTTCCAGATATTGGAAATGCTATTGGATAAGTTCTTGCTAAAAGATTTGCACCGTCTTCTGATATACAAAGCAAGTCCTCATCAAACAAAAAATCTGCAACATAATCAACAATACCGGAAGCTCCATAATATGGGATTGGGCCTTCTTTCCTAATATTTTTTGTTATTGGCACTCTCTTACTATCTAAATTTTCAGAAATTTGATTTAAGGTTTTCTCTTCCCAACTATCATCTTTATTATCAAACACACTCTGCAAATAACTTTCAAACAGTTCTTTGGCGTTTTTTAGGTTTTGTTCGGCATTGGCTTTTGCTTGGGCTATGGCAGCAAAGGCTTCATCTAATATAGCGACTATGCGTTGTTGTTCTTTTAATGGTGGTATTAGAATTTCAAGATTTCTTAAATCCTTATAATAAATAGCAGAAACATTGGTTGTTCCGCTTTTTATACGGTCAAGTTTATTAATTACATCATCAGTAGAAAACGCATAATTAATGAAGGATGGATTTATTGCTGTCAAAAATCTAATTCTCATAATATTGTTATTGTATAAAATAACTTCATTATCAGAACATTCGAACAAACAAGTTTTACCAACTAATTCATAACTGTTCCTTGTGTTGAATAAAAAATCATCATTAGATAATCTGTATTTCTCAACCTCATTTTTTTCAGCGTTAACACAAGTATATTTTGACAAGTCAAAGCAATTGTCTTTTGTAATATTATTCATTTTTACATACTTAAATGCATAATGAATATGTTGTTCACTTGAATTTTTCGTTAATCCGATAACATTACTCTCTATTATGTTATCAAGCCTTTTAACTTCCCAACCCGCCTTCATCCCATCACCTTAGTATCTTCCCGCTCATAAATCACCAAGCCCACCCGATCAATATGTTCAATCAATGCCCGATTTTTTATGTCGCTGTAATTCTGCAAATCTACCGTATAAGGTAAATCGGTATCGGCTAAATCCAATAAAATATCAGCGACTAAAAAGCGGTCAATGCCTGTGCCGATCAACACTAAATCAACATCACTACGCTCATGAAAGTTGCCTTTTGCGCGTGAGCCATAGAGTTTCACTGTGTCAACTTCAGGATGTTCTTTAAACGCTTGCTGTAACAGCGCCATTTGTTCGGGCGTTAAACCTGTATTACTCATGCGTCCAGAGTTTCCGATAGCAACTGCAAATGCCATTCTTCCAGCATCGGTAAATAGGCATCGGCTATGGATTGAATGACGGCTTCAAATTTAACAAAGTCATAGGTATGGCTCATTAAGTTTCTATCACCGATCATTTTTAACCACGTATCAGGATCGTTGATGTATTTGGCCGTAAAGGCTTGCCTGATAACGGCTTTAGGTGATATTTGGTCTAAGACAATACCGTCATTTTCCATTTTGTCCTTTAGCACTTTCCACGCCAGTTCAAAGGTATATTCAAAGCGTTGGATGATGCCTTCTTTTTCTAGTTGGCTGAGTGTTGCCATGTCGTTTTCCATGGCTTCGCGCAGCAACAAGAAAGCACGGTTAAAATTAGTAAAGCGTTGTTTCCAGCGAATATCTTGCATCTTGTTTTCTCCAGTTAGAGCAGGGTGTTGATAGTCGCCAGTAGCTCGGCACTTTGTTTATCTAAGGCTGCCATGGCAGCCAAAATGTCTTGAGGTTGGCGCAGTGCGGCTTCCTCTTTCTTCTTGGGATTTTTGGCACTTAAATCAAAGGTCGTTTGATCTATGTCTTTTACCGCAACACTCCAAGAGTTTTCACTCTCGGCTTTAGTCTTCTGTAATTCAACAAACTCTGCTAAATCCTTTTCATTAAGGGCATTGGTTTTACCTAGATTTCTATCCAGATTGAGTTGATAAAACCAAATATTTTGGGTGGCACTGCCTTTTTCAAAAAACAACACCACGGTTTTTACACCGGCACCAGAAAAGTTCCACCGGGTAAATCCAACACGGTATGCAGGTTACAATTTTCCAGCAACAATTTGCGTAGACTGACAGAGGCATTATCGGTATTACTTAAAAAGGTGTTTTTAATAACGACACCGGCTTTGCCGCCTGCCTTCAGGATTTTAATAAAATGTTGCAAGAATAAAGAAGCCGTTTCACCGGTTTTAATCGGGAAATTTTGCTGCACTTCGGCTCGTTCTTTACCACCAAAAGGCGGATTAGCCAATACAATGTCGTAACGGTCTTTTTCTTGAATATCGGCAAGGTTCTCGGCTAAGGTATTGGTATGCACAATGTTAGGAGCTTCTACACCGTGCAAAATCATATTCATCGTGCCAATGATATAAGCCAAAGACTTTTTCTCTTTACCGTAAAAGGTATGCTTTTGCAGGCTAATAACATCGCTGGTGGTTAAGGTCTTGCTGTGTTTGAGGTATTCAAAGGCTTCACATAAGAAACCCGCAGAACCCACAGCACCATCATAAATGCTATTGCCAATCTGAGGGGCGACCACTTTAACGATGGTTTTAATTAAGGGTCGTGGTGTGTAGTATTCGCCACCATTACGCCCTGCATTACCCATGTTTTTAATCTTGTCTTCGTACAGATGACTCATTTCAAGTTTTTCTGTATGCGTTCTAAAGCGCAGTTCATCAATGCGATTTATGACTTCACGCAGGTTATAGCCTGATTGAATACGATTCTTTAACTCCGAGAATATCTCACCAATCTTATATTCAATGCTGTCGGCACTATCCGCAGAGGCTTTAAACTTTTTAAGGTAGGGGAATAATTGAATATTAACGAAGTCGGCAAGGTCATCACCTGTGAGCGCATTGTGGTCAATACTGCCATTAGCTAACTTGGGGGTTGCCCAAACATTCCATTGATAGTCGGGTGCAATAATAGGTGTGTAGGTCTTACCTGATAACTCCGCAGCAGTGGCTTTGTCTCGTTCTAAATCATCCAAGTATTTAAGAAATAACACCCATGAGGTCTGTTCTACATAATCCAGTTCACTGCCACAACCCGCATCTTTATGCAGGATGTCGTCTATATTCTTAAAGGTCTGTTCAAACAAAATGGCTATCCTTGGGCTGGGGGTTATGATTCTAATGGTATCAGATAACCGTAATAACAG
>CANNLO010000492.1 GCA_947505055.1 Methylococcaceae bacterium | reverse complement strand
CATTTGGCAAAAGTTCAGCCGCTGGGGAATATTTGCGAATTTACGACGTATGATATTTTAAAAACAATGGGGCATGGCGATAGTGGAAAAGAACGCGATATTTTGCATGAGGGTATTATTCGACTCACCGGCGGCGTTGTTGAAATTCTTATAGGAACACAAAGAACCTATTTCAGCACACTAATAGATCATGGCGTAAAGAATGAAGAAACAAGCCGCTACACAATTCAGTTAAGCAAAAGCCTGATTAAATTGTACGCTCAGAATACCTGGGTGGACTTTGAGCAACGGGCAAGTCTTCAACGCAAACCCTAGCACAATATTTACACGGTTATTACAGCAGCCATAAAGCGCCCTACCCGATAAAAATAGAAACCCTGCATAAATTTTCAGGTAGCAAGAATAAAAGACTTTCTGATTTTAAACAAAAAACTATTATGGCACTTGATGAATTAGTCAAAATAGGCTTCTTGGTTGACTATGAAATTGACGGAGATAAGGTAAATGTTACTAAAAAATGATACCGTACTTAGAGCGTCACAATACCGTACTTAGAGCGTCACTGACGTACTTAGAGCGTTGCTATTACCGTACTTAGAGCGTCATGATTACCGTGGTTAGAGCGTCTATTTTTAAAAATAAAACCGCTGTAAGCCTTTCTATTCGTGCCCTGTAGCGATTCACATTTTTTAGCTAATCTTTTTTAATCTTATCTTTAATCTTCTTTAACCCATTTTAGAAACCAAACCAAAACAAAGGAAACAACATGACCATTACCATAGACAACAAAGAATACGATCTGGATAAACTGTCCGAAGAAGCCAAAGCACAAATTGCCAGCATCCAGTATGTTGATGCCGAGTTGCAACGGATAAATGCCCAAGCTGCTGTGTTACAAACAGCTCGTATAGCTTATGCAAAAGGCCTGAATGAACTATTGGCAAAAGAACAGCCCGGCACTGATGGCCTGGTGTTTGGCAATACGCATTAAGACCGTGCACTAAATCGGAGTTGCCACTATCCCTGACCGCAGTAGCCCATGCAACCCTGACTATCGGATGATGATACGCACGGAAACAACCGCTCAATCTCTCTGGAGTTGGGCGTTTTTCTCTGTTTATGCTGGCCGACCTTGGCATTTAGTAGGGGTCAAAACCTACCAACTACCCCTGTAATCGCCAGCCTATCTATTACTCGAGATACTATGACCAGTAAACCACTTCCAAGTCTGCTTAGGCGTCTTCTCAGTTCCACTTTAATGGCGATGCTAGCCTTGATCGGTATGATGACTGCATCAGGAGTGACCGCCAGTACCGTGTCTGTTGTGCGTATGCAGACCACGATGGGACTCATTGATATACAGTTATATAATGCAGCAACACCGTTGACGGTCGCGAATTTTTTGAGTTACGTCAACAGCGGTGCCTTTAACCAATCCTTTTTTCACCGCAGTGTGCCGGGGTTCATTATTCAAGGTGGCGGCTACTTTTTGAAGAATAACGCGCTGTCACCGGTGGTCTCTGGACCCTCTGTAGCCAACGAATTCAGCACCAGTCGCTCCAACTTACGTGGCACCATAGCGATGGCTAAAGTGTCGGGCGATCCTAATAGTGCCACCAGCGGCTGGTTTTTTAATTTAGCAGATAATTCGGCAAATCTTGATAATCAAAATGGGGGCTTTACCGTCTTCGGCCAGGTGATTAACCAAAGCCTGCCGGTGATCGATGCGATTGCGGCGTTACCCCTTGCCGGTAATGTATTCAAGAACATTGCCAATTGCCAATCACCCTTAACCAGCCTGCCTGAATTGCCGCTGGCCCCACCCACCCCGGTGACATGTTCGGTGCGAGTGTCTAACTTGGTCATCCTCAGTGCCGTCTCATCGAGTCATTCCAGTGTGGGCGAAAGCGATTCTGATCGGGTCTTTTCTTATCTAGAGGGTGCTTATCCGCAATACATCTCGCCAGCCAACGCCTTGTCGTCGACCACGCTGGTGTCTTCTACGGCCTCCGGGTACTACTATCGCTATTATCCAGCCACCAACTCTTATGTTGCCACTGCCAACGGGATTGTCTATTACCTGGGCTCTGCTTCCAACAACCAGATTATGTCCCTGGGTGCGCTGTCCACCTGGTTAACAGCGGCTGTTGCGGCTGGCTATTAAGTCGGCTCAGTAGGTCGACAATCTCTTTTCGTTGCCTGACCTTGGCGTTTCACTGAGGGCAAAAACACGCATCAAGGATGTGCGCTAAGCTATGGAGTTACTGATTGTTCTGTGTTTGGATGCCAGCTGCTATGCTAGAATTTACAGTAATGAAAAAAACCAATAAAGTTTAGCTTAAAAAATTCCAATAAAAATCAGCACCCTTGAATAGTCAGCACAAAAAGCTGCCGGTGCCACCCTGGCAATAGATCATTTCTTGTGCTACTTTGTGCTATACATAGCAACTTTGGAGTTCACATGCTCACTGTCAACATACGCAAACAAGGCGGCGCTTCCGTCATCACGATACCACCTGACGTATTAAGGACATTGCATATTGGTGTAGGGGCAACATTGTCAATAGAATTTGTCGAGGGCGCAGTTACGCTTCGTCCCGTTACTCGTAACAACCGGAAGCGTTACACCTTAGACGAACTATTGCAGGGGGTGACTCCCGAAGTTATGACCGCACTTAATGAGGATACTGCATGGGCGCGTGAAGGCGAAGCCGTTGGCCATGAACTAAGTTGAGCCGCCATCGTATTGCCCAGCGTGGTGACATCTACTGGATTGATCCCAACCCGGTAGCAGGACGCGAGTTGAAAGATCGACATCGTTTTGTGGTTATCACCACAAAGGAAATTAATGTACTCGGTGTAGTCATGACTGTGCCTATCACTAGCGGCGGTGCATTTTTAAGGGATTTGGGCTTAACCGTTTCCATTACGGGACACGATACCACAGGCGTGGCCGTTTGCAATCAGGTTCGATCATTCGATATTGAAGCAAGGGTTCTTACCGGCAATGCCCGCTATATCGAAACGGTGGATGCGGTGACAGTCGAAGAAATTGTGTCCCGCGTCATCAGCGTAATTGATCCAGAACAGTAATACGAACAAACAGAAGATACAATCTTAGTGCCGTTTTTCTAAGGTAAACGCCAACCGTAAGTCTCGGCTGAACCGTTGTTTTTGGTGAAAGAAAGCGGATAACACAGGCCATTTTCTATTTTCCAGCCGGGTTGAGTACAATGAATCAAGGAGTTGATGCTACCGGCTTGCGCCAGTCTATAGGCGGATTTGCCTTCTGGTGTATTGGCCCAGGCAGCAGCGGCTTTTTCGTCCTTAGCCTCCATGTATCCGACCCCATAGCCTGAATTATAGCCCGCATCATAGGCTTTGCTGTGCAGGAACCAACCGAACAGACCAAAGGCCAGAAAAGCTACCACCAAACAGCCCACTGCCCATTTGAGCATGTTTTTTTTGGCGGTGTGATTCGCCACATCCTGCGCGGTCTTAACCACGGCTTTTGCCAAATCCGCTTTAGTTGCTTCGGCTGATGCCTGAATCAGGGTGTCCGCCGTCTCCTTGAAACGGGCAAAGGTCTCACTAGCAGCGAGTGCGATGGCCTTTGGGAACCGCTCGTACTGGTCTTGGTAGTATTGCAAAGCCATTAACACTAACCACAGTGCATCATTATTTTTTAACTCAAGTGCATCCCTGATCCTGTAGAGCT
>CANNLO010000491.1 GCA_947505055.1 Methylococcaceae bacterium | reverse complement strand
GGAAGTCTTCGACGAGGCAATTTGATTGGCCATTCAGATTTTTTACTTAGACTTGATCAAAAAGGACCAAATGGTTGCTGGTTGTATGAAGTTGCGGATACTAAGTTAGCAAGATCCACTAAAGCAAAGTTCATACTGCAACTCTGTTTCTACTCAGATTTACTTGCAGATATAACAGGACAATTGCCTCAACATATGTATGTTGAGTTAGGAAATGGTAAGCGTGAAAGTTTTAGAGTTGCTGATTACATTTACTATTATCGACACCTGCTCGAAAGTTATTTAGTTTATGTAGCTAGCTATCCAGAGATAACTCCGCCTTACCCTTCACCATGTAATCATTGTCCATTATGTCCCTGGCGTGATAGATGTGATGCTAAACGTATTGATGATGACCATCTTTCTGCCGTTGCCAATATCAGCCGTCAACAAATTGTGCGATTGGAGAAGGTGGGTATAAATACCTTGGCCAAACTTGCTCAAAGTTCAGCTCAAACTATTGTGCCGAAACTCCAAGTAGAAACATTTAGTAAACTACGTGAACAAGCCGAGTTGCAACTACATGAGCGCACGACGGGGGATCAAAAAGTAGTTGTTTTACCTCAACAAGAAGCTGTAGTTCGAGGCTTTGCGCGTTTACCTAAACCCGATGAAGGTGACTTGTTCTTTGATATGGAGGGCAACCCAATGCATGAAGGGGGGCTTGAGTACTTATTTGGCATTTATTATTTTGATGATAAGAAGCCAATTTTCAAAGCTTTCTGGGGGCATGACAGAGGACAAGAGCGTGAGGCATTTAGCGATTTCATGGATTTTGTTGTTGCTCGTAAAGCGCGTTTCCCTAATATGCATATTTATCACTATGCCAATTATGAAAATGCTGCCTTAAAACGTCTAATGACTTTACATGGGATTAAAGAGTCTGCAGTTGATAACTTGCTACGAGAACATCGATTAGTTGATTTGTATACTGTTGTGCGTGAAAGTATGCGGATATCTAAACCTAGTTATTCTATCAAGGCTGTAGAAGCCTTTTACGCTGAAAAGCGATCAGGTGAAGTAAAGAAAGCAACAGACAGTATTGTTGTATATGAACAATGGTGTGAAAGTCATGATCCAGTATTGTTGGAGTCTATCCGCCAATACAATGAAGATGACTGTCGATCTACGTGGCAACTTCGCGAATGGTTGCTTAAACTGAGGCCGTTAGGTTTAACTTGGTATTCAGCGAAAATAGCAGAGTCTGCAATTAAGCAAAATGACAAACCAAAATCCGATAAAACGATTAAGTTTGAAGATGATCTTGCCAGATTTCACAGCCGATTAATTACGCATCCAGAAAATCCATTGCTATGCACTGAATTAGCTGATGTAGTTGATTCTGTGCTTGATTTCTATCGTCGGGCGGCTAAGCCTTCATGGTGGGCAATGTTTGAACGTCAGGATGCAGAATTTGAAGTTCTACTTGAAGATGCCGAGGTGATTGCCGGGTTGCATTCACCAGTGTTTATTGATACTGGTGAACGTTACGAAATCTATCGTTATGTATTTCCAGAACAGGACTTTAAATTAAAAGAAGGGAGTACAGTAAAGCGCCTGGATAATTTGAAGGATATTAAAGTTGTTCGTATTGATGAAGGCAATTGTTCAGTTGATTTAGAATTAAGGACAGATGATAGCGGCGAACCTGCTGCAACGCTCAATATAAGCATGGGAGCACCACTACCAACTGATGCAATGCAGAGTGCTTTATTTGCCTTCGCCGACTCTACCATTCAAGGTGAAAACCGTTACAAATCGATAATTGATTACTTAGCTCGAAAACTTCCAGATATTAATGGCATCGAAGCAGGACAAAGCCTTACCTTAGTCGGAGATGACCTAGTATCTCAGGCAATTTCAGTTGTTGAGCGGATGCAAGATTCATATATTTTTATCCAAGGACCTCCTGGAACAGGGAAGACTTATACAGGATCACATCTCATTGCTAAATTGCTTAAAGACGGAAAGCGTGTAGCAGTTGCATCTAATAGTCATAAAGCCATTAATAATTTATTGCATGCTGTAGACAAAAGAATGATTGAAGCTGGTACCAGTTATGTGGGTGTCAAAAAAGTATCCACTGATGAGCACTTTGTAGATAGTAATTTCATTATGAATATTGCTAGTAATGCAGTGATAGCGGAAATGAATCCACCACCACAATTACTGGCAGGAACTGCTTGGCTGCTAGCAAGGCCAGAATTCAGAGAGAGTTTTGACTATCTCTTTATTGATGAAGCAGGGCAAGTATCGCTGGCTAATACCATCGCTATGGGGATGTGTGCGCGCAATCTTGTACTGTTAGGCGATCAAATGCAGTTGGGTCAGCCAATTCAAGGATTACATCCAGGACGTAGTGGGGAGTCTGCACTAGAATTTTTATTGAATGGAGAGCCAACTATTGCGCCAGAGCGCGGGATTTTTCTGGCTACAACTTATCGCATGCATCCTGATGTCTGTCGCTTCATTTCGGATGCCATTTACGATTCCAAGCTGTTTTCAGATGCATCTACTTTTAAGCAATCTTTAGTGCTGAATGACACTGCTCATCATGCACTAAAGCTAACGGGCATCAGTTATTTGCCGGTTGAACATGATGGATGCTCACAGCGCAGTGAAGAAGAGGCTCTGGTTGTAAATGACTTGGTAATGAATTTACTCACACAGAAATATCAAGATGGTGACGGGAAAGTTCACCCATTCACGTTGAATGATATTCTTGTTGTTGCACCATATAATATGCAAGTAAATTTGCTTAAACGCACACTTCCAGAAGGTGCACGTGTTGGTACTGTAGATAAGTTTCAAGGTCAAGAAGCTCAGGTAGTGATTGTGTCGATGGCAACATCAAGTGAAGAATATCTACCGAGATTCATTGATTTCTTATTTAGTAAAAATAGGTTGAATGTTGCAATTTCAAGGGCAAGATCTCTGGCTATATTAGTTGCAAATCGATCTTTAGCTAACACTTCATGTTCTGAAGTTAAACATATGGCTTTAGTTGGTTTGATCTGTAAGACAATAGAAATTGGATCTTTTAATTTAAAAAAATAAATCTAAGTTCCAGATAAAAATTCTTAATGTAATTTAAAAATAAAATTCGCTAATAGGATTAGATAACATCTATTTGCATAGAAGGGAAAACATGAATTCATATACTCTATATTGGACAAATAATACGTGGGATCAATACAAAAGTGAGCAAAGTAAACCACTTTTATATGTTGCAGGAGACTCTCTTTCAAAAATTAAAAAAGGCGATGAGATTTTTGTAGTTACAGCAAAAGATCATCGTCTTTTCATTGGAGGGCGCCTTATTTCCTCTGGGGTGGCAGTTGATAGGGATAGGGCAATTCAGCTTTTAGATGGTGAAAATATCATTGATAAAAAGCAATATGTAATAGCTGACGTAAATCAGAGAGACTATTTTAGATCAAATCTAAGCTTGGATGCGGGTGCGGTAAAAAGAATCGAAAAAATTGATGTAAATGGTATCGTTAAACAATGCGAATTTAGTCAAACATCATTTATGCAAGACTTTAGAGCCATGAGTAAAATTTCTGAGAAATCAGCAAAGGATCTTAGGCAGTTGCTTAAGTTGGAACTTAAAGACTTAGATGAGGCCGATGATGTAGATATTCGTACTAATCCAGCAGATGATAATCCAGAAAAAAGGGT
>CANNLO010000490.1 GCA_947505055.1 Methylococcaceae bacterium | reverse complement strand
TACGCTGCATCATTACATTTTTCCATCAAGATATTTACCAGTTTCCATATGTGCGAAATCAGGAATCATAGTGTTAAATAAAGTAACAATTTCCGGCTTATCCCAGGTTGGTTGGCGACGCATCATTTCAATGGTATTGGTAAAATGCTGTAACTTTTTATCATCAAAAATAGGTGAATTTTTTATCACACCAACGCTATCAAAATGGTTCATATCAAGCACCTCATTTGAGGTAAAGAACTCTTCGAAATCCTTTTCACCAGTGGTGTCGCTAGAGAAAAAATAACAAGGCCACTGTTTTTTAGCAATTAACTCTGGCGCACGATTTCTCGCCTCGTCTTCTGTTGCACACTCAAAAGCTTCATACCCAAGCTCAGCTAAATAACGTACAGCAATGTCAGAGAATGTCGTTAAGTGTAAATCTTCACTCAATTTCGGAAAGAATATATCTCGATTTTCACCCAACAAACACGACATAAGACACAATTCGCCCGACTCTTGCGGTGTTACAAAATAACGCCTCACATCATTAGGCGCTGCAATCGGTTGACGCTTGGCAAAACGCTGATTAAAACCGTGTAGTAAAGAACCATCAGAAAAAGCTACATTGGCAAATCTTGCTGTAGAGATTGGCATTTCTAGGCTTGCTCGCATCAAGAACATTTCCATAATGCGTTTACTTGCCCCCATCATATTGACTGGATTAGCAGCCTTATCAGTAGATACACAAAAATACTTAGTTGCACCAGAAGCCTTAGCTGCAGCAAGCGTACTAATAGTGTTTAAAATATTCACCTCAATCAAGCGCATCAGAGTAAAAGGATCTTTTTCACTACGTACGTGCTTTAGTGCAGACAAATTAAGCACGTAATCGTAGCCTCCACTCCATTGCATTAATGCCCCGAATTCAGGCTTGCCACAATCTATTGCAAAAGTACGAAAATCACCTTTAATATAGCCCAGTGTACTGCGTATATCACGAACCAGCTCCACTACATTATTTTCGCTAATATCTACCACATGCAGCGCCTTGGGATCACGCTTAAAAATTTCTCTTGATACAGCTTGGCCAATTGACCCCGCGCCACCAATAACCAAAAATCGACTTGAAGACACAATTGCAGAAAGCTCTTTTTCATGCTGCGATATGTCAGATTCAAAGAGAGGCCGGTCACGGCCAATTAACTCAAGTATATTACTCATACATTTATGCCCTAAGAATATTCATTTATTTTAATACACCATCTGATTGCACATAACCATTTACAGCCCTCTGCAAACCCTCTTTAACAGAAATAGGTGGAACCCAACCTAACAACTGACGAGCCTTGCTAATATTCACCTGTAGGTTACCGCATAGCCTTTGAGCAACTTCACCTTTACCGAGCAGCTTAGCAGCAACTTGAATCATTAATGCTGGCACTGGCATTAGCCTAGAGCTCACCCCCATCGCAGATGCAGTATATTGTAACAATTGAGTAGTCGAAATATCCTCCCCATCACTAACGAGAAAGGTTTGATTTGCCGCCGCCGGATGATGCAAGCAAGTGATAATGAGATCAACCAAATTATCTAGCGAGACAAGGCTGCGAGCATTAGTAATTGCACCGAACGGCAGTGGAATACCTTTATGCAACCAATGCAACATGGATAGAAAATTACCTTTTGCGCCAGGGCCATAGACTAAAACAGGCCGAATGATAACAACTTCCATACCAGTTTCTTCGGCGACACGTCGTAAACCTACTTCAGCCTCATACTTTGAAATGCCATATGCGTCGACAGGAGCAGCCCTATCTTTTTCAGTAAATGGCTGCCCTATTTGAGTTAGTTCACCATTGACCTTAATCGAACTAATAAAAACAAATCGCTTCACACCTACTGCTGCTGCCTGTTGAGCCAAATTTAAAGTACCAGCAACGTTCACACGCCGAAATTCAGCTAAAGGGTCCGCAGACTGATCTTTCATCACATGCACACGGGCGGCAGCGTGAACAACCGAACTAACTCCAATTAATGCTAACGACCAATCAGTATTAGCTTCTAAATCTCCAACTTCTACCACAGGGTAATTAGTCAACCATTCAATGGGTTTTAACCTCACCGCAGCAACGGCTAAGGATTTATCAGAAAACAGGCGCTTCATTACAGCGCCTCCAACAAAACCTGTTGCTCCGGTGATTAAATGCACGCCTTATAAACCTTTTGCTTTTCTATCAGATTTGGTGATTTGAGTTTGCTCGAGCATCTCCACAAGCTTATCAATCAAAACTCTTCGATTAAATTCTCGATTACTATATTCCAAACCTTTTCTGCCCATTTCCTCACGCTCTTTAGCGCTAATGGAAAATAATTTCAAGACTGAATTGGCTAGTGCCTGAGAGTCCCCCGCCGGACAAGAAATGCCAGAACCGGATTCATTAGTCACTCGTGCGCCTTCCCCATTAATCATGGCTAATATGGGTTTTCCTGCGGCCAAATAAGATTGTAACTTGGCTGGAATAGTCAATGAAAAAATCGGCTCATTCTTTAAGGAAACGAGGAGTGAATCAGCGTGCTTAAAAAAAGATGGCATACGTTCGACTGGGAACCTCCCCAACAAAAAAACACGACTTTCAAGTCCACGGGCTTTTATTTCGTCCGCCACCCAACCTGCCATACGCCCATCACCAACAATAAGCCAACATATGTTTGGTTGATATTTCAGAATTTCTGCAGCAGCTAAAATTGCCGGGAAGTCCTGAGCCTCCCCTATATTTCCAGCAAACATCACATTAAACACTCTCGGCTTAACTAACACCTCCTTTGCCGGCACTACTGTTTGCAAGTCCTCACAATCTTCAGCCCAACTTGGAAAGTACTCTACACAATGATTTATCCCCGCATATTTTTTAATCTGTGGGACAAATGTCCTTGACTGAGCAAGAATTAAATCACATCGCTTATAAATGAAAGTAACCAACTTTTCCAACGCATATAAAATTGCACGCGAGCGCACTACGCCGATGGCTTGCAAAGTCTCAGGCCACAAATCCAGAACCCAAAAAACTAGAGGGGCTTGTTTTACAGTGCGCATCAATGAAGCTGGCAAGCCAACAGTAATTGGAGATGGTTCATAGGCAAAAATTGCATCAAATTTGTGGCCACGCAATTTCCACATTCCAAGTATCGAAGCACTTGCCGCAAATGTCAGATAATTCAATATTAATTTGAGCCCGCCATCGCCTCTAGGCATCATCGGAACGCGGACAACATCAGCGCCTTTGTAATTAGAATATAATCGAGGATTATCAGAGTATTCTTGAAAAACCTTACCATCAGGGTAATTTGGAAGACCAGTCAATACAGTCACTTGGTGGCCACGACTGACAAGCTCGGCAACCAAGTCATTAATCCTAAAATTTTCAGGCCAAAAATACTGCGTAACGACGAGCAATCGCATTGATTTAGGACTTAATACTTTTTCCAAACCACACGATTCACATAATCGGTATAGCTGTGAATAATACGTACCACTTTTTCTGATACATTAGGCATACTGTAATCAGACACTTGCCTGAGCATACGTTCTTTACCACGTAGTTGATTGTTTAGGATAGCCAAAGCCTGGCGCACACGCTCAACTTCAAGCCCAACCATCATCACTGCAGCCTCTTCCATGCCCTCTGGTCGCTCATGCGCTTCACGTAGATTAAGTGCTGGGAAATTAAGGATTGATGATTCCTCATTGATTGTTCCACT
>CANNLO010000489.1 GCA_947505055.1 Methylococcaceae bacterium | reverse complement strand
TCACTAGAACCGGTAGACTTTGTTTGTGATATAGCATTACGTGCATGAGAATAAGCATCCACTTTGAATTGTGCTACGGTGCCACTCAGGCTGTTAGCCTGTTCTTCAAGTGACTCCGCAGCGGCAGCGGCTTGCTCAACGAGAGCAGCATTTTGCTGGGTCACGTCATCCATTTGACCGATGGCTTGATTGACTTGCAGGATACCCGCCGTTTGTTCCGAAGAGGCTGCACTGATTTCAGACATCATGACGGTAACGCCATGTATAGACTTGACAATTTCTTCCATGGTTTGCCCAGCCTGGGCAACGAGTTTGCTGCCACCAGCAACTTTGGTTACTGAATCATCAATCAGGTGTTTGATTTCTCCGGCGGCCGTTGCGGCACGTTGAGCAAGGTTACGCACTTCAACAGCGACTACCGCAAAGCCTCGACCTTGTTCCCCTGCTCGTGCTGCTTCAACGGCAGCATTAAGCGCAAGTATGTTGGTTTGAAAAGCGATATCGTCTATGACCGAAATAATGTCACCAATCTTGCGTGAAGAAGAGTTAATATCATCCATGGTCTTAACTACTTGGCCGACTACTTCTACGCCTTTACCCGCTATATCAGTGGCATCAACAGCCAGTTGATTAGCCTGCTTGGCATTTGAGGCATTGTGCTGTACGGTAGAAGTCAGCTCTTCCATACTGGCTGCGGTTTCTTCCAAACTTGCGGCTTGTTCCTCGGTACGATGCGATAGATCGTTATTACCCGAAGCAATTTCTTTAGCGCCGGTATTGATGTTATCAGTGGCTTCTTTGATTTGATTGATAATGTCTTTGAGCTTTTCTACTGTTTTATTAACATCGTCCTTAAGACATCCAAAACTACCGGCATAATCGGCACTGATAGTTTGAGAAAGATCGCTTCGGGACAGAGCATTGAGTACCCGCACAACATCATTGATACCCTGCTCTGTGGTGACAAGAAGTTCATTTAAGCCTTCACCAAGTTGCAGGAAAAACCCCTCCTTACCCTGGAGGTGAATGCGCTGAGTGAAATCACCCAGCGTGGCGCCATGAACAATTTTGCCTATCTCATTTTCTACCGCGACCTCAGTTGTGCGATCCAGCCATTCCGCAACTGTTCCCAAGCGTTGTCCTTGCTCATTAATGACGGGGTTAGCGGTTATCCTCATCGAATGACCACCAATGACTAATTGTGCAATATGGCTGTTGTTCAAAGTAGCAAGAAGCTGCTCCTGATGCGCAGGTTTAACGTGAAAATCATCAATATTAGTGCCAATCAGGCTATTAACGTGGAAGTTTGCCAATCGTTTATGAATATCTTCTTCAGCTTTGCTGAGCATATTGATGACCGACTTATTCGCATAAACGATATTGCGGGCGTTGTCAGCAATCATTACCCCAGAGCTGACATTATCCAGACCAATTTTAATGCGTAGCGTCTCATCGGCACTGCGTTTACTATCCGCTATGTCAAAACCGAGTTTGATCTGCATCGCTTTAAGCGCTTCCATCAACTTGCCGACTTCGTCATGGCGTTCAATCTCAATAATATCGGTATAGTTGCCTTGGGCGATATGCCCCAAGTCACTGATAGCAACATGAAGCGGTTTCACAATGACACGAATCAGCGCCAAGCCACGCCAGAAGGTTATTATAATACCCAGGAATATCAGGCTGATAATGAGGTTTCGGGTGTGTTCATAATGTACTTGCGCAAGATCAAACTCCTGTTCTGCTATGGTAACTTGCAGCTGGAGCAACTGCTTAATGTCTTCGCTGACAGGAAGATAAAGCATATTAACCTTGTCTATAAAAAGTTTGTTGGCAAGGATAATATCTTGTGCTTTAAGTGCAGCAAGGGTGGGCTTGAAGCCTTGCTCTACTAACAGTTGTCTGTCATTAACGAATTTATCGGCCAGATTTTTTTCATCCGTTGTTAAATATGTGGCCGTGTAAGCCACCCAAATCTTGTTTATTTCGTCGGTATGTTGCGCCACTTCATCGACGTTTTTCCCGATCACCTCTATCGTTGGCGTAATCAAGGCGGCAGCTATATTCAGCTTGCTGGTCAGTTGCAATTCCTTAATTGAAGCAAGTTGATTTATCGGCAGTGTACGATCCTCATAAACGGTCCGTAGCCCCTGATTTGCTTTTTTAATGCCTTGTAAGCCGACGCCACCGACGATTATCAATAATAGCCCCAGTAAACTGATGACATTGATTAACCGAGCGTTAATCGTCCGATTCTTGCAAAAGTTAAGTCTGGTCAGCAGAGAGGTTTTGACGATTTTCCCGTCCTGTATTGTCAGATTGCCAGCTTCGCCGTTCCGAAACAGTCGATAAGCGACCTCTGCGGTATTGATTTGTTCCCGACTGGGCATGGTACGTACTGACATATAACCCGCCAGTTGGTCGTTTTCATAAAAAGGTGTGGCATTGGCTGTAACCCAGTAAAAATCACCATTTTTACAGCGATTCTTGACCAGTCCGGTCCAGGGACGACCTGCTTTTAATGCTTTCCACATATCAGCAAACGCTTCTGCTGGCATATCCGGATGCCGCACTATGTTATGCTCAGTGCCAATCAATTCTGCTTTGGTGAAACCACTCACACGTAGAAAGTCTTCGTTGATATAGGTAATCATCCCTTTTAAATCAGTCTTGGAGACGATGGAGTCGCTCTGCGTAAGCAAGTATTCTGTGTTGGTTATTGGCATATTGATTTGCATAATAAATCTCTAATTTTTTTAAACAGGCAGCTGTTCATAGCGTTTTCCAGAGCCACACTGTAGAAGGCACTCATCGCTTCCTGAGCTCCGCTGGCATCACTCATCAACATTACTGGCGTGTCATCAATCGTGGCAAGGCTGCTCTGAAGTAACAGAGCTTTCAAATTCAGACACCTTCTCGTTACAGAGCGCGCAATAAGGACCAGGAAAAGTTGCTCCCAATCCATCTGGTTTAGTAATGAACAATGGTGTGCCTATTTGATCCAGTGCCTCCGGTGAAAGGTGAAAGGTGAAAGGTGAAAGGTGAAAGGTGATCACGATCCAGAAGATTAGCCTGTAATTGGCTTTCTCCAGAAATATCATGCGTCACGCACAAATCGTGTAATTCAAGCCACGTAACGGGGCACTTAAAATGCTAAGAGTCATCATCGACAATGCCACCCGATTTTAAGAACTCAACCATCGATTTTTGTGCTGTCTGAATAACTGTGTGATCTTTCATGGCCCTCTTCATCCTAAGCATTTTGGCTCAAAAAGGCAGGCATATTAGGTTATTGATATAGAGAAAGCAATAACCCCCATTGGGCAAGTTAAGTGTTTTTGATAGTTCGCTAAACTTCAAACTGGACATGAATATCAAATCCAAACGCTAATGTATTGAAAGTTAATCTAATAATACTTAGATAATCAGTCTTATAACTTAACTAAAAATATTAGTAATTATTCAGCGTATTTATATTATTAACATCAGATACTTGATGGGGTTTCTATTTTTATTAAAAATGTAGTTATCCTGTTTTTCAAGTAGTTATAATTTAACGTATTCCATGTTTACCCAATAACTCATTGAAATATAGGTAATATATTTTCTGAATAGTTGCATATATTAAATTGACTATGTGAATTACCGGTAAATTCCAAAGATCTTTGTAGGCATTGATATAAAAGTAGGAAATAATCAGCATTAATCAAATTAGTACACTCAGTTGTTGAAATTTCTTCTCCG
>CANNLO010000488.1 GCA_947505055.1 Methylococcaceae bacterium | reverse complement strand
GACTAACTCACCACGGCCTAAGACCGGAATACCGGGTAACTGTAATGCGGTGTTGATGACCAAGCCTACTGCTTGCGACTGGCCATTAGTGAAAAATAATTGTCTTTCGGTAACGCTGTTAATCTGTTCGTCGTGGTGCTCGGTCACGCCAGCCATTGCCAAGCAACGGCTTCGTCTGCTGCCAATGAACGTTTCAAAGGTGGGCCATGCTGATTTGGGCTCACCATATAAATGTATTTGCCAGCCGGTGTTTCGCAATACGGAATAAGATGATTCCGCAGCACGCAATATCTGGCTCACTTCTATAGCAATCGCGTAGGCTAATTCTTCAGTTCCTATAACCGCAAAGGTAAGTAGGCGGGCTTTTTCGACAGCGTCAGAGTCAGAATCGAATTCGGCTTCTTCAACCAAATCCAGTATTCGCTGTCTGATCTGCAAAGCATCAGCAACCGAATCTATCGGGCAGCTGTGTGCTTTCATTCCTGGAATAGCCGACAGGCTGGATTTGGCCGTTAAAGCCACGATCAGGCTGTTGTAGGGTAACTCCAGCGTTTCGTTATTTTTGCGTTTGGCAATCACTTTTTGTGCTTTGGCATCAATAGCATCCAAGTGACCAACGACGACATGGGTTTGCTGCAAAATCCGGCGTAAGGGGTTGACCACATTACCCGGTTGAACGGTTCCACCGATGACTTCGGGCAAAAAGGGAATAAAGAGAAAATTGGCCTGATCGTGCAGTAGCGTGATATTGATGCGCGAATATTGCCCGATCAATTTCTCTATTCTTATGGCCGCCTGCAAGGCGGCTAAACCACCACCGACGATGACGATATTGGCCGATTTGTCTCGAGGTTCTGGACGCTTTAAGTGGCCAGCAGAGTTAATCAGGCAAGACAGTACCACGCCATAAAACAGAATATGTTCAGTCGGCGTCTCCGGCAGCAACAGCGCAAAGACAGAAAACGCTACGATTAAAAACAATGACAAAGGCCGTAATAACACCCCAGCCATCATCAAAATGCCAGTGCTGACTTCAACCAAGGCCATTAACAGTGTAAAAGCCTCTGGATTAATAGAAAGAATCGGTAACTTATAGAGAGTGATTATTGCGATCGACAAATTGGGTTGCATGACCTTGAAAAACACCCCAAGGTACAGCAGCGTAGTACCGGTCATAATCCGCATGATGGCTTGAGCCCTTAACCGAGGTTGATCAGCTAGCCAGGCTTGTAATGCCCTGAACATGGGCAAGGTGGGCAAAGGCACGTAATGTCTGCCGGGACCTTGTAATACCAGATACAGGTTGGCGCCAATGAATGCGCCGGCATAAGCCAGAATGGCTTCTCCGTACAGATAGCCGCCCAGTAAACATAAGGCAATTGCCAGTCCGGCAAACACGCGAACGTAAATGCCAAACAGAATAGTAAGACCGAGAAATATTTCTGCCCAGCGCAGCCAATACCATTGTAGTCCTAGTTGATTGAGCTCAAGATCGGGGGCGAGAAAAGTGGGCGAAGTGAAGGGTTCGACGCCAAAACGCGGCTCAACACCAAAAGCCGACGACAATAATATCCAAGCGACACAAACCCTTAAAATACGAGGAACGTGATCGCCATAAGAAGACAAGCGGGCTTGTAAATCGGGGAATAGTTCCCGGGCTCCGGTAAACCCCAACCAGACCCAGCCGACAATGAACAGTGAAAAACCCGAAATCATCATCAGGTTTAAAGGTGACAAGTTGGAAAACAGTGCAGGTCTAACTTGTGAGTTCCATTGGCTGATTTGCTCCGGTAACAGAATCCAGCGCTCGTGTGCCAAAAGGGCCTCGGAAAAAAATAAAAAACCTGTTATGCAAAAGAGGGTTAATAGCGCTTTGGTGCAAGCTTTTGAGGGTAAAGTGAATAGTGACATAACGTAATCAGCCTCGATAGAGTTCTGTACATCACAACTTTTTGATATGTAGTCGGATTAACTAGAATCAAAAATTGCCGTTAGTTATTATTTTTTTTACTGGAAGCGATTGTAAATATTTTGAACTAATACTAATGCAATGCCGGTTGTAATGTAAAGATAATGGTTTATGCGCTGCTGTCATCAAAATGACGGCTTATCGAGCGGAAACAGCGATCGCTAACAGTGTTCGGGAAGCCCCATGTCTCATCCTCTATTTGATATTGCACCGGCACACCGTTGACCAGCAAACGATGAAAGTGTCTGTTGGCCGCCAGCAGCATCGGCGTATCCAGATTCAAAACCTGTTGCAAGGCATCTTCAAGGGCAACCAAGGGCACCAGAGGATTGAGCCGGTTGATCGCATTACGCAAGCGTTCAACCAAGACCACCTGAACGTAATTGCTGCGCTCCGGCGTATTGCCGTCCACCGCAATGTCGGGACCATAGACAGAGCTGTAACCGACATCGGCCAGCCAGCTCAGGGTTTCTTGTTCCAGTTGGTCTTCGGTCATGATTTTATTTAAACCAGATGCACTTCTAATTTTTTACCGACAGCGGCGGCATATTTACGCAAGGTTTCAATAGAGGGAGAATGTTTTCCTGATACCAAAGCGCTTTCCAATCGCGCTACCGCCGAGGCTTTTGTTCCCATGCGTTCGGCGACCTGCGCCTGGGTTAATCCTGCGTCGCGTCTGGAGCTGAGTATTTCATCGAGTATGCCATATTCCGTGACACTGGCATCATAAGCCGCCTTCACCGCTGGATTATTTAATAATTGCTCACAAAATGCGGCATCGTGCGGAACAGGCTGGTAAGTATCGTTATTCATGTTTAACCTCCTTTAGTCGTTTTCTGGCAAGCTGCAAATCTGTGGTTGGCGTGGTGTTGGTTTTTTTGACAAAGCTATGCAAAATAACAATAGCCTGTCCAACTTGTGTGCAATAAAACATCCGCCCGATGCCTTCTTTGCCCTTGGGTCGCAATTCAAATAAACCGCCGCCCATTGTGCGTGAATGCGGCATTTGTAAGTTTGCGCCGTGGTTTTGCATTAAATCAGTCAAGTGGATGTAGTCCGCTAAGATGCCCGGCGGCAACAACATGACCTGCTGTTTAACCTTTTCGTTGTAATAGCTAACGGTAAAGTTCATAAATTAATTATAACAAATTTGTTACTTTTTCATCAGCTTCATTCGCTTACTTTCCAATGGCCGCCGTTAGCAGGTCCGATACGTGACAGACGATGTTCAGCTTGAAGTTTTTTGAGGTTACGTTCAATAGAACGCTCGCTTACACCGATAGCAACCGCTAATTCCGGGATCGTTACCCATGCATTCTCACGAATCAACGCAAGGATTTTCCCCGACGTTTTTACCGACGACTTCCCCGACGTTAAGGTCGGCACTTCTGTCATCGCATCAAGCAAGGCTTGCAGCATAAACTCGATGAAAGGGGTTGAATCCGCCAGACTGTCTGCGTCTGCCAAGGCTTGGTAATAAGCCGTTTGCCGCACTCTGATCACAGACTCAACCGGCAAATAGGCCAATACCGGTTGCCACTGGCTCAATATTAGCGTTTGCCAAAGCCTGCCCATGCGGCCATTACCATCGGCGAACGGGTGGATAAACTCAAATTCGTAATGGAACAGGCAGCTGGCGATTAACGGGTGTACCGGAGCCGAGGCCAACCAAGCTAACAAGTCCGCCATCAGGGCAGAGACTCGACTAGCGGACGGTGCCATGTGTACTAGGTTCTGGCCGTTGTAAATGCCTACGCCACCGGTGCGAAAACACCCCG
>CANNLO010000487.1 GCA_947505055.1 Methylococcaceae bacterium | reverse complement strand
TGCCGAACAACTGGGTAAAAAAGAAGTTTTTCGTGATCTTTATTCGCCTTTAAGCGCACCCGGCACTACCGCATGGATTAATTTACTTAAAGGTGAACCCACCATTATCTTTTTGGATGAATTGCCGCCGTATTTTGCTAATGCAAAAGCCAGAGAAATTGGTGAAACCACACTGGCGCATGTCACCAATACCGCCCTTTCCAATTTAATGGTCGCTGTTGACCGTCCTGAATTATCGAATGTTTGCGTGGTTATATCCGATCTTCGCGCATCTTATGAGGATGGCTCAAACGAGCTCAATCAGGCCTTAGATAACCTTGCTAATGAAGCAAACCGTTCATCATTACGTTTAGAACCGGTTAATCCACAAGGGGACGAGTTATACCATATTTTGCGCACCCGCTTATTTTCTGACTTACCCGATGATGAAACAATTCGAGAAGTCGCACATGAATATGCTGAAGCCGTTCGCAAAGCCAAGCAAATGGATATTACCAATGCCACACCGGAATCCTTTGCTGCGCAATTAATTGAATCTTACCCCTTTCACTTTTCAATCCGTGATCTGTATGCACGCTTTAAAGAAAATCCAGGGTTCCAGCAAACACGCGGTTTAATTCGGTTAATGCGCGTTATTGTTGCCGATATGTACACCGTAAACAGTAAAGGTGTACTCCGTGCAGACCATGTTAAATTAGTTCATCCCTACGACTTTAATCTTAACAACGAAGAAATACAGTCAGAAATCCGCGCAATAAACCCTTCTTTAACAGAAGCCATTACCCATGATATTGCCAAGGATGGAAATTCAATAGCCGAAGAGTTAGACCTTCGTTTAGGATCAACAGACGATGCTCAAGACGTAGCCAAACTCATATTAGTGGCATCATTAGCCGCTGTTCCTGGGGCAACGCATGGCTTGCGAGACAGTGACATTGTCAGTTTCCTCTGTGCGCCGGGACGTGATATTTCAGCCGTTAAAAAGAATGTCATTGATTACTTGCCTACCCAAGCCTGGTATTTACACCGTAGTATTGATGGCCGTTTATTTTTTAAAAACATTCAAAATTTGGCTGCCAAACTCCACAGCCAGGCCAATTCCTATAACGAAGAAAGTTGTTTAAAAGAATTGCGCAACTATTTAGCGGGTTTATTTACGCCGCATAGTCGTGATTGCTATCAAGATATGCGCGTTCTTCCTGCATTGGATGAAGTTGAGTTAAAAATGGATCGGGTAAGCTTAATCATTACTCAACCTGCTACTAACCCCGTGCAAAACAGCAAACTCAGCGAGGAATGGCAAAAATTCTTTGATAGCGCTGACTTTAAAAACAGGGTGTTATTTTTAACCGGCAGTCATCGCAGCATGGGGCGATTGATAGAGCAAACCCGACAATACAAGGCTATCAACGACATTCTGGCAGAATTTAATGCTGAGCGCATGGCGAGCAGTGATCAGCAATACCGTGATGCCGAAAACTCACAGGACAAAATCACTTTAAGTTTACGCAGTGCGCTACAAGAAACCTTTACTACCCTTGTTTATCCTAGCAGGGACAATGCATTGCGCGTAACAGATTACCGTATCCACTTTGAAAACAATCAATTTGACGGTGAAAAGCTGATTCGCGACACCCTGGAGCAAAAAGGTAAATTCACCACCGATGTCAGCAGTGATACCTTTCGCAAAAAAGTTGAAGCGCGATTATTTCGTAATCAACAAAAATCCCAGTGGAACGAAGTGCTTCGAACCGCTGCGACTAATACCGAATGGAATTTTCATGATCCCAAAGCGCTCGATGCGCTCAAGTTAAAAATGCTCGATATATCCGGCTGGGTTGATGATGGCGGCATTATTAACCGTGAACCGCCTAAGCCGGAAACCCAGGTTAATGTTCAGTTGTTAAGCCGCAATACTGATACGGGTGAGGTTAACTTGAAAATAACGCCCGTCAACGGAGACAAGGTGCTTTATGAGCTAGGTTATAACTCGCCCAGTTCCGCATCAATGGATGTCGCTGAAACTGAGGGTGGTTATTCCCGATTTAGCACGAGCGATATGCGCGTTACTTTCGCATGTATCGATAGCCGGGGTGAACATAACCAGGGCAGCGTTTATGTATGGGAAAACACGCTGCAACTTAAACATGAAGTCATTCAGCGTGGTGATAAGTGGCAAGTTGAACTCAAAGCTGTACCCGGTGGAGCGGAAATACGTTATACCACTGATGGTTCAGACCCTGGTAGTTTAGGCGCTCGTTACGACAGTGCATTTGAAGTTCCGGCGTCCAGTCGATTTGTACAGGCAATCGCCACCAAAGATGGCATTCAATCGCGGCTTGAAAAAATCGATATGGATCAATATCGTGATAAAAAAGTCGTGATTGACCCTTCAAAACCTTTGACGTGGAATACCCACCAGCAAGGGACCTTATCCGCTAAAGCCGCTTTTGATTTTATTGAACGCTTAATAAAATTCGAGGGTACGGTGCAAGGCGTCATTATCGATGTATTTGCTAATGATGAATCCGCCTCACTCAGCTATAGCGCCGAAGGCTCGACTCAATACACAGGTGAAGAAATTAAAACGCTAGTGGAAAAACTGCAAGGCGTGATGAAAGGCAGTCAGGTCAGTATCAGTGTTGAAGAAGTTAAATTTCAACACGGCCAACTATTAATCGACTGGTTAGCGGAAGTAGGTCGGCAACTTCAACCCGGCGAAGTACGTCAATGAGTACAGCAGCAAAAAAATCTCAGCCCTTGGGATTTGGTTTTGATCCGGAACAAACCGAGCACTGCTTTATTGTCACTGTACCCATCTCAAAAGCGAAAGATGCCAAGGTACTTATTTCCGAACATTTTCACTGGATAAAACCGGAAAAAGGTGAAGAAACGTCCCCCACTTTTAATGATGTGGATGCACAATTAAAGGCCGTTTTAAATCGCCACACATGGGAACAGATAGATGAACACGTTAAGGCAGAATTTAATCGTCGATTGCGCAACCTGGGCGTAAAAACCGGGCAGTGGCTTAAAAAAGGTCAGATACCCGTTGATCGAACCCTGGGAAAAGAACTTACTTTATTAGCCTGGGCTTTGGAAGATGCAGACCCGGAACTATCAGTAACAGCCGTACATAACTGGTTGGGTTTGGTGCCTGAAGAACGCTGGTGGCTTTACACCATGACCAATGCTGCAACGGGGCATGCGGTTAATGGCCGCAATAAAGGCTGGCGTAAAGCTGTGCGCTTTGCATTAACTGAAAACCCGGTGATGGAAGGTGTCTTGCGAAATCGCAAGGCAGAGTTTGAACTATCGTTAATGCCAGGAAAAATATAGGCTGAACGTGAATCCCGGCACAAGCGGCTTCGATTGCTGGGATTACGCTATCGTTTCATCTAAGCCTACCAGCTAAAATCATCCACACAATAAACTAACCATTAATTCCATGCAAAAAACTGATAAAACCTTTATTGAAACCCAATTTCCAGTCTCCTTAATATCAAAAGAATCCTATACTGAGCGTAAAGCTGTTGCAGCACAGACATTAACTGGATTGGGTAAATGGTGGGGGCGTAAGCCATTAATTTTAATTCGTGCTTCTATTCTAGGTATGTTAATGCCTGCTAGCAACAATCCACAAAAAGACCGCGACATCTTTTTAAAAATCCTGACCATGGATGCGGACGGCTTGTGGCAACGCCGTTCTAAATCAATTCCAGCAACAACCATAGCCGAGTGGTTACCGGA
>CANNLO010000486.1 GCA_947505055.1 Methylococcaceae bacterium | reverse complement strand
TTTTAGTACACAGTTACCAAGACTTTTTATCCTTAAAAGTCCTTTAAAATCAATAGCTTTGATGGTGGGTCGTGCGCGATTCGAACGCGCGACCATCGCATTAAAAGTCCCAGATTTACTACTTTAAACTTCTTTTATCTCCCTATAATCAACAGCATAGCATACGTGCCGAGTAGTTCAAAGTAGTTGTGCACCGTTTAAAGTAGTGGATTATTTTCTGGAGATGCGCATTATTTGTGCACCAAAATGCGATGTTCACCCCTAAATGCGATGCTTAGGCATATTACTGAAAATCGTTTCAAGTTGTTTCAATATTGCTTGGATTTGACTCTCTATCGTTTGATGAGTTCGCCTAAATTTACGCCTAGCTTTTTACTTAGGGCCTAATCAAAAACTTAAATGCGAGCTGAAGTTTATTTACGATTCCAAATTAATTCAGATAACTCAAATAATAATCTATGTCGATATTCTAGCTGTTCCTGACCGAACACATTTAACGAATGAAAATCTAAATTATAGGTTTTTTGGAAACTAGTAAAATCTAATTTAGATTTGTAGGCATCATCTCGAAGCGTTTCGTTCCAGTAGAGTGTGTTAGCGTAGGTCTTGACCTTATCTTCATAAAGCTCATTCGAACTAGAAATATTGTCCTTACCTTTTAATAAAAGAACACCACCTAAACGGTTACGTTCCGAATCAAAACGCTCTTCATCATTTCCAAATAATTTACGATTTTCTTCATTATGAGAAAGTATATGTTCGACATGAAAACCACTGACCTCGCCACGCTTGGTAACTAAATCATGAACTGAATGCTTAGGGCTTACTTTCATACCGTCAGCAAGAAAATCATCAATCCGCGCAAAGTAATAGCGAATAAAACGTTTATTTAGTGACACAATTGACGCATTACGGAAATAACCCCACTGGAAACTCTCTGTAACCTTACCTGATCGACGCTGTTCCAATATGATCTGCAAATGACTATCAAAAGCTGGCGCAATTTCTTCAATGGGTCTACCCCTAATCTCTTTCGCAACCAAAAACAACTCAGTATTCACCTGATTACTGTCATAACTGTTTTGTAATTGCAACAAAGTGAAGAAACGGTCGAGCTGTTGCGAGACTAGTGCAATTTTTTCGGTTTCGTTCTTATCATTAAATTGGCACGCTGCTAAAATTAGTAAAAACTGGGTATCAAGTTCATTAAGACTATTGTAAAAAACACAAGGGTATTCTTCTGATAACGTCTGTGTTCCAGTCCAAATTCGCGCATATAAATTGGTGTAGTAGGTAAAAGTCTCTTTAAGAAAAGGCTTTACTACGGAAGGGTTATGATCCAATTGCAACGTCTTATTCATCTCATCGGTAAACATTTCACGATGATAGTCACCATCAAATCTTTGCGCATCCTTACGAGAGTCGGAATATTTTGCTTTTAACCAAGCACGAAAAAAGTTATCAATTTCGTTATCACGAAAAGAATTGACTTTTTTTGTTTGGGTTTCCCAAAGATCATTATATTTATCTTTATCCAGCTCTATTTTATCAATCTGCCCTAGCAACTTACCTTTCAGGATTTCGTAAGGATTCAGGCGAACACCGCGATCATTGATCACCTCAAATACCATTGGCACATCGGTCTGTTCGACAGAAAGATTAATAAGCACTAATCGATTTAAAAAATAAAAAACAAAAGTTTCTAGTTTGTGCTTACTATCTAACCGAATATCTAACCACTGATCTATTAATTGATAGTTGTTAACTAGATTGATGCCCGTAACTCCCTCTGAGCTATCAATAGCTTTGAGATCTGTTTCACTTTCAAACAGTGCATTCATTACATTAATATAGCGGGTGTGATTCATCCAGAAGGTACGTTCCATTCCACTATACCCCGCAATCTTTTGCTCAAGCCAATACGAAGTTTTCGAGTCATACTGTTTCGCCAACTGGCGCAGTTTAATAAGAATTAATGTAAGGGTAGTCAGCCGCTGCTGACCATCCACCACATAAACTCGGCCATTGATGATGTTAGTAACGTAAGTATTAAGATAATACCAAGGATAGTGTGCTGTGACAGTTTCTTTAGCAGGATCTACATCGGCATGCCGTTGATATTTTTCACCAAACTGATAATAAATATCGTCAAGTAGCCTCTGGACGGGGACTGATGTCCACTTATATTCACGCTGATAAAAATCAATGTAATAAACAGTATTCGAGAAGACTGAATCAATATTCAGCTTATCGGGAGAAATGTCCATTTTTTTACCCCTAATTTAATTAAATTTTATATTATTTACATTGCCAGAGAAAAAACTACAATTACAGCAGCACCCAACCTTAAAAGCTCATTCACCAAATACAACACAATATTAATTTAATATTGTTATATTTCCCATTTAAGATACTCATAAATTTTATGAAGAAAACACCATATATAGTCTTATGTCTAATAAATAGACAGCATATATTGTGTTTTCCCTAAAAACCTTCTCGTAAAACTATTTTGTTTTACTCGTAAAATATTTAATTACATTCATTTTACGAGAACCCATGACGGGATCTTCATTGTTCCAATATTTTTAATTTTATCAAGTCTCTCAAGCTCTCCTAACAAGTTCCCAACTTTTATTAGGATTCTTTATTTGTCGCCAATGATTAAAAAGCAAAGTTGCACTCATATCATTCCACAGGATTTTACATGCATATATTCACTGAAATTGAATCTTTCAATTGCACATAATTCTTTATCAAGGTGCAATCCCCCATCCATATCATCGTAACCTAAGTAACCCGGATAACATGAAATATCCAACTGCAATTCAGGGTCTGTTTCTTCTGTAACTGTTGGAACAAAATCTTGCATGTATAATCTCAAGCTTTTAAATCAATTTAAGTTTGCTAAGAAGTAAAGCTTCTCCCGCCACACTAACATTAAAGCTTTATATTTCCTCTGACTCAAAGGATATTACATGCTCCTCGATAACCTTAAAATCATTTCTAGAGTCAGGATCTAAATACCATTTACAATGATGATCGTGCGTGTTTTTATCCAGGATTGAAATATCTACATTACGTTTGTCGCTAAAGGCCTCAAAGCCGTGATCAAATCTAAATCCACCGAGTTTTGATATCATTAATCGTGCGTGCATTTCTTCAACTGAACCAGCATCATCGACTAATTTAACGACTAATTTACTACCTTCGATTAAAGCAGGTTTATAGTCTCTATTAAGCATTTTAAAATAGTCGGCTTTGGTTGTTGTTGATGACTTTTCATATGACGTCCATATCACAAACGACTTACATTTTCCTAGTTGAGCAGTTTTCAAAAAATCAGTTATTACATCTTTACGGTTCTTTTTATTTAATTGCAAAAACCGGTCAATAAAAGCTACTTCATGACTCATTTGTAATAAACGACTAGTAACTTTAGTATAATTTTCCGCAGAACCCAGCATTCGTATGTCTCTTCCTGAGTCGAAGTAATCATCATCTATTTCAGAAATAGTTGGATACCCCCAAGAATTAACATCAGAAGCAATAACGCCATCTACCTTTCTGTCATTAAAGATATTGTGAGCATTATCTAACCATGTGATTGATGTCTCATAAGACTCCCCAGCAGGAACAACCATTTCTTTAGCTTTAACCAGTAATTCTTTTGCCCTATGTTTCTCTATATCTGGCCAAAGTTGTATTTGCTCATAAACATTTTTAATCCAAGCTGAGGGATATTTAACGAGTAG
>CANNLO010000485.1 GCA_947505055.1 Methylococcaceae bacterium | reverse complement strand
GATGTCGCCATCAATATGATCCACTAAGGGCAAACCAAGCGGCCAGCCAAACTGGACTGCTTTAATATCTTCACCAATAGCTCTTTTTTCATCTTCAGGTAATGATTTTAGCCAATCACGCACAGGCTCGGCCCCAGAAGCTACTTGTTGAAAAAACTTAACAGAAAGCTTTGGTTCAACGTTCTTGATTGCTTCAATTGTTTTCTTGTGTACCATTTAAGGTGCATCCTTGTTATATTGTACATGAACATTTTACTTTAGTTACTTTACCTTAGTTACTCTAGTTACTTTAATCTGTGATTACGGCAGCAGTGGAATGGTACATATTACTAAAACTCCAGGATTCTCCAGTAAAAAACTGGATATTAAACATCCTTGGGAGGGAAGTTTTGCACGCTTTATAACAGAACAGTGGCTTTTTAACCTGCTAAAATCAGCACCCTATTACTAAGGGAGTTAAACAGTGGTCAAATCAGAACTGTGTGTGTGCGCTAAGTGAAAAATTACCTGAACTTCAGAAAAAAGATATGAAATTGGCGCTGAATTGCATTTTGGGACAGTTAGCGGATGCATTAGTCCGGGGCAAACAGATTGAAATCAGGGGGATTTGGTAGTTTTGATCTACATCGTAGGCCTCCCCGTATTGCGCGTAATCCTAAAACGGGTGCAGCTGTTAATTTACTGGCTAAAGTAGCAATTCACTTTAAACCAGGCAAGGAAATGAGAAGCCGAGTCAATGCAGCGCGTGACAAGTGCGGTATTACCGAATAAATGATAAATCATCATCCCCGCTATCAACGCACCCTATCCAATGCATTGATTCATGAACAGTTCCATTACATTGATAAATTTACGGGAATATTAACAATTATGGTAGTAAAAAGTATGCCAAAAAATTGCTTTTCCAGACTGTTCATTAAACCTCCGTTTAATGGACAGCAGAGGTATGGGTCTAAGCATTGGTTTAGGAGTTGTCACTTTTCAAAGTCGATGTCAGCAGTAATCAGCCTGAGCCCGCGTAGAATCTCGATGAATGCAAACTAAATTGTCATAGTCGATGTCAATAGCATTCAAACCCAATGTCAGCACGTTGCAAATTGTCGAAGGCGACGTCAGCACGGCGCAAAAATGGGTAGACAAACAGTCGTGCGATCAGTGGCCATTTGGCAGAACAGATACCTGTAACTAGCAGTAAGAATAGGTTGTCGCGAAAATTGAAAGTTATGCGACAATCAGGCAACCCCTACTCATGTGGAGTGGTTATTTTTTTTGCCTTAGTTACGGACGGCGATGCCGCCAATTTGCCGCGAAGCTCTGCGGCTTCCTCTGTTGCCTTCTTTGCTTCTGCGCGTGCTTCCCTTACCTGGTTACGTCCATCTTCCAGTTCGCGGGCGGCGGCTAGCAATTCCGCTTGCTGAGTCTGCACTTGGTTTCTGATACTGTTTATTTCCTGCATGGTCTGTTGGCTTTGCTTCTCGATTTGCTCTGCACGGGTTTCTGATTTTGCTGCTCGTTCAGTCATAGATTCAAGCCTTGCCAACAATACCGCCGCTTGTTGCTCTGCTGCAATCCTGGCCCGGCTTTCGGTTTCAAGCGTTGCCCGTAACCGTTCAATCTCAGCGGCTTGCTCGACAAGTCGTTCAGTGCTTGATTCAATTTTTAGTTGCACCTTGGCAAGATCGACCCGTGCGGCTTCCGCGGCTTGCTGTTCACGTTCGATGCGTTCCGCTTGGGTTTTAATGTCTGCTGTCTGCTGCTCCGCCTTTCCGGCCAGAGTGTCACGTTCAGTGGTAAGTTCTGCAACTTGTTCGATGAGTTCATCCCGTTCAGATTCCAGAGCTTCACCGGCGCTCGATAGCTCCACCGCCTCGGCTTGTGCCTGAACCAGTTTGTTCTCAATCTCTGCCCTGGCGCTGGCCGCTGCGCGCTCAATCTCGGTTGCAATTGCAGTTGTTAAACTGGCCGGTAATTCCGGCGCTGCGGCCGTAGCTTGTGGACGGGCCGCTCTCCAAGCAGTTAAATGTTTGTGTATAGTGTTTGGGCTGCCCGTGCCGATTCGATCACGAACAGCGTTAATGGTGGGTTGATGGCCTTCGCCGATGATAGCGTCGGCTACTGATGCGACGTGGTCGTATGTGATTCCTGGTCTAGCCATGTTCGTTCTCCGGTAATTAATAAAATATTGTATAACGTATTAAGTATTTCATATTATACAGAATACGATACAATACGCAATACAATATTATATGATAAATGAAATTTACTTGTTGTAACACAACCAGGTAACGGCCTATCCGATGTTCACTTTCACTTTTGGAGTAACCTCATTCGAACTTGTAAAATAGCTCACCAATTAATCCCAATATGAGCCGACATTAATGCTTACATATAATCTTCTAAAGAATCATGCTGGTGTGTTGCTATGTGGCGACTACACATCTCTGGGCGCATTACTCAATGTAGTTCATGAGGTTAATGAGGCTTCGCCTATTATCACGGATAAGGAGGGTACTTTTTTAGGGTTGGCATACGATGCTAGGAAAGCCTGTTCTGGTCAACGTAGAATTATCAAGCCACCAAAAGAGTTTAAAGAAATTGGTGTCCGTTATGGCGTTGAAATCTTTTGGCCTGTTTTGCTTGTTCAATGTCGCATGTTACGGGTTGCGCTGGGCTTCTTTAACAACACTAAACGTCAGCAGGCGATAACATATTCCATGGAATCGGTAATAGAAGCGGCATTACATGATGATTTCGGGGGCAAGGCCCCATTGCTTATTGAGCATTGGATGCGTATTGATCCGGCTCACCCTTGGGCCGAAGAGAAGTTGCATAGCAGAGTTGCACAATTCTGCATATGGACAAAAAAAGAACGTAATGAAAAATTCATCGGATTGCTTGCTAGTCTTGATCCATTGTACCCGTTTCTCTACGAACATTGGAGCAACCAAGATGATAATGCAATCGATTTGGCGCACCGTCACTATCACCGATCTAATTTAGTATCGCCAGAGGATTTGGATTCATTAGATGGTACTGAATGGGTTGATTGCGAGTGGTAATTGTGGCGACCTCAAATGCAATTAGATACCGCTCGAATAAAAGGAAGTGACTACAACGGGGTAAATCACTTTTTTCTTGGCGTTCAACCTTTTGAATTATTGTGACAAGCACGACACTTATACTATTCGACAGAAAACGGGCAAAAAAAAGCCCCTTTTAAGGGGCTAAAGAATTAATGTAACGTTACTCAATTTTGGTTTTTTTAATCAGACCGTTCAACAACCGCCAAACCGTTTCAAATACAAGCCGTTACACATAATAGGCAGTTATCCGATACTGGCTGCCCGGCGCGGGCTTTGCTGTTGTTGCAGTTTATCACCCCGAGCTTGCTGCTGTTCCGCCTCAAACTGTTCCTGACGATCAGCCACCAGCTTGTTCACGATATATAATGCTTGACGATCAACACCTTCACGTCCCAATACACTCTTGGCTGCAAGGTCATTAAAGTCCGTAAAGCTCTTCATTTTGGCTATCGCCTTTTTTTGCTCTTCAGACAACTCACCGGCCCGCGCCTTAGCCGGTGTTACCGGCTCCAGATTCGCCGGATACGCTTGCTCGCCCGGGGCGAATATCGGAAAGATCGCCGTGCCATCAACGGCTTTAGCCGCTGCAAGCGCCTTCTCTTTTCCGGGGTTTTTGCCCTCTGTCAGCTCTAGGTGCAAATCATTATCGCCAGCAATAACAATCGGTTTATCGGGG
>CANNLO010000484.1 GCA_947505055.1 Methylococcaceae bacterium | reverse complement strand
ATGGGTGAGGGTGGTGCTGTCTTTACCAACAATGCCAAGCTCAAAATGATCATTGAATCGTTTCGCGACTGGGGTCGAGATTGTTATTGCCCAGGTGGAAAAGACAACACCTGTGGCAAGCGTTTCTGTTGGCAATTGGGCGATCTTCCTGAAGGCTACGACCACAAGTACACTTATTCACACGCAGGCTACAACCTCAAAATTACCGACATGCAGGCTGCCTGTGGCTTGGCACAGTTAGATAAGCTAGATGGTTTTGTGCAAGCGCGTAAAGACAATTTCAAGTACCTACATGATCGACTTAAGTCCTGTGAGGAATTCTTAATCCTGCCAGAGGCGACAGAAAATAGCGATCCATCATGGTTCGGCTTTCTGATCACAATCAAACCGGAAGCGAATATTCGTCGCGTTGATTTGCTTGAGTACCTTGATCAAAACAAAATAGGGACACGTTTATTGTTTGCAGGCAACTTAACACGTCAGCCGTATATGAAAGGTAAAAATTACCGCGTCAGTGGTGAGCTAACCAACACGGATGTAGTAATGAATGACAGTTTCTGGATTGGTGTCTATCCGGGGCTTACAAAAGAAATGCTTGATTTTACAGTTGAAAAAATTGAGTCTTACTTGGGTGTGAACTTCTAATAATGAAAAAGATGATTCGTGTTGCAGACTATATTGCACAGCGTTGTGTTGACGCTGGAGCAAGGCATGTATTTCTTGTAACCGGTGGCGGAGCTATGCACCTAAATGATGCCTTTGGTAGACATCCTGACTTAACCCCAGTCTGCTTTCACCATGAGCAGGGCGCAGCCATCGCCGCAGAGAGTTATTATCGAGTGTCTAATCGATTGGCTATATTGAATGTAACGACAGGCCCAGGTGGCATTAATGCGCTGAATGGTGTCTATGGAGCTTATGTTGATTCACTTGGCATGCTTGTGGTATCTGGACAAGTAAAGCGTGAAACCTATCTTCGTAACTACCCAATTCATCTTCGTCAACTTGGTGACCAGGAAGTGGATATTGTTTCAATGGTCCGCCCTATAGTTAAGTATGCGACAGTTCTTCAGGACCATCTAAAAGTGCGCGAGGTGATGGATAAAGCGATTTTGTTGGCAACCCATGGCAGACCTGGGCCCGTTTGGGTGGACGTTCCCGTTGACGTTCAAGGAATTCTCATAGATCCTGATGAGTTGCATGGATTTAGTGGTGATCTTTTAGAGTTGTCATTTGATTCTGATGTAACCGAAAATACAAGACTAGAACTTATCAACGCTAAAATTGAGATTTCAGACAATGATATACAACAAATTGTTGATCGTTTGAAAAAGGCTAAAAGGCCAGTTATTTTTGCTGGTTCTGGAGTTCGAATTTCTGGAATGGAAAAACAGTTTTTGGACCTAGTGGACACATTAAAAATTCCCGTTGTCACGGGATGGAATGCCCACGATGTATTAGCAAATGACAGTCCTTATTTTGCAGGACGGCCTGGCACGGTAGGTGATAGAGCGGGTAATTTTACAGTTCAGAATGCAGACTTTCTCTTGGTAATTGGGAGCCGCCTAAATATCCGTCAGGTAAGTTACAACTGGAAAAGTTTCGCTTCGAAGGCATGGAAAGTTATGGTCGATATAGATGAAGCTGAACTAAACAAACCTACATTGAACATTGATTTGAAGATAAATGCGGATTTGCGGAACTTTATTCCAAAATTAATCGATGCTATTGTTGGATTAGGTGCTTCAGAAGAGCATAAAAATTATCTTCAATGGTGTAGGGAGAGGGTCTCACGTTATCCCACGGTCTTGCCTGAATATTCATCAAATAAAAACAATGTGAATCCCTACGTGTTTATTGAAGATCTTTTCAATAGACTTGGCCCAAAAGATATTGTCGTTACTGGAAATGGTTCAGCGTGCGTTATTAGCTTTCAGGCGGCAAAGTTAAGACAAGGCCAGAGACTTTATACAAATTCAGGATGCGCCTCAATGGGATACGATCTTCCAGCTTCAATTGGTGCATCAATAGCAACAGGCAACAATAGGGTTATTTGCCTTGCAGGAGATGGAAGTTTGATGATGAACTTACAAGAGCTTCAGACTATGGTGGGCTACAAATTACCTGTTAAGGTAATTGTTCTTAACAATAATGGGTACCTATCAATTAGGCAGACTCAACAAGCCTATTTTTCGGATAACATGTTCGGCATCGGCCCGGAGGATGGCGTGACTTTGCCAGATTTTGTGAAGCTTGGTAATGCGATGGGAATCAAATCAATTAAAGTTAAGAGTCTTTCCGACTGGTCATCTCCAGAAGTGCAAAATCTTTTAAATAGTGATGAGTTCGCCTTAATTGAAGTGATGATTGATCCGGCTCAACAGTTTTCGCCAAAATTAGCCTCACGTAAATTAGATGACGGCACAATGGTTTCTCCGGCACTTGATGATATGGCACCTTTTTTGTCGCGTGAAGAATTAGCAAGCAATTTAATTGTTGATAATTAATTTCTGTAAAGTTAATAGGCTTAGATAGAATGAAGGTGCCTAAGCTGATTGTGTATGACCTTGATGGTACTTTGGTTGATAGCGCTAGCGTGGTGGCCGATATATTGAATGAGATCAGAGTTGAATTAGGAAAGAAACCGCTAAGAAAAGAGGCCTTTTATCCTTGGTTAAGTTTAGGTGGGGAAGATTTGGTTGGTAACGGATTAGGTGTTTCGCAAAACAATATATCGTCATATTTAACAGAGTTTAGACATAGATATATAAATCGGGCTACACCTAAAGATTGCGTCTATGACGGAGTTTTTGAGTGCCTAGATTATTTGAAACAGGCTAATTTTTATCTGGCACTGTGTACAAATAAACCAAGAGTTCTTGCAGAGAAGGTGTTAATAGACTCTGGTTTGAAAAAGTATTTTGAATTTATAGTGGCTGGAGGCGACCTGCCGAACAAAAAGCCCCACCCATCTAATTTGATTTCTTGCCAAAATTATTTCGGGGTATGCGCAGAACAAATGATATTGGTAGGAGATAGTAAAGTAGATCAAAAGCTAGCGAGCAATTCAAATGTGCCATTTATTTTTTACCCCCATGGATATGATGATGGGGTTGACATTAAATTTGTATGCTCAAGATTAGATAACCATAAGGATTTTATTAACTTATGTCAGTTAAAAACCTAGGTAACATTAATTTTAATAATACACACATATATTTTTAATATAACACCATACAAAGACATTTTGCTTTGATGGCATGCATAGTTACTAATAAAAGAGATAAAAAATGAATTTACGTGAAAAACAGATGCTTGATATCTTGAAGAAGTTAAAACAAGAGTCAGGCGTCTTAGCGGTCAAGGCTGAGTTTGAGGCTGAAGGAACCCGTATTGATGAGCTACTTAGATTGATTGAAATAGCACGTAAGGCTGATTTGAATGTCGCCCTTAAAATTGGTGGATGCGAAGCCATCAGGGATCTGATTGAGAGTAAGCAACTTGGGGTTGAGTACATCATTGCACCCATGGTTGAAACCCCTTATGCGTTATCTAAATTCATTGATGCTAAGAATAAGATCTATGAACCCGTCGAGCAGGAAGACACAGCCTTTCTGTTTAACGTTGAAACGATTACAGCATTTAATCATATCGAGGAAATGGCCAAGCTTGCCTCTGCAAAGAATGGCTTAGATGGACTGGTATTTGGACGAGTAGACTTCTGTGGATCGATGGGTTGGGATCGCCTAGATATCAACACT
>CANNLO010000483.1 GCA_947505055.1 Methylococcaceae bacterium | reverse complement strand
CATGGAAGTTAGAGCTTGCATGCGCTACATAATAAACAATCCGCAGCCAAGTTATTTGCGTTTGGGGAAAGCTGGCGAGCCTTGTATTCACAATACGGTTCCAGAGATTTCACCAGGTATGTGGTTAAAGGTTAGTGAAGCCAAAAAGATCAATAAAGCATATCTAACGACTGGGGCCACTCTTGATATTGTTAATAAATTAATAATAAGTAATTCTGAGCTGGCGCATTATTCACACTTTTCTATGCCTCTATGGAGTATGAAATCAAAAGAACATCAAGTAAACCAAATTGAGAATTTTGAAACGGTTGTAACTGTTGAAGATCATTTGATGGACGGCGGTTTTGGAAGTTGGTTGCTGGAGTCAGTTTCAATACGACCTGAGCTATTAATTAAAATCAATATTAAATCGCTTGATTCAAAGATTTGTGGGATGGTTGGAAAACAATCAACCTTAAATGAAATCGGTGGTTTAAATCAAGGTAATTTATGCGTATAGAAGTTCGTGCCGAAGCGTGCCAAATTACCCAAGACAGGCTAAGAGGAAATGGACATGAATAAAATCAAAAAGAATTTATTAGAAAATGACCCTATAATTGGTGAAGATTTAGCGCGTATTGCGGCAGTAAATTTACCCTGGGAAGATTTGCATAATAAAACATTGCTTATTTCTGGAGGGAGCGGATTTTTAGCTGCTTATTTAGTTAAATCATTATTAACTATCGGTCGTTTATATAAGCTTAATGTCAAAGTAATTTGTGTCGCAAGAACAAAGCAAAGCCTTGAATTTCGCTTGTCGGAATACTTAGATGATCCAAATTTACAAGTTGTATTGCACGACATTTCACAACAGCTACCCGATAATTTTCCTCGAGCCGATTTTATTATTCATAGTGCCAGTCAAGCTAGTCCAAAATATTATGGTATTGATCCAGTCGGCACTCTACTTGCAAACTCAGCCGGTACTATGCATTTATTAAATCATGCAGTAAAAAGTCATACTGAAAAATTTTTATTTTTTAGTAGTGGAGAGGTGTATGGCGTCCCACTTAATCCAAACCAGCTAATTGGTGAGCAAGATTATGGGTACCTTGATCCTATGAACGTTCGTTCTTGTTATGCAGAGAGTAAAAGGATTGGTGAAACAATGTGCGTTGCTTGGGCGCAGCAGCATGGGCTTCATGCGTGCGTCGTTCGTCCTTTTCACACCTATGGCCCTGGTATGGCGTTTGATGATGGTCGTGTATTTGCTGATTTTGTGGCAGACGTAGTCGCTAAAAGAGATATTGTTTTAAAAAGCGATGGTTTGGCGCAGAGACCATTTTGCTATATTGCTGATGCCACAATTGGTTTTCTGACCGTACTTTTAATTGGCGAAAAAGCCGAAGCATACAATGTAGCTAATCCGGATGCAGAAATATCCATAAGGGACTTGGCAGTATTAGTTTCTAATCTTTTTCCGGAACGCAATGTTGGAGTCAAGTTTGAAGTTCCTGTAAGTAATAATGCTTACCTAAAGAGCCCGATTTCTCGTTCTTGTCCTTCCATAGAAAAAGTTAAAAATTTAGGCTGGATGCCAACGGTTAGTTTGGAAGATGGTTTTCGTCGTACGATTCAATCGTATTTATAAATTTAAGTTAAAGAGACCGGTTATATGAATTTAATTAAAGATACCCTAAGCAAGTATGAAGATGGTGTTATTGATAAGCCTTCATTTATTAAAGCTATGTACGAAGAACATCATGCCGCACTTTTTGATTATTCGACATACCTACAAAAGACCAATATAGCGTCTATTGAGATAACCGACGATTCTGTAGTGATGACATCAAGAGATAAAGGCGTAAAGATGATCTGCCCGCCAGGAGATCATCGCGTTGCGCCGATTGAAGCATTAAATTTTCTGGATTATGAAACCGTCGATTCAGCAATGATTATGAATCTAGTTTCACCTAATGATTGTGTTGTTGATATAGGTGCAAATATGGGATGGTACTCTATTAATATTGCTAAGACTTTCCCTTCATGCAAAGTGCATGCATTTGAACCCATTCCAAAAACCTATGCATATCTTGAGAGAAATATAAAACTTAACCAAATGGGGAATATTTTCCCGTATCACTTTGGTTTATCCAGCGAGAGCAAAGATTTAACTTTTTATTTTTATCCAGAAGGAAGTGGAAATGCATCTTCAGCTAATTTAAGTGAGCGCAAAGATGCTGAATTAGTGACCTGCCATGTTAAAAAACTTGATGATTTTGTGAATATAAATAAATTACATGTCGATTTTATTAAATGTGATGTTGAAGGAGCTGAGCTATTTGCCTTTCAAGGTGCTATTGAAACGCTAAAGTTAGATAAACCTATCGTGTTTACTGAGATGCTACGAAAATGGGCGAGAAAATTTGATTACCATCCAAACGAAATTATTAAGTTGTTTACATCCATAGGTTACAGATGCTTCGTGGCCAATGAAAATACATTGAAGGAATTTTTTGTAATGGATGAAAAAACGATTGCAACCAATTTCTTTTTTTTACATTCTGAAAAGCATTCAGAACTTTTGAAACGATATGAGCTGTAATTCAATTAATTATTCGACTCATAATGGCTTTGATGACATTGACCTAGCTAGATAAAATGTCAATACAAGAAACTATTGCTAGGCAGAGAGATAGGCCAGGAAATCGACTTCGACTTATTAATCGTTTGAGTAAGCTATATCAAGAAACTTTTAGATTTTTTAATTCGGATGGAATGAAGGTTTTTTATCCATACCGCAACTTGTTACATACACATCCTTTTTTTCTTAGGTATTATAAATACCCGCCGCTAAAATACAATAATCTATCAAACGCAAATCTATGTCATTGGGTGTCTAGCGTTCCCTCTAGGGCAGAACATATACCTTTTATTATAGAGCCACAAGATCACCCACTTTCAGTAACTGGTCAAACTGAACCTCGCGATGTAATAGCAAAAATATCAAGAGCCGCTGAGTTGTATATGAGCGCTAATTGTAAAAAAATATTAGTTGAAAGCGAAGGGCAACTGCGTTTATTTAATAGATACTTTCCCAAATCTGTTATTGCTAAAACAGAAACTGTTCGATTGGGAGCAGTGGCGCAGCCGATAAATCTTAAGAAAAAGTTAAATTATGAAGATGAATTAATTTTCTTATGTTTAGCAAGTGATTATGAGCGAAAAGCTGTGGATTTATTAGTCCGAGCTTGGAGTGAGTCTGTGGCTAAGTATAAAGGTAGACTTATATTAGCTTGCCCTAACGTACCTCAAGAAATGTGGGATTCGCTAAAAAAAGAAAACATTCAGCTAATTTCTAAAGCACCATTGAATGAACAAGAAAAATATGATTTGCACAGTATAGCTCACGTAGTGATTGCTCCGCTTCATGTAGATGGTGGCGCAAACATTATTGAGGCATTTGAGTTTGGTTTACCTGTCATTACTATGCGGTCGCAGCGAAGCTTCATTAGGGACGGTAATGGTTGGGAAGTCGACGTTCCGTTCTATTTTTATGATGAAGGTTACGGGAAAGAATGGCCCACTTTTGCTAGGTTTTGGGAGCTAGTAGATGATGCAAAAAAAAATCATGCTTTTGATATCACCATTCAGGGTTTCGTGAATATTTTTGATGAAATTTCGAAATCTCCTGAAAAGCTTTCCGTAATGGGTAATGCCTCATACGAATTGGCAAAAGGGGAATTTTCTCTTGAAAATAGGAATGCAACACTTAGGAAGATTTATCGTGAAGCATTAAAGTG
>CANNLO010000482.1 GCA_947505055.1 Methylococcaceae bacterium | reverse complement strand
CTAGATGAAAAACGACAGACTGGAAGGAATAACAGGAAACGAAATACCCTAGCTTTCAGGATAAAGCTTGTCAATGTCAGCCAGAATGTCACTGACATTGGACATCGAACGACGTAAGGTTTTAGCGGTATGTCTGCGCGGGTCGATACGCTTGACCGTGTCGCGCAATTCAGTGACCAGTTCCATTAATTCCGGTGACAAATCACCTGAGCGACTTTTTGCTGAACTTGTTGTAGTAGCCTGCTCGATTGGCGCGGGTGATGGTTCAGAAGCATCCGGTTTGATGTCAGATGTTTCCGAAGTTTGTACCGGTTTCTCTGATGCTGCTATTGGTTTTTCTGATGACGGCACAGGTTTTTCCGGTGCTGTTTTTGTCGCGATCTTTGTTTCCGCTACAACTTTGGTTTCCGGTTTTGCTTTGGTTTCTGTTTGGGTTTCATTTTTCTGGGTCATGGGAATATCTCCAGGTGATTAAAAGAAGGGGTGAATGGGAGCGGTCTCAATATTCTTCCGGTAATAAAATAGTCGTTACACTACGGTCTGCTTCGGTAATCAACCACACTTTGACCGGCGTTAATGTCTTGTCTTCGCCTGTTGGTGGCTGTAATACATACGCTGACAGGATTCGGGAACCAAATTTAAGAGCATCTTCGTTGGCTTGTGCATCTTCGGGACAGACATCGCCCCAATCGCCGCTTACATGGCGTTTAATCAGTTCTAAAGGGTTGATCTGGTAACGCTGCATAATGTCTTGCGCTCCAGGTGTGTTATACAAATTGCCTAGAACGAAGCGAGGCAAAGGTAATGCGGATGTGGTTGAATGTGTAGTTGTGTTCATGATAGAGTTCTCCGGTAATTGAAAAGTTATATCGAAACCACGCGGTGGACGACTCGCAAAGTACAGCCCACCGCGATTTTTCATTGTGATGTTTATCTAGCGCCAATTGTAAGTTGTTAGTTATTCGTCCAGCACCTCCTTTGAAGACGTATCGTCTTCGTCTTCCCAATCGTCATCGTCCGATTCCGGCGTGTAATCAAATGCCGCAGTCAACACGTCGGCATAACAGGATGATAAATACCGCACACTACGACCCGCTTCAAGGCAGTAGGCATGGGATTCCGGTTGCTTTAACAACTGCTGATAGCTTTCACTGGTCTGCACCAGAATGTCAGCCAAAGTCTCAATACTAGGAATGAGGGCTTCAGTGATGGCAAGTGTTGTCATAACGATCTCCATAAAAAGCAATTAATAAACCTCAACGCACTCAAAAATCTACGCGCACGCGAAAGCGCACCAGAGTTTCAAACCTAATGATTTAGGTGACAAACCTGATGAATTTGAGGGGGGCGTCGAGGGGAATATGCGACATTTTAAGCAAACACATGTCGCTGATATATTATATCATAACAAACGGGCATTATCAAGCAATATTTGTTATAAACACTAATAATATCAATATATTATGATTATTCAGGTTTGAGCATTTTTAGCTAAATAATACGATTAGACAACCCACACATTCCACAATTTCTGGAACTGACAGCAACTGCTGAACTTCTTGGTTTATTTGAAAACCCCATTCATATTGGCTTTAAACAAGCCTGGGAAAGCCTGATTGCTGAAAAAGGCTTTCAACTGGTTGAATATCAATTTGTACCCTTTGGTAATTTGGAAATCGATGATCAGCAAACCTTCGAAGCGATACAAAGTGCAGTCATTGCCAGGCATTTAACCGCATTATCCCGCAACAATTTATCCGCACCTATGCAGTGCTTGGCAAGGCACGGCTTTTTAGACGGCACGCTCTCGGTATTCGATTATGGTTGTGGCAAAGGTGACGATATTCGTAACTTAACAGCCAACGCTATTTCAGTGTCTGGCTGGGATCTTCATTATGCACCTGATCAGCCCAAGCAAGTGGCAAACATTGTTAATCTAGGCTTTGTTATCAATGTGATTGAAAACTACCAGGAACGAATTGATGCGTTATTGGGTGCTTACGATTTATGCCTACAAGTTTTGGTCGTATCAGCGATGCTGTTTAATCAAAATGCTCTAAAAGGCCAAGTGTTCAATGATGGTGTTATCACTCAACGCAACACCTTTCAAAAGTATTTCACACAAACAGAATTGAAAGAGTTTTTAAGTGAGACATTAAATACTGATGCCATTCCAGTTGCCCCTGGTATTTTTTTCATCTTTAAAGACCCAGATACCGAACAACGCTTCTTACTAAACAGGCAACGTAGTCGCAGGAATATTCTGCGTTTGTCACAACGACCATTGATTCCGTCATTACCAAAATTATCCAGTAGTGAGAAAAAATACCTAAATTTTAAACACTTAGTTGATCCGCTTTGGCAACAAACTTTAGACTTGATCAAGAAATGACCAAGATTCACAACACTGCTAACAAGTCAAATCTGCATTGATTTTAAATAAGTTCTATAATGACAATTACTACTGTAATAAGGCATGGATTACTTTTGAGTCTGAAAATGCAAGTGCGATTGAGAGGGTAATCAGGCTGAGTCTAGTCGACACTTAGACGGGGGTCAAGCAAATATGACCGGCTGCTTATAGTGAGCAAACTATCATTTGAAAAAACCGATGCGAACGGCTTCGGGTCGATATAGGACAGCTTTGGGAAGAAATTGGTGTTGTGAACTTGGAGTATGTCGTCAGTAAACTATCGATATATGGCATATACAACAACACTCCCAGCAAAAACAAAAAAAGACCAGTTTTCAGGGAAATAATGCCTCTATTTACCGTGAGTTTTGTCCAAAAACTGTTTTTATATGAGTTTTGTGTGTGTTTTTTGCAAAAAAGCTATTATGTTTAAAAAACTATATAAAAATATATTATAGAAATTTAAACATATTAAACATATCCACCAGAAAAACCCAAACTTAACGATAAAATCCACGTTTTTCCTGGAAATTACTCACATTCTGGAAAAAATGCAATAATCGCCAGATTTCGACAAGTTTCCCGCGATTTACCCAGAACAACTAACACACCATAAATTTAACTCGTTCATCAAGTTTTTTATTTTTTTAGCATATTGACTTTTAATAACGCCTAATAAATCAATGAGTATTGTTGGTAATATCCAAAAACAGCCAATATTTCACTGTTTATAACCTTCTGTTTTTACAATAGTAAATAAAAAACTTGATGATCGAGTTTAACGTTTTTTTTGGGTAAAGTACGCTAACCGCTGAAGTAAATGGTCGCCAATTATACAGCTTACTCTTCCCCTGGCACCACATACCAAACATCGTAATAAGGATCATAATGGCGTTGTGATCTGTAATAGCGTTCAGTAATATCCTCAAACTTATTCGGTATTGGTTTTATGTCTTCTAGCCTGAGCCCAGGAGCAGTTGACTTAATTATTTCAATATTGTTTATAAAAATATTTCTCAAGTGTCTCATTACAACCCCATTCGTCATCCTTTTTGGTGTTAAGGCTTTTCTGTCTCTTCCTTTTTCACCTTGAACTCTAAAGCTTATTAAGTTGTATTCTTTTCTATTAAATATTAAAAGGTCTTTTGATTCTTTAATATCTTCAATTTTCCTTGCCAAACCAGCAGCACCTACCTTGTTTTTGACCATGCTTGCGTTGGTAAAAAGATCAGGATAATTTTCAACCAAATACTCAGAACCCAAAGGTAAAACACCGTGAGAAGTACGCATCAATGCCTTTTCAATACTGGTTATCCAGGTTTTTAATTCCTTAAGACTAACTAGATTATCAACAGTAATATCTAAAGGTACATTAGAT
>CANNLO010000481.1 GCA_947505055.1 Methylococcaceae bacterium | reverse complement strand
GTTGGTAAGTTGGGTCATATATTGTAAATATCAGCCTTATAGCCGCGCAGGTTATCGTGCTGAACAAACCACGCTGCCGTTTCAGTTAAGCCACGTTTAAAACCATCACGCCCAGCGTAACTAGGTTGCCAGCCAAAGAGTTGTTTAGCTTTAGCGTTATCAGCCCATAGACGTTCCACCTCAGAGTTTTCGGGACGTAAGCGTGCTTCGTCAGTAATAATTTCAATCTCGACGTTCATTGCTTCGGCAATGAGCTGCGCAGTGTCGCCAACCGATATTTCAAAGTTACTGCCTAAGTTAACAACTTCGCCCAAGCCCTGTTCGGAATTCAGCATGGCGATGAATCCGGCTACGGTATCTTGTACATAGTTAAAATCGCGCGTAGGTGAAACTGCGCCTAGTTTAATCTGCCGCTTGCCATTGGCAATCTGAGTAATAATTGTCGGTATCACAGCGCGGGCTGATTGACGTGGGCCATACGTATTAAAGGGCCTAGCAATAACTACAGGCAAACCAAACGATGCATAAAAAGAATAAGCCAACTGATCAGCTCCAATCTTACTTGCAGAGTATGGTGATTGACCTTGAAGAGGATGTTCTTCGGTAATAGGCACAAATTTTGCCGTGCCATACACCTCACTTGTTGAAGTGTGTATCACCCGCTTAACGCCTAAATCTCGAGCAGCTTGAAGTACATTCAACGTTCCTTTGATGTTGGTGTCTACATAAGTATCAGGCGAATGGTAAGAATAAGGAATGGCAATGAGCGCAGCCAAATGCAACACAGCGTCACAGCCCTTCATAGCTTCTTTCACTCCATGCGGATCTCGAATATCACCAGCGAACACCTCAAACTTGCCTTTTACTTCTGAGGTGCAATGATCTAACCAACCCCATGAATTGAATGAGTTATACATAACGAAAGCACGGACTTTGTAGCCTTGCCTAACTAGGGCCTCTGTCAGGTGGGATCCGATGAAACCATCGGCGCCGGTGATTAAAATGGTTGCATTATTTGACATTGCAACTCCCCTTTATAAATCTACGACAGGTGTTCATAGATGCACATCCGTTGGCAAATATGTGTCTAACCGCTTGAGAATGTTTATTTTGTAATCTTCGAATGAATCAAACTTATAAGATATTAGTTCTCTCAACTCACCCATTCTTTTAGTGTGTGCAACTCTTGCACCTGGTGGATTGTCATTAACCCAATCTAGAATAGTAGCTAAAGCACTAGCTTCCTCTAGAAATACTCCGTCAACAGCTGTTTGCCAAATATACATATCCTTATCACTCCAAAAATCAATACTAAAGAACTCCGCGCCTGCATTGCATAAATCTACAGCTGAACTTGACATTCCAGTTATAAACAAATCAGTAACCGGCAAGAAATCCAATAAGTCATACGATGCATCCGTTAGATATACATTCTCATTATTTCTGAAACAGTCAATTAAATAGTCAGCATATTTCTTTGGTGGCGCAACTGGTTTTGGCCTAATGAAAATTTTTACACCATTTACATATGATAATTTTTTGGCTAACTTCATTAATCTAGCTTCGCCTGAAATGGTTTCGTCCTGAATACCACTGGATAAAATTGTTATGGCTAAATTGCCTGCTTTAAACTCTTCTAGCACTGACAATCGATTAATTGAAAAATCATCTTGATTACTCGATTTGGAATAGCAGTTAAATGGGCCTGTAGGCAGAAATATTGATGTAGTTGCTCTCTGAAAATGATAGATAGATTCAAGTAATTTACTTGGTGAACATAGTACATCGTAATTGTATCTATACTCTGGCACATAATAATGATCTATTGCATAAGTATTATATGGAATAAATATCGATGTGTTATCAAATGCCCGTAGAAATTCATTTCTTACAGCTTTTTCTGTTGACATATGCTCAAAAGTTAAAAATGTACAATATCTTGAATGCGGAGTAATTAATAGGCCCTTAGCAATCACTTTGTAAAGTTCAAAATAAAAAAAACCAAATCGCGACAATTCTCTATAGTTTAGAAAAGCATTGGCTAAAAAACGAAATGAAATAGCCTTTAGTAAACGCCGATCACCTTCACCTATTGAATGGCAACTTATATCTAGCTTGCTTAGCTCGGCCTCCATAAAATTATTCAAGTATGGCTTTTGAATAAAGGATTTAAATACCTTCTGCTCTAAAAAAATACTTGAAAACATTTCATATACCTTAGGAGAATCAACTTCACATAGTATTAAGTTCCTAAGGGGAAATTCACTACCTTTGCCTGGACTTCGATTTTTTATTACAAAATAAATCCAGTAAAATGGAATCAATAGAATCCCTGACAAATAGAGTAAATTATTTACGCACATCAATTTAAAATTACAAATTAGCAATTCTCCTTTTAAAGAGATGCGATTAGTATTTCTCATTTGCACAACGTCAACATCAGGATTTTCAGCAACGTATTGCCTTGAAAAGGCTAAAAATTCTTCTTGCCTAAAGTAGTGTTCCATTAACAACTTATCCATAATAAGTTCTAGATTTATACTGGTAATATTTTTTAAGTGCCCACATAACGCGTGGTTTTTGTTACTTGTTACTTTTTTTAAAGCAGCCTCATAAGCCGACTTGCGAATCCCGGTTGCTTTACTAACATCACCGAACCAAATAGGTTTTGCATTCAAAGAAATGTCTAATGCAAACAAACTAGCTAATACTCTTAATGGAATTGATTTGTCAATATAAAATATTTTTTCACTTTTCAATTTTGAAAAAAGATAATTAAAAAGACCTAATTTTTGATAAAAATAAACTTTTCTTACTTTATTCAATTCTGATAACCTTTTCCGATAGTAATATATTTAGCATATCGGTCACATTCAAGCTTGTCGTTAGACTCAAAAGTTTCTTTTGCAGCTTGACTTACATCTACGCTCATTCCATTAACATCTTGCAGCACACTCCATCCATTAAATTCCCATTTACCAAATTCAGGCTGACTCCAAAAATTGGGGTTCCTATGTTGATCCATGATAAATTGCAATGAACGTTCATTAACGCCCAACCAATCCAAAAAGAGTTGTTGATGCTCTATAGGAACCTGTTCATTTTTTTTAACTAGCGCAAGACCTTCTTCACGAGTTAAGCGCCCATGCCTGATTTCACGGCAAGCATGATCAGTTACTTTTGAGAATCCATGCTTATATAACTTCAACTGATCATGTAAATTCATGTAATTAAAACAATCCACATAATCATAAGCGTCAAAAGTACGTGAAAACCCAGAGGTACGGTAACCGTATTCACTAATCATTTGCTCATGCTGCGCTTTAGGATCCCAACGTACATAATTACCCAAATAAATGCCACGCACGCCGATTTTATTCAAGTCATTGTCATCTGGGTAACGATACTGCCAGATATCTTCCTCTTTAAGAGTATCAAAAATCGATAACAGATCGTCTGCCTCATGGCCCATTAAGTCATGGTCCTTGCGATAACGGCGAGACATTTCCACTTCATGCTCATGAGAGAACATACCAACCTGCTCGAGGCCTTGATGTGCGCCCCAAATGATTAGGGGTATTTTGTACCTAACAGCCGTCTGAACTGGAAAAACCGTTTGTCCTGCTAGAATTGGCCAGTAAATGCTACCAAACTGACGTAAGGTACTACGCGTTATATTCTTAACTGAGATTGGATTGACGTTTTGATACAAAATATCGCAGTTAAACTGAATGCGAAGATTTGCTAGATTGCGTATCCCTAATGGCGTGTTGAAATACTTATTATAAGTTAC
>CANNLO010000480.1 GCA_947505055.1 Methylococcaceae bacterium | reverse complement strand
CGAAAAAAACTTCCCAGGCATAAAGTTTATTTCAATAGATAATTTCAGGGAATTTGAGTTTCCAAAACAACCTGGAATCCACGAATATTTAGATAAAATAGTAATCAATTTATCAGATACTAGCAATTACTTAGAGCACATGGGCCAAAAGTATATGCAACTCAATTTGCCTATTGCCTACTGGCGCAATGTCAAGATAGCAAGGGATAAAATATCCGAAAATAAGCTTTTGGCTATACTAGACATCCATGAAAACGAAAAATTTAACTTGATAAATGAGTTTTACAGCAATAAAAAAACTTTCCACATGACTACTCAAATTCAAAATAACTACAAAAATGTATTTTTGAAGAAAATTGATGGATTTAACCTATTTGATTGGATGGGAGTAATTGAGAGAGCCGCTACTATCCATACTGTTCATACTTCAATTCAATATATTATGGACATAATGCCCAACATCACTGAAGAGCTGCATATATACCCAAGGGTTGAAATGTATGAACCGCATAGCTATTACAATTACTTATTTATTAAAAACTATCAATATCATGGGTATCCAAGAAATATTTCATATTTATTAAATTTTAAAATACGCCAAGCTAAAAGATTTTGGCAGAAAAGAGTGGCAAATAAATCATTTTTACAAGGTAACTCAAATGGACGAGGCATTAAAAACTAGAATTAAAAGAGGAAGCGATTTTTATAGTAATTATTTAACTGGGAAGGTTATTGATATCGGGGCAGGTGAGGATCTAGTTACCTCAGGCGCTGAGCGTTTTGATGTTGAAGATGGTGATGCAAATTTCATTACTAAATATAGATTATCTGAAACGTATGATACTGTTCATAGTAGTCACTGTCTTGAACATATGTATAACCCATCCAATGCATTAAAGGAGTGGTGGTCTTTAATCAAGCCTGGTGGACATTTAGTACTGGTAGTCCCAGATGAAGATCTATACGAGCAAGGAATTTGGCCAAGTATTTTTAACCTTGATCATAAAAGTACATTTAGGTTAGATAATAAGAAATCTTGTTCACCAGTATCTTTTAACATTAAAGATTTAGTTTCCGCATTACCCAATTCAAAAATTATTTCAGCAGACCTTCACGATGATTATTATGATTACACACTTCAAAGTAAAGGCTACACAAAATCTCATCCCATCCAACACCCTATAGCCAACAACTTAATTTTACTTTCCAAGAAATGCATACGAAAAATACCATTTTTTGGCAAGACATTGGTTGTGAAAATAGAAAATTTATTATTTAGATTTTTTGGGGTTCCTTTAGATCAAACTATGCGTGACGCATTAGCCCAAATTCAAATTGTTGCTGTGAAGTTAGTGAAATGATAACTCTATTTACTTTATTTAAAAGTTTCATATAAATATGAGAAAGTAGAAATAGAAAGTATGTCAATTTATTGGATAATATTCACTACACTGAGCATTAGCTCCGGAATATCAATTGCCCAAAGAAATGTAAATCTCAATTTTATTTTATTTCTTTCTTCATTTGTATTGCTGTTGGTTTTTATCGGGTTGAGAGATCAAACTGGGAGTGACTGGAACTACTATCTTGATTTTTATAATTCACTTGGTGGCTTTGAAGTCGAAAATAACTTTGAAATAGGGTATTACTTATTTTCAAAAACATTTTCATTGTGGGGTCTTGATTATAAAATTTATTTATTTTTATGCACGCTAATATACCTAGTTATATTCTTCTATGTTTTTTTTAAAAATAAATATAGTTCATTACTTGTAGTCTTATTTTACTCTTCTAATCTTTTGGCACTAATGGGGCAAGCAAGGCAGGTCTTAGCAGTTGCTTTATGTGTGCTTGCAGGACAATTTCTTTTAAATGGGAAAAAAAAATATTTTATTGCAATGGTGTTGTTTGCCTCGATTTTTCACAAATCAGCATTGATTTTCCTTTTAGCTTACTTTTCCCCTATATATAAATATAAAAACATTCACCTAGCACTATTGGTATCCATTGCTTTTTTCTTTGAAATGATTTCAATAGATTTCAATAAAAGTGCAGTTTATATTTCTAATTATTTTCCAGTTATAGCATCTCAATTGATTGCATATATTAGCTCACCTGAAAATTCCCCAATTTTTTTTGTTGAGGACCCGGTGATAAAGATTTTATTGTTCGCAAAAAGAATTTTATTCGGCCTGCTATTTATTTATTGTACGAAATTCATTGAAAGATTCAAAAATGAATATACCTTCTATTTAAATAATTATTTAATATCCTTAATAATATTCTTATTTCTATATGGCGCATTTCCAGCAATTGCCGTAAGACTTTCTCTATATTTTTACATATATGATATTTTTCTCATATCATTAATTGTAATTAACAGCACGGCAAAATACCGGCATTTATTCTTCTTTGCTGTACTATTAATTTGCTCTCAAAGACTAGCGACACCTCTGTATAATGATGCTGATTATTTAATTCCTTATAAAGGTATTTTCTTTATTAACGAATCAGTTGTAAAAGATATGCCAAGATAATCCCAACAATTTGATCTTGTTCAAGATTTAAAAATTAATCACTTGATAGTTAAGTTTTAAAGAGAAGTTAAAATTATGCCCAGGCGCTTTTTTATCCACGCTTCTAATGTCCACTCAGGGGGTGGTCGTTCCTTACTAAATGCTTTGTTACATGCAATTATTGGTGAAGTTATTTTATCTGTTGATGAACGCATGCCATTGCCAATTAATATGGCAAATAACATTCAAGTTAAGCAGGTTAAACCATCGATTTTGCAGCGGTTCATGGCTGAAAAATGGCTTAAACAAACTGTTTTAAATGACGATGTTGTTTTATGTTTTGGTAATCTCCCCCCCTTATTTCGTTTGTGTAGTAGAACTGTAGTTTTTGTGCAAAATAGGTATTTGATTGAGGAGGTTTCACTAAAACACTTTTCATTCAAAATTAGAATTCGACTTTGGTTAGAACGATTGTGGTTAATTAAGTGTTTGATGAATGTTGATGAGTTCGTTGTGCAGACGACGACGATGAAAAAATATTTAATAGAAAAAACACAGGCAAAAGTTCCTGTGAGAGTACTACCTTTCGTTGCTGATCCAAGCGGTTACAAGCGCGACTTAGCTCGGGCGGAAGTAAATAAAGCGGTTGTTTTTGATTTTGTGTTTGTGGCATCTGGGGAGCCACATAAGAATCACCGGCGACTTATTGAGGCTTGGTGCTTATTGGCGGAAGAGGGGATTTTCCCTTCCCTGTGTTTGACTTTGGATGAGGCACGCTTTGTCGGGTTGTGTGGTTTGATTGGTGAGGTGCGGCAACGCTATGGCGTGAAAATGACTAATGTGGGCGGACTATCTCACCATGATGTTTTGGCACTATATAAAAAATCGGGCGCGGCAATTTACCCTTCCAAATTCGAATCGTTTGGTTTGCCCTTGATTGAGGCAAGGCAGGCGGGTTTGCCGGTGTTGGCATCGGAGTTGGATTATGTACGGGATGTACTTGACCCAGAACAGGTCTTTGATCCCGAATCACCGATGTCCATCGCAAGAGCAGTAAAGCGCTTTATGGGGATAGATGAACAACCTTTGCCATTGTTGAATGCATCACAGTTTTTGGCGTCAATATTTGAAAAGGAGTTGCAATGAAGGTATTGGTTATTGGTGCAAGCGGCATGATCGGCAGTACTGTGTTGCGCGTTTTGAGTGAGAAATATGACTGGAAGGTTTTCGGCTCTGTTCGCGATGAAAGCGTGAGGCGATTTTTTCCCGCAAGCATTGGT
>CANNLO010000479.1 GCA_947505055.1 Methylococcaceae bacterium | reverse complement strand
TACTTTACTATGCTGCTATGGATACAACTGTGGATGCCAATTCTGGCAGTGATCAATTTGTTCATCAATATGTCAGCGGCTGGAAAAATGACGGCGTTGACCTCAGCCAACTACAATTTGCCATCGATGCAAGTAGGCTTAGCGGCACAAGCGGCTGAAACAGTGGTTGCTATCTATATTGATGAATTACAGTACGTAGAAGAAGCGCAGTTGGCAGCGCTCATTTCAGCTTTACATCGATGCTCACAGGCTCAATTACCACTGACGGTTATTGGTGCTGGACTGCCGCAACTAAGGGGCAAAATGGGTGATGCTAAATCTTATTCTGAGCGTTTATTTGATTTTCCTGAAATCGGCCCTTTAAATTCAGAAGAATCATCAGCAGCGATCATTAAACCCATTTTGAGTGAAGGAGCTGGTATTGACGCAAATGCGGTAGAGCTCATCATCTCAGAAACAAAAGGTTATCCTTATTTTCTTCAAGAATGGGGTAAACATGCTTGGGATATAGCATCACAGAGCCCCATTACTGTTAATGACATCGAATGCGCATCTAAGGAGGCGATTGCAACCTTAGACGAGAGTTTCTTTCGTGTGCGCTTTGACCGTCTTACCTCTAAGGAAAAACAATATTTACGTGCGATGGCAGAATTGGGCCCTGGGCCGCACCGATCAGGTGATATTGCCGGCGAATTAATCCGTGAAACGTCATCATTAGGGCCTATACGAAGTAGTCTAATTGTAAAAGGTATGATTTGGAGCCCAACTCATGGTGATACCGCTTTTACAGTGCCATTGTTTGATGAGTTTATGAAAAGAATTGTGCCGGATAAGGACTGGTAGAGGTTGCGATTTAAGCTAAATTTATCCATGACTATCATTCGTCATGCCTTTAAAAATATAGTGGAATATAAAAGGGTTGTTTTTCAGGAAAAGTTAGGGATAAATGTGAAACGAAGTGTCGGTGCTGTTTATTTGTTTTTACGCTGTTTTACAGGGGTTAATGCGTGTAGTAAATTTGTCGCTACAGCTTAATTATATCAGCATAGCGTTCAGTAAATTTGTAGTAGATTACAGTTTGGCGAGTTCTGTAAGTGATTGATTTTTAATTTATAAAATTATGAATGTTGTTCTCTTAATCCATAGGTCCGGGGTTCGAACCCCCGACACCCCACCAAATAATTCAAGGTCTTACGTGAAAACGAAGACCTTTTTTATTATATATATTTCATCCTGGCGCAATTATGGCGCACTCGAACAAAAATCCTCATAATAAACTGCAACAGATGCCAACAAATCGGGCATAAAAATCGTGCTATCCTTTTTCAATACAGAAACTTTACCAAGTTAAAATAAATATTTCTCTAACTACACTTGGCTATAAAGATACAAATATAAGCATTGATAATAAGATTGCTTTTATGCAAGCATAATTAGTAAATGTAAATTTCACTTAATTTTTATACTTAAAAAATATCAGGCGCTTGGTTATCAGCATTCAAGATTATAGATAAAAACGAAGACGTACTTCACCGCTATACCTGAAAATATTGAATATCTCTTGTTGTACCTAAGCAGCAGTTCATCGATTACTTGTGTTAAAACTAATTAACACAAGTAAACTTCAAACCAAGGTGATTTCAAACTAAGCCAAGCAAGCAGATAAGGGAAAAGCTAAGATACTGAATGAAAGCACCCGCCCCACAGCAGATTTGATACTTTTGTTTTACGGGGTGAGAAGGTAGTCATTACCCTACATTCAGATAACTTTCGTAGTAGGTGATTGCAAGGCCTCAATTATTAAGGGTTGCTAACAAAAATATAACAAATTACTAACAACTTTTTTCTGCTGATTCAGTATACTAAAATCCAACTGATTGACGGCAATCGACCCATAACGGACATAGATCCCAGCGTTACGAATGGCAGCACACCAACGTATAGCAGTCAGTCAACTTACAATTATTCAACAAACATCATCCAACAGATATAAAATCTCCATTTTTATAATGTATAATTTGAAATTACATTATTAACAATCTACTTTGGTTCAAACATAATTTTGATTTCATTCAAAAAAGTCAATTGGAATGGCTAATTATGAGCTGCGACTCATCAATATCGGATTCATTTAACCCTGTTGATTGTTCCCCAAAAAAACTGCTTCATGATCTTCAGATGCGCCAGATTGAACTGGAAGTTCAGAACGAGCATCTCCGAAACGCCAAAACCAAGCATGAAGAATCAGACGCCTATTATGCTGATCTATTTAGTAATGCGCCGAGCGGCTATCTCGTGCTCTCCGATAAGGGACTAATTTCTGATGTTAACATTGCAGCTACCAAGCTGTTTGGAATAGATCGTCGAGATCTGTTATCCAGTAGTTTTAAGTTTAAATGGAGGTCAATTGAAAGGAGAGTTCAACAGATCGCCTTCCGGCAAACTTGAAATGTCAGTGCAGCCAAGATATGACTATGACCCAACCAATTGACTTCGTTTCGAGAACTCCGAAAACTCACATAAGGTAGACTAGATGCAGGAAGATGTTGCGGACGGATACCGCATTTCAGATCTATCCGATTACACTGAAGCTGAACTTTTTCGGCTAATAAAATCACATTGGGGTTACGAAGATTCTCAGCCATTCGACATTATTGGCCGATTAAAAAAAGAGATAAGGTCAAAAGATGGGGCCTCCTATTTTTTACTCGAAGAGATGCACAGTACGAACGATGGCTCAGTTTTGCTTTATCCACTAAATGAAGTGAAAGTACGCCAAATTGTATATGTTGGTGCTGTTAAAAAATCTCTAATTGGCAATAAACCTGCAGATGGCGCATGGGTAAAAGCGCGGGTTGAGCTTTCGCCAAAAAGAGAGCGTGTGAAGAACAATAACCCATTTTCGTTAAAGGCCGTGGATGGTGGTTTACAGTTATTGCGAGCAATACCTGAAGAAACTGCCAATTCCGATGTTGTGATTGATGGGGAGAGTCATGTCGAAGAATGGGTAATAGACTTTTATAGGACTCTTCACAGTGATCAAATCGCAGAAAATGGCAATGCATTGCAAGAACGACTGAAGCATCAATGCGAGTTGGAAGAGGGGCGGGTTGAAGTACTTCGTCAAGAAGCGAAAACACTTGATGGAGAGGTTACGCAACACACACAGTCTTTGCAGGAGCTTGCGGGCGATATTACGGTGACACGTGATCTGCGGAAGAGATTCGAGGCGGAGTTTAGCCAGAGCAAGAAAACTATGGAGCGGCAATTGGATACCCTAAATCAGTTTATTGAAAAAAAAGCAAAAATGCTTGTGGAGCTGGATCTTGTAGGTCAGCAAGAGATAGATAGTTTGCTCAATATAGTTTCTACAGAATCGGTGCGACAGGGGCATGACTTCGCGGGTGCTTTTTCGTCCGATGTGACGCGGGCTGTCAGCTATGTGCAAGCGTATATGCAAAAAAGAGGAGTGGTATACCGCCGCAAGGTGTTGGAGGACTTCTTTGCTTTGCTGACAACCCACGATCTGATCATCCTGGCGGGAGACTCCGGCTCGGGAAAGACCAATCTGGTTAAGTCTTTTGCTGAGGCCATTGGCGGCAAGGCGATAATCATACCCGTAAAGCCGAACTGGACCAGTGCCGAAGATCTACTCGGATACTATAACCCGCTCGAACAGAAATTTCTGTCAACGCGTTTTCTTGATGCGTTATTTGAAGCCGCCAAAAACCCAGATGTTCCATATTTTATTTGCTTGGATGAAATGAATCTGGCGCGTGTTGAATACTATTTCGCAGACTTTCTTAG
>CANNLO010000478.1 GCA_947505055.1 Methylococcaceae bacterium | reverse complement strand
ATTTTCATGAAGGTCGATTAACTCCTTAGCCAGAGCCAGTAATTTTTGGTGCAGTTTAAAGATAAGGATATAGTTGCCTTTCTTGATAGGGCTGTTGATAGTTAGCCAGGTACCAAAACGGGAATTTAAATTTTCGGGCTTGGGAATTTTGGATTGTAAATAGCCTTCTATCCCATTAAACCACACTTTATATTCTGCGCTGGCAAACAATAACGGTAAATCTGCACGTATAAAAGTGGGGCGATTCATCCAGCTTGGATCCGGTTGCCAAGTATGCAGCCAGCTTTCGAGTTCTGCTGCAGGCATAGGATAGGCAATGGCATAACCTTGTGCCAAATCACAGCCAATTTGCAACAACATTTCGCCATGTTCATCTGTTTCCATGCCTTCGGCTATGACTTCAAGAGAAAAAGCGCTTGCTAACGCCAGTACGCCTTCAACAATCGCCAGATCATCAATATCATTAAGCATATCGCGCACAAAGCTTTGGTAAATCTTAAGCTGGTGGACGGGTAGCCGTTTTAAATAAGTCAGTGATGAATAACCGGTGCCAAAATCATCCAATGAGAACAGTATGCCAATACCCTTGCTGGCATTAATTAAATCGGATATCTTGTTTAAGTCTTTCATGGCGCTGGTTTCCAATACCTCAATTTCCAGATCCCCGGGTTTGACAATGGGATGTGCCGAAAGAAGTTGACACAGAGACTCAAAGAAGCCTTCCTGCTGTAATTGCCGGGCGCCCACATTAACGCTGACAGGTAATTTAAGTCCGGCTTTATGCCAACTTTCTATTTGGTTCAGGGCGGTATTAATAACCCATAGGCCGACATCGATAGACAGCGTGTGATTCTCAATTAAAGGCAAAAAATTGTTTGGCGACAACAACCCTTTGCTGGGGTGTTGCCAACGAATCAAGGCTTCGACCCCCACAACTTTACCCAGCCTTAAATTAATTTTGGGTTGATAATACAACACAAATTCCCCTGCATCCAAAGCGCGGCGAATACTTTCCAGGCTTTCGTTATGGGTCCGGGTGAGATTATCCAGCTCAATATCAAAAATATGATAGCGATTTTTTCCGGTCAGTTTCGCTTGATACATCGCTTGGTCGGCTTGGCGAATAAGAATATCGGCGTCCACATCGTCTGTTTGCGGATAAAAGGTAACGCCCATGCTGGCAGAGACTTGCAAGTTGATATCATTGAAGAGTTCGGGTTGAGCGGCAGCAAGCAGAAGACGCGTAAATAAAGGTACGCACTTATCAATATCACCGACATCAACCAGTAAGGCGATAAACTCATCGCCACCTATTCGTGCCAGCGTATCAACCTCACGCAAAGTTTGCCGCATAGCATTCGACACACCAATGAGTAATTGATCACCCGCTAAATGTCCATAATCATCATTAACCGTCTTAAAGCCGTCAAGATCAACAAAGACCAAGGCTAATAATTGATTTTGGCGTTTACATTGCGCAATGGCTTGATGTAAACGATCCGCTAGCAAAGTACGGTTAGGCAGATTAGTCAGGGCATCAAAATGAGCGCTGTGTTCCAATTCATACTCATGGGCTTTTATCTTGGTAATATCAGACATGAGGGCCACATATTGAAGCGGCTGGTCTTGGCTATCAAACACCGTACTAATATTCTCTGTTAAGGCATAAACTTCACCATTTTTATGACGGTTCCATATTTCGCCATACCAATGCCCTTTAGTCTTTAGAGCACTCCACATATTTGTATAGAATTCTTTTGATTGCCGACCGGAGCTGAGCATGCTCGGGTTTTTACCTTCGACCTCTTTAAAGCTATAACCGGTTATCTCAGAAAATGCCTGATTAACCCGGATAATTAAACCTTGATTATCGGTGATAAGAATGGCTTCACGGGCATGCGTAAAAACACTGGCGGCAAGATGGATTTGCTCTGTGTTTTGTATTCGTGTGGTGATGTCCTTTATAAAGGCAGTCAATTTTTTACTATCAGTTGTAATAGGTTTAATATTGACGTCGACATTAAAAACAGTATTATCCTGACGTCGATGTATGGATTCATAACTATAGCCGCTTAAATTATGGCACTCTTCAAAGATCATAGCGGTCTCTCGTGTTTCCAAGTCAGAAAACTGCATAGCCAGTAATGCTTGTTGATCATACTGGCTCATCTGACAATAGGCTTGATTCACTTCAAGCAGATGGCCCTGATGGTCCATGATTAAAAAACCATCCATCGCATTATCAATAATAACTTTGTGCTGTTTTTCTTGTTCGTTTAGTTGTTCAGTTAATACCAGCCTTTTTTGATAAAAATTAAGTTGTTGTTGCCGCCAAATAAAAAAAGTGATTCCAACCATGGATAGCTCTGTCAGCGATAGGAATAGGCTGGCCAGCCAAAATCGTTCGCGTAAGGGAGCTAATAGCTCTGCTTTATCTTCATTAGCGACAATAAACCAAGGTGATCCAGGGATAGGCAGTATTGCCGAAAGTACGGGTAGTCCTCGATAATTAATGCCTTCAACAATGCCTTGTTCACCCAAAACCACTTTAACAGCAGGGAGTGTGTATTGGGTGAGCGGAAAGCGCAACTTGAGTGCCGCATTAGAATTAAAGCGTAGGTTATTGAGAAACACAACCTCATTGCCTTCCTTTCTTACCAATAGGGTTTCTGCGCTAGCACTTAGTGTTGGCCAAGATTGAATCAAAGGATATAAATAAATAGTTGGATCAATAGTGATGATCAGCGCACCCAAAGATTGATTATTAGCTTCTTTATCAACTAATGGAATGATCAATGCCAGATAGACATGTTGTCCATCTGCGGAAGCATAAAAATCCACCACGGTAATCTGGGCAGTTTTCATCGCCGTTAAAGCACTGTCTTTTACCAGAGAATCGGGTTGCTTGAGTCCTTTAGGCTCTGAGATTTGGATAATACCTTGGTTATCCAGATACAAGGTTTGGGTATAGCCAAATTGCACAAAATAAGTCGTATATTGTTTAAGCCAGTCTTGTAACTCAGGCTGAGATTTGCTGATGGGCTTGTTTAGTAAATTTTTGATGCTGGCGGTGATTAACGCATTTTGGGAAAGAATGGCATTGCCCAGGCGCTCTTTTCGCCACAAAATCAGTTGATCGGATTTTAACTTCGCTATAGTTAGCAGTTCATCTTCTATTTTTTGGTGAAACTTGAGTTCGATGTCTTGATAGTAGTCATAGGCGATAAAAATAATGCCTGCCGAGAAAATAACAAAAACAAGTAAATAGGCTGGCAGTTTGGTTAACATAATATCTGACTGACTGACTGACTGACTGACTGACTGACTGACTGACTGACTGATATAAAAAGCCTGATAATTAAGAATTAACAGCGCCAAGCCTATTAACGGCAATGATAAAACACTATTTAGTGTCGGTAACAAGATTATGTTAGTTATAAACAGGGGTAAATCAAAACTATAAGCTAACAAAAATCCAAGGCTAATAAACAAGATGATCGCGGTGACTCCGTAGCCCAATCTAATACGCCAAGGAATAACGGGTTTTGGGGTGTTTAAAATAAGAAGATTGATAAAAGCCAGTAGAAAACAAAAGGCAGTAATAATGGAGATATAACTAACGGGAGAGTTCTCCGATAAGCCGTAAAAAGACAAACCCAAGTGTTCTGCCGGCAGATAATCACTTTTAATACTTAAAAAACATAATAATAACGCCACCAGAGCACCCAGCCAGATGATGAGTTTGGCAGAGATCTTAATACTTCGGTTTGATGAGTTTAATAGACATAATCCCAGTGCGCTACTTAAT
>CANNLO010000477.1 GCA_947505055.1 Methylococcaceae bacterium | reverse complement strand
GGTATGCTGATCAGGCCATGCAAGGGATTTATAAAAAAATCTTGGTGATGACAGATCAGTTTTCTAGATGATGAGGTTAAACAATAAGCCGTTTTAAAGTTAATTCTGATATTGAGTGTCAACTGTGTGGCATAAAGAGTCATTCACCAGCAGCAGCTTTATGGCGATCAATATGGTAGTTTTGGATAATGAGCATGGACTTGAATTAATCGCTACTTCACTACCGCTTATTATCTTGTCACCCTGTCCCGTGACAAGATAATATCATAACACTAATGTCTTTACTGATAACAAAGCAACATACTTAGGGAATTGTGTATTAGCACCACTATAATTAACAGGAAAGCCAGGTCGGCAGGTAAGTATAACTCGCCCAAATCGTTGCCCGATCAGTGAGTTGATAGCCGTGTTAAATAAGTTGGTATGACCACAATTACGTTAGAGCTATATTCCAAATTGGGCTATGTTAAGCCAGAAACTTTTGAAGCTAAAAAGTCGCTTATCTATGTGCCCGTGAAATCCGGGCAAGATCAAGCCCAGTATTAATAAATTATAAAGCAGATAAAATACAAATTAGTCATTGTCAAAATTTAAAAATATTTAGTTTCTTAATATTAGATATTTATATTAAGATCACCTTTAGCAAAACTACAACAGGCATAGATAAAACCTGATTCTTTTTCTTTTTTGCTTATGGCGCATTCCTCATTTTCGGCAATATCACCACTACACTTTATAGAACATGCACCACAACTACCTGATCGACAACTGTAATCTATTTCAATACCGTAAGCTTCAGCTAAATTGAGTAATGGAATGTTTTCATCGGTATCAACTGTTATGCCAGATTTACCAAATACTACTTTATGAAGTTTGCCGTTTAGTTTTAGAGGTTCTACAATTTTCTCAGAACTTGGAGCTGTTCTTGCCGAACCAAAACTTTCAATATGAAAATTATTCATGTTAAATCCCAACTCTTGCATGACTTCTTTAACGCTATTCATAAAAGGCTCAGGACCACACATAAAAAGATGACGATCCATAAAGTCTGGCGCCAACATTTTTATCATTTCTGGATTGATTCGTCCGGTCAAGCCTGTCCAAGATTCAGTGCCTTGCCAACCAGCAGTTAGGGTTATTGCTACCTGAAAACTTCTATGACGGGCAGAGAACATATCCAATTCTTTTCGAAAGATAATCTCATTCGGTGTCCGAAAACTAGCCAGTAACTTAACATCTATGTCCGCAGCTGTATCGGCTATCCAACGTGACATAGACATAATGGGTGTTATACCGCTACCGGCTCCAATGAAGAGCATTTTGCGTGATGGAAACTCGAAACAAGTAAATTTCCCTGATGGCCCCCTAATATTTACACGGTCACCTAATTTTATATTGTCGCACAACCAATTTGATACTAGGCCAGAGGGAACACGTTTTACAGTTATTTCCATGACATGTGGACGTGATGGAGAGGACGACATGCTGTAAGAACGTTGTACAGTTTTACCGTTTATGTCTAGTAAAAAGGTTGCAAACTGACCAGGCTTATAGGAAAAAAACAGAGGTGTTTCACCGACTAAACGGAAGGTTTTGACATCGTGAGTTTCTTCGATGATATCAGCTACTTTGAGTACTGTAACTCCTTCACTCCAAATGCTAATTGCGTCTCGCTCATCGATTAGATTAGACAATAACGGACAAGGTGGTGGTGGTTTGATGCTGGGGGTATAAAAGAAATCAGGAATTTCATCGAGTTCTTCCAGTTCAAGAGTTTCCTCCTGTTCGGATAATGGTGCATTGGCGATATCGAAGCGTAATTGATATCCAGGTAGGTCTACCAGATATCCATCATGTAATAATACTTTCTGTCCTGATTGTAGTTTTTTTCGATTTACCAGTGTTCCACTTATGGTATCGATGCTTTCTACATAATATTTTTGATTATTTTTTATAATGCCAACATGTAGCATGCCTAGTTTATATGATTCCAGTTGAATATCTGCACTAGGATGTCTGCCGATGAAGGTAATTGAATCCAATTCATTAAGATCAATTTCATGAATGACTCGGCCCTCTTTTAAGATAGACATCTTGTCATTTTCGATTAGATCGGTTTTGAAGCCTTTGAATAAATGAGTTATCCAAAGTTCAGAAGTTGCACTAAGTTTGTTGGTCTTAGAGCTTGGGGTAGTTTTTTTTTCGGTTTGAGTTAGAAAGACAGGATTTTTCTTTTTGAATAATTCATTTATCCAAACATCATTGATTTCGGCTGACTTGGTTTTATTGTTATTGTTATCCATCATTTATTCCGTCCTCTATTTATAGTAGATAAGGATATTTAGTGCCCCAAAACATCTCCACGAAATGTTTCTAGTATTTCCATCATCCTATTGATTTCTTTGTCTGGTACTCTTAACTCAACTAACGTTTCCTTGAAAAGCTCGGTTACTCGATTAAAATGGCAATCAGTTAGTCCTAATTTTTCTACTAAATGCTGATGGGTGGCACGTATATCTAGTCCAGAATATTGATAGGGGCCACCAAATGTCATAGATAAAAAGGATTTTTGTTTTAGAAGTTGGCTTTCCATATCGATATTTGTAAAAAATTTACCGACCAGTTCGTCTTGAAGTACTTTTTGATAAAATAGTGCAACAGCAACTTCCATGGCCTTATCGCCACCAATGCGGTCATAAAGGGGAATGCCCTGTAACTGAAAAAAATCAACCTTTTTGGCAGCAGCACTGTCTGTTCCCCAGTCTATTCGTTTATCTTCTTTTTTGAGAAGAGGAATATGTTTGGAACATTGTACATAAGCTTCCTCTACTTCTACCATAATCCAGTGCTCAGGCTGCCTCGGGCCTTCCAAACTGATTTCATCAAGTATGCTGTGTGGAAGATTATCTTTAAAGTTGAGTAACTCATCATGCTCAACAATCTTTGCCTTGCCATTGACATGGAGACCTATTGTATCGTGGAAAAAATCTATAATTAAAAGACCAATATGTGGGTTTTCTAAGATGTTGCCCAAATTAGCAAAAACTCCATTACCGCGCCGTTCCGGAAAAATTATAAATTTCTCGTTAAGTACACGAATAAAACCTGCAGTACCAAATTTTGAAGTGCAGTCACATTCACCTCGCCGACCAGAAGTTGACACGAACATAAATTCCTGTTTGACAATAAACTCTTGCATCTTTGGCGCCAAATAATCGAGAACTTGATCGTTATAAAAAGTATTTGCTCGATCTTCTGTATCGTACTTTTTTTGTAAATAATGCTCACCATCTGATCCAGGAGTCAAAGTTGGTTTAGTAGAGTAATTTCCAGTGTTTTCTATTGTATTCTCAGATAGCATCGATTTAGGCGGCTCTTGTGATTGCATTTTCTGAACTCCTTAAGGTTCTTGGTTGTGACTTTCGGTGTATTTCTCGCTATGCAGAGTTCAAAGAACCTTTGCTATTATTGTCATGAATAGAATAATATCCATTTACTATAAATAGTAATGGAAAATCAAAAGTATTCATAAAGACATCTCTAAAAATTGCACCAATATTACCTAATCTATAAACAAGAAACAATGATGAGTAAAATGAGATAATAACGGCAAGCCTACTCTTAGAGAAATGCCTTTTTCCTATCACCGCAAATTAAACCTTATCTATCAGCAACGGGTCGTAATTTGCCCATTCAAAAAGGGTAGTGGCCACACTTTCTGCAACCACTGCCTTTGGTGCAGTTAAATTTCTGTTTTCTCTGAAATTTCTAGGGCGTCTTCAACTTCTATACCTAGATATCTAACCGTACTT